>NZ_PTRE01000062.1 GCF_002965065.1 Escherichia sp. MOD1-EC7003
CTTATTGGCTATCATGCTGAAAACAAAGGATTACATCTGAGATATCAGGCCAACAGCATTAAAACACGGCGGGTAATCTCGTATCTGACGTTAGCGAAGAATGTCTTACGACACTCCCCGCTAATTTTAAGACGAACAGTGCTAAGCACAGTTCTTAATCATCTCGCCAAAACCTACCAGAATATGGTGTTGGTTTATTAGCGCTGATTTATGGGGATCCCTCAGCGCAGCCAGTGGGCTAAAAACCTCGAAGGGGGCGATCTTCCGGCCATCAGCGAAGCCAACATCCTGAGTACCTTTGAACAACTCCACCACAATAAACAGGATGTTTTCGAACGTGGAATTATTAACGTATTTAAAGGGCTAAGCTGGGACTACAAAACCAATAATCCCTGCTGTTTTGGCAAGCGGATTATCATCAATAGCTTAGTGAAGTATGACAAATGGGGCTATAGCCTGAACTGGGGCTGGCGGCGCGATCAGCTCGCCGATCTGGAACGAATGCTCTACCTGCTGGATGGTAAAACCATTCCCGATAACCGGCATGATATCTCTATCCGATTTATGAATTTTGTGCGCGATAATCCGCGTGAGCAGGTCTTTGAAGATGATTTATTCTCTATTCGCTACTTCCAGAAGGGCAGCGGGCATATCACATTCAAGCGTCTGGATCTGGTGGAGAAGATGAATGACATCGTGGCGAAGCATTATCCGGGAGCGCTGCCCGCAAAATAAACTCTATCTGCGTAATAAGCTTCACCAGGAATTTCTGGCATACTAAGCGGATTACGACATTGCGAGTCAGATATAAGCGGAGGCGGCATGACAGATAAATACTTAACCCAATCCCCGGCAGGCGAATTTGTTATGTTTGCCAGCGATGACGGTGAAGTACGCGTTGAATGCCGCTTTGAGCAAGAGACGCTATGGCTCCCTCAGGCAACCATCGCAAACCTTTATCAGATCACTCCCCAGGCCATTACACAGCACATTAAAGCGATCTATGAAGAAGGCGAACTTGAACAAAACGCAACCTGTAAGTCTTACTTACAAGTTCAACAGGAAGGTGGCCGTCAGGTAAGCCGTAACCGGCTTCACTACAGCCTGCCTGTTATTCTTGCTGTCGGCTACCGCGTTCGCTCCCCTCGCGGCACGCAGTTCCGCCAGTGGGCAACTCAGACGCTCCAGGAATACCTGATCAAAGGTTTTGTGATGGACGATGAGCGGCTGAAGAACCCGCCCGTGGGTTCATCGGCTGTACCCGACTATTTCGATGAGATGCTGGAGCGTATCCGCGATATTCGCGCCAGCGAACGCCGCGTTTATCTGCGTGTCCGGGAGATCTTTGCTCTGGCCGCCGATTATCAACCGTCCCTCAAAGAAACCACGCAGTTTTTTCAAACCATCCAGAACAAGTTACATTTTGCCTGTACCGGACATACCGCTGCTGAACTCATTCATCAGCGTGCTGACGCCAGCCAGCCGCATATGGGGCTGACCAGCTATAAAGGTGAGGAGGTGCGTAAGGGTGACGTGACGGTGGCAAAAAATTATCTCACTCAGGATGAAGTCAGCGAACTTAACCGCGTAGTTAACATGTGGCTGGATTTCGCCGAGGATCAGGCCCGTCGTCGTCAGCAGGTCTTTTTGCGCGACTGGCAGGATAAGCTGGATCAGTTCCTGCAATTTAACGACCGTGAGGTTCTACAAGGCGCGGGTAAAATCAGTAAGAAAATGGCCGATGAAAAAGCGCAGGTGGAGTATGTTCAGTTTGCCGAACAACAACGGCGCTTAAAAGAAGCCGAAGGCGAGAAGGATATCGCAGGCTTGCTACAGTGGAATAAAGAGTCGAAAAAGTAGTCCGGGAATACATTGAGATTTTCTACAACCGCCAGCGCCGCCACTCCCGTCTGGGGAATATCGCCCCGGCAGCCTTCAGGAAAATATTATCAGATAACTGCGTAAAAAAAGAACAAATGGTTGTGTCCGCTATTGCCAGTACACCTGAATTTACAGCCTTTCAGATTATCACAATCAATAGCGAACAGACTTTTGAGCTATGTGCGCTTTTAACAAAACGCCCCTTTCTCCACTTTCACCGTATAATAATACATTATTAATTACAATCCCCCCAATAAAAACCGATATTACTCATTACATTTATACTCTAAATAATTCGAATTGCAGGAAGGCGGCAAGCGAGTGAATCCCCAGGAGCTTACATAAGTAAGTGACTGGGGGGACGCAACACATGCAACTTGAAGTATGACGAGTATATTACTACACAGTTTAATATCGGCTTTTATTAGTTGGCAAATAAATAATCAACACCGGCTAATCGTTTTAAATTAGTTGATTATACTTTTTTCGATTGCTCATAGGCAGCTAAATGATCTTTTAATGCCTGTGCAATGGGCGGTAGTCCACCAGACTCGGATGCCTGTCCACTTGTCGGTGGCGGGGGTGCCTGACGGGTTGGCTTAAAGCTTACAGTCTCAGACGCTTTCGATAGCTCAAAGGCAGCTAAATGATCTTTTAATGCCTGTGCAATGGGCGGTAGTCCACCAGGCCCGGATGCCTGTCCACTTGTCGGTGGCGGTGGTGCCTGACGGGTTGGCTTAAAGCTTACAGTCTCAGACGATTTCGATAGTTCATAGGCAGCTAAATGATCTTTTAATGCCTGTGCAATGGGCGGTAGCCCACCAGGCCCGGATGCCTGTCCACTTGTCGGTGGCGGTGGTGCCGGGCGAGTAGGAGTAAATGAAGTCGCCATCTGACTCATACGATTCATCTGAGTCATCTGACTCATATAAAAGTCGTTCTCGCATTAATATTCGACGAACCTGGAGAAAAAGGGGAATGAAATCTCACCGGAGTAAGACGCACAGTCTGAGGGGCTACAGAAAATCCAGATACCCCCGCAGAGCCCACTCGACTTGCGACACCTGTAAGATGCCGCCCTATTGTAGAAACAGCGTTACTAATTCCATTAAGCATAATTTATGCCTCTTTATATCTAATTAATTGGAGTAATTATTAATTTATATTAAAACTATAATTCATTAAATTAAATACATATGGAAATATGAATACTTTTGTACAGCTGTATTTATCATTCTGATATGATGAATGCCTGGCGAACTCTCATAATATATCAAAACAAATAATTAAATTATTTTAAATCAATATAAATTAAAATCCTCGTACCCAGCCACTACCATTCTCATGGACCAAACTGTACAATAACTGACTCGTCTCATCATCCATACAGTTCTCCAAAGCCTTTACCGCATCATTTTTTCTATTTAATCCGAATAAGATAATAAATTCTAAATGTGCGATATCTTTTTTATCAGGTATAATTTGCGGAAATACATTCAGGATAGCTTCCGCATATTTGGGAAGCTTATGATTTGCCGCGGCTACAGCTGCCCACACCAGTATCTTATTGGCAGAAACATCATTAACCATAAAAATTAAAAGCTACGGTTGGAAATGGTTGAGACCAGATCTTTTATCGTTTTCAGCATTCCACTTTCTACGTTAACATAAGCAGAATATTGCTGAACCGCAAACTGCAACTCTAACATTTTTTCAGGGTCATTAACCAAATCGGTGCTATTAAGTAACTCTGGCACAGAATCGCTCAGCGTTTTACCTACCTCACCCATTTGTTGAGTAATTTCAGATAAATTCATTAAATCTCCTTAATAGTTAATAAAATAAAAATCCCTAACTATTTACATTCATTACGAACCAAATTCCGTCTTCTGTTTCTTGCTGCACGGCACCCTTTCTGATGAAATAATTAAACAACTCTTCGCGCTTTTGACGTTCTGAATCTGAACCAATCTTAGCTTTCATCGCACTGATTTTCTTAATACCCGAAAAATGGTGATACAACTCTTCGAGCAAACGAGTCAGTGATAAAACAGGGCCGTTAAGCCCTGTTTGGTTACGTGCTTCAAAAGAGCACAAAATCAGTTCTTGTTCATCCAGTCTGTACGCTAATGAGAAAAAAGGTGTCTCAATCCGCCATCCGATAAAAAAGGCACTGCCACAAAGAAACTCCTTCTGTATTGTGTACCCTTTTTGTTCAAGATAGTGATTAAGCACTTCATCATTAAACGTATCGACCATGATCAATTACCCAGCCAAGCGAGCCGATTGCCCCAGGCGATTAATAAGGTCGGTAAGGTCACGGGCTGTCGTTGTCATATCACGCAGACGGCCAGAGATATCATCCTGCGTTCTGCGAACATCCTGTTTGTAGTTCTCTAAATTCGACGCCTGGAGATTTTCTACAGATTTAGCACGCTGCTCACTGATATCATGATTGGACTTGACAGATTCAGATATCGTTGTTGGCAATGTTTTCGTACCTTCAGCAAGGCTGGTAACAACAATAAATGACGTAGAACCGGAAATCCTTCCAGCAGCAGCAGCAAAGCGACTTAATAGTCCTGTCTTCTCTGCTAATTCTTGAGCAGCACCAGCAGCCTCTTCAGCTACTTGAGAAGCTTTCTGAGCAGAAGCAGCCACATCATCAGTGACACCAGATGTACGACTGGCCGCTTTTGCAGCTGCCGCGATAGTTTGCTGCATTGAGGCTGCATCATCTGCTGCATCTGCAATACTTTCGGAAGCCTTCGCCAGTGCTTTAGTTGAAGCTTCAGAGGCTGTACTGATAGACTTCGCAGAAGTAGAAGCGGCTTGCTGAACGGCATCACTCGCTCCTTTCGTTGCGCTATTAATGGCAGCAAAAGAGCCTAAAATCCCCAGGACAGATGAGATAGCACCACCAATCAGAGCGGCTGTCACACCGGCTTTTTTCTCACTAATAGCTTTATTTTGGCTCTCAAAAACGGCTAGTTGGATATCATAGCTTTGCGCCAATTGCTTCTGAAGATAATCTTGCAATGTGGTGACCGTCTCACGCAACAGTTTTTGAATCTCCAGCAGAAGCCTAGAAATATCCACTCTGCCATCAGTAAGTAAAGATGAACTGATTGACGAGGTTGATGTCGTTGTTGAACTGGCGCTGCCAGTCGTGCTGCTCAAAACAGAATTAACTGCGATTGCCGCATTGTTATTATCGATAGTATTCATTATAAACGCCTCTTTAACAATTAAACTCGACCGCTGACAATACGGCTATTCACTCGCGCAGAATCAGAAATTAGCTTAGAAGCACTCTGTATATAACTCGCCTGGTTTTGCAGCTCGAGTGTGGCTTTTTCCAGCTCTGCCTTCGCACTCTGACTTAAGCTTTCACTTTGTCGAGTTAAATTTTCCACAACAAAAGCAGAAATCTGTGATAACAGGTTATGATTCGCTGCGTCATTATTCAGCACAGTTGTACCAATAGAGCGCGAAGAAGTGGTTAAACCATTTGCCACAGCCGAAATTTTCGATGCAACGTTTTCGACAAAAGTGTCGGCCAGCGTAGTGACCGCTTTTACGATGTTTGAACCCACTTTGCCAGCCACATCGCCAACTTTAGACATAAGTGAAGACACCCCGCCAATGCCGGCTGTCAGAATACCTGCGGCAAGAGATAAACCGCCAAAAGCTTGCGCTGCTGTTTTTAACGCCTGCGGAGCCTTATCGCCCATAACATCAACCGCAGTTTGCAGCGCCATTGCTGTTGCACTAATAGCAACAACAGCCCAGAGAGCTGGGTTAAAAATAGCTGCAACAGCAGTTACCGCAACCCCTAACCAACCAAAGACCTGACCAACAATTTTACTTTTTTGTGCTTTCTCTTCGGCTTTCTGTTGTTCTTCAAGCTGTTTTTTAAATTCCAGAGTTTTATTTTCCAGCGCTTGATTTTGTCCATCCTTGTAGATCTCGTTGGAGTTCTTCATACTCTCAACTTTCTTCGCTGAGGCATCCAGGGATAACAGAGTGGCCATCATCATCATTGTCTGAGGGTCAACGTTATTCACCTGAGAAAGATAAGGATAGCCAGAGGTTGTACTTTGTGTACTACTCTGTGGTTCTGTCCCACTAGTGCGGCTCATAACATCACCACTGATGCCGCCAAAAAGTTTGCTCAAAACATCTTCAGCAACAGAGGGCGTCACTAATGAGTGGCCTGCCGGTGGCGTTGGTAAAGCGGTACTTTCTGTCCAACTTGCTGATGGGGCAGCTGATTTAACCAGCTGTAAATCCAGCGCGGAAGCCCCTTCAGGTTGATTAATACCTGAAGTAGTCGTAGCGGCACTGACCCCAGACATCACAGACTGGATATCGCTATTTACATTAAGCATAGTTATCTCCGGTTATTTACCAAGGGATATTGCTGATATAGTTCTGTATTGCAGTGACTGCATATCAGAACGTGCACTCGTTAATAGGTTTAACGTATTTGACATTTGCTGTATTTCAAGCTGGCTATTATTCACCGTCGTTGTCAAATTATTCGCTTTAGCTGAAATAGCTGCTTTCACCGTTTGCAAATCACCAGCGCCTAATTCAACCTCTATATTGTCAATACCACTTACTGTAATGTCATTGCGAGGATCTTTTATATAGTCAATCACGTCTTGAGGAAGCTTGGCTTTCGCATTCTTTTCGGAGCTACTTTGAACATCAGCAATTTTAGCATCCACAAGATTCGCCATTTTTTGGGCAGTGGTTGACGCCTTAGATGCCTGATTCATATCAGCAAACTTTGCAATCGACAGATCGCTTTGTGCCTGATACATATAGGAAAACATGAGAAGCGCAGCCTGAAAAACACCGAGTTTATTGAATAGTTCAACAACCTGATCTTTCGACATGCTCCCTAAATCATAGGTCATCGATGTCGAAGTACTTGCATTCGTACTAGCAACTGATGCTGTAGTTAATGTATCCATGTATATACCTCTTAATAATCTTTCTTAGCATGACCAAAACTATTAAAAAACAATTAAATCACATAACATCCTCCTTATAATCAATTACTTTACCAATCATTAATAATGTATTATCCCTCTGCTCGTTATCAATAAAACAAGCATCGGGTAATGATGCAAAAAAGTCTTTCAATAAATGGAAATAATAAACATGTTTATCTTCGACTATCGATACCCGAGAAGGGCTCTCCAGTAGCCAGTCTTCTGTTAGCCATACATGTTCAATAATAGATAACACTTCATTTAAAATGACATCTTTATCTTTCTTAATGGAGATTGCAATAATATCTGTATAGTTATCAAGCGATAAAAAAACGATTATCCGGCATAAATCGCTAATAATTGAAGATGTTTTTACCTTGTCTTCAAAAGAAGACATATAAGAAAGATCGAACGATAGCGCCCTAATAATAACCTTTAAGTGCTTCTCACGCTCTGGAAGATCCTTGACCTCCATAAACCAGTCAAGTAAAGAGGCTCCGTTTTCAGAGTCCTCGTCCTTAGCCTTTTCATAAAGCTTCTTGATCTTCTGGATACCTTCCTGATTTAACTCCCCCACCCCTAACCAGGAAAGCAGAGCCAACTCCCAATCATCTTCGCCTAATAATTCTAATAATAATTTGGCATATTTCTTTTTTAATTCAATCTTAACAAACTTAGATTGCAATAGAGAAGATATGAGCGCGACAATTTCCCCTTTTGGCATATTACCAAACATAGCCAAGTTAGGATCATGCTGTTCCAGCAGCCCACTATTCTTTAATGATAGTTCTTTTAGTTTATCGCTATCGGTCAGAGTAAGCAGCTCTTGCATATCATTGAGCAGCTTCTCCGTTGTCGTACCTTCCTCTTCTTTCCTGGCGCTACCTTTGCGATACCCCAGGCTTAGCCCTTCAATCGTTTCTGAAAGCGACGAACTGGTAATCATCGCTAATTCATTTTGCAAATTTAATAATGGAGAATTGCTATTAGAAGAGCTTTTTTGCGTTAATTGTTGAGATTCCAATTCAAAATCTAATGAATTAGAATTGAAAATAGATGCGGTGTTTTGATTAAATTCAATACCATTAGCCATTGGAAACTCACGTAAACATTAATTATGAATATTCCATTAAATAGTACTGTACAACAGCTTCCTTTCTACTCTATTCTTAGTCAGTGTAAGTTCACCATATTTTTTCTCATTGTTCAACCACCAGGACGAATAAAATTTAAAAATGTTATCCTCATATAAAATAAAACTTCTCAATGGTGCGATGCGTAATCGGGAATTACAACTTCCGATGGGAAACCTAACGATAGGCACAGAAGATAACGATATTGTTTACTTTCCCCTTGAACAAGGCCTCAATCAGTTTTTACTTGATATACGTGAGGAAGGTGTTTTCCTTTTATCTCCAATTGAATTTTGGATTGATGGACAGCCCACTCCCTATGAAGCAGATCAACCATTACCTATCGGAAAGGTCATCGATATAGCGGGGTGTGGCTTCATCATTGGTGATATTGACCACGCCTTGCCATTGTCTGATATGCCAGAAAGGTTCTCTGCCAGGAATCAACGCAAAAAGCGTCTTATCCTGGCAGGCGTGATTGGTGCTGCTATTGCGTTGTCTGGAGCCATCGGCAGTTACGTTTTGCTTTCCCCAAAAGCTGAACTCCCAACGTTTACCAGAGCTGATGTATATCAGCAGCTAAAAGAAAACAAACTTCATGCAATCACCCTGGTATGGCATGGGAAAAATATCGCGCTTTATGGGCGTTGCGAATCAACCACGGATTTAACTCCATTTTTCAATTACCTTAAAGAAAAAAATATTTTTTATTACAATAATATTATTTGCAATAACCAAATCATATCCGCAATTAATGATATTTTAACAGAATACGGTTATAAAGATATCATCATTACAA
>NZ_PTRE01000063.1 GCF_002965065.1 Escherichia sp. MOD1-EC7003
ACGTATCAGTCTGCTTCGCAAGACGCCTTGCTTTTCACTTTTCATCAGACAATCTGTGTGAGCACTGCAAAGTACGTTTCTTTAAGGTAAGGAGGTGATCCAACCGCAGGTTCCCCTACGGTTACCTTGTTACGACTTCACCCCAGTCATGAATCACAAAGTGGTAAGCGCCCTCCCGAAGGTTAAGCTACCTACTTCTTTTGCAACCCACTCCCATGGTGTGACGGGCGGTGTGTACAAGGCCCGGGAACGTATTCACCGTGGCATTCTGATCCACGATTACTAGCGATTCCGACTTCATGGAGTCGAGTTGCAGACTCCAATCCGGACTACGACGCACTTTATGAGGTCCGCTTGCTCTCGCGAGGTCGCTTCTCTTTGTATGCGCCATTGTAGCACGTGTGTAGCCCTGGTCGTAAGGGCCATGATGACTTGACGTCATCCCCACCTTCCTCCAGTTTATCACTGGCAGTCTCCTTTGAGTTCCCGACCGAATCGCTGGCAACAAAGGATAAGGGTTGCGCTCGTTGCGGGACTTAACCCAACATTTCACAACACGAGCTGACGACAGCCATGCAGCACCTGTCTCTCAGTTCCCGAAGGCACTCCCGTATCTCTACAGGATTCTGAGGATGTCAAGACCAGGTAAGGTTCTTCGCGTTGCATCGAATTAAACCACATGCTCCACCGCTTGTGCGGGCCCCCGTCAATTCATTTGAGTTTTAACCTTGCGGCCGTACTCCCCAGGCGGTCGACTTAACGCGTTAGCTCCGGAAGCCACGCCTCAAGGGCACAACCTCCAAGTCGACATCGTTTACGGCGTGGACTACCAGGGTATCTAATCCTGTTTGCTCCCCACGCTTTCGCACCTGAGCGTCAGTCTTCGTCCAGGGGGCCGCCTTCGCCACCGGTATTCCTCCAGATCTCTACGCATTTCACCGCTACACCTGGAATTCTACCCCCCTCTACGAGACTCAAGCTTGCCAGTATCAGATGCAGTTCCCAGGTTGAGCCCGGGGATTTCACATCTGACTTAACAAACCGCCTGCGTGCGCTTTACGCCCAGTAATTCCGATTAACGCTTGCACCCTCCGTATTACCGCGGCTGCTGGCACGGAGTTAGCCGGTGCTTCTTCTGCGGGTAACGTCAATGAGCAAAGCTATTAACTTTACTCCCTTCCTCCCCGCTGAAAGTACTTTACAACCCGAAGGCCTTCTTCATACACGCGGCATGGCTGCATCAGGCTTGCGCCCATTGTGCAATATTCCCCACTGCTGCCTCCCGTAGGAGTCTGGACCGTGTCTCAGTTCCAGTGTGGCTGGTCATCCTCTCAGACCAGCTAGGGATCGTCGCCTAGGTGAGCCTTTACCCCACCTACTAGCTAATCCCATCTGGGCACATCCGATGGCAAGAGGCCCTAAGGTCCCCCTCTTTGGTCTTGCGACGTTATGCGGTATTAGCTACCGTTTCCAGTAGTTATCCCCCTCCATCAGGCAGTTTCCCAGACATTACTCACCCGTCCGCCACTCGTCAGCAAAGCAGCAAGCTGCTTCCTGTTACCGTTCGACTTGCATGTGTTAGGCCTGCCGCCAGCGTTCAATCTGAGCCATGATCAAACTCTTCAATTTAAAAGTTTGATGCTCAAAGAATTAAACTTCGTAATGAATTACGTGTTCACTCTTGAGACCTGGTATTCATTTTTCGTCTTGCGACGTTAAGAATCCGTATCTTCGAGTGCCCACACAGATTGTCTGATAAATTGTTAAAGAGCAGT
>NZ_PTRE01000064.1 GCF_002965065.1 Escherichia sp. MOD1-EC7003
AGCGGGGTGCTCTGGTCACGCTCCTATTTCGCCTGTAGCGCTGGCGGCGCAACAATCGAAACATTGAAGGCTTATGTAGCGGCGCAGAAAACCCCTGATTAGCTCCCCTTATATCCCCGCCCGATTGGGCGAGGGTTTACGGGGCATTTTCTAAATTACGGAAATTGATTCCGACTTTTTCAAGGAATCTGTCGATACAATCATCAATTATGCGTCGAACGGGTCGCGCAGAATTATCGTTTCGGTGCGATCCGGACCGGTAGAGATGATATCGATCGGCACACCGGTCAGCTCTTCAATACGCTTGATGTAGTTCAGCGCCGCCTGCGGCAGGCCGCTACGATCTTTCACACCGAAGGTGGATTCAGACCAGCCCGGCATGGTTTCGTAAATCGGCTCTACACCTTTCCAGCCGTCAGCTGCCAGCGGAGTGGTGGTCACTTCGCGACCATCCGGCATACGGTAAGCCACGCAGAGTTTCACCTCTTTCAGGCCATCCAGAACGTCCAGTTTGGTCAGGCAGAAGCCAGACAGGGAGTTCAGCTGAACCGCACGACGAACGGCAACGGTGTCCAGCCAGCCGGTACGACGACGACGACCTGTAGTTGCGCCGAATTCGTTACCCTGCTTGCAGAGGAACTCGCCAGTTTCATCAAACAGTTCGGTCGGGAACGGACCTGCACCTACACGAGTGGAGTAAGCTTTGAGGATACCCAGAACGTAATCAACATAACGCGGGCCCAGGCCGGAACCAGTCGCCACGCCACCAGCAGTGGTGTTGGAAGAGGTTACGTACGGATAAGTACCGTGGTCGATATCCAGCAGCGTCCCCTGCGCACCTTCGAACATGACGAAATCGCCACGCTGACGCGCCTGGTCGAGCAGGTCAGAAACGTCAACCACCATAGAAGTCAGGATGTCGGCAACAGCCATCGTATCATCCAGAACTTTCTGGTAATCAACCGCTTCAACTTTGTAGTAGTTAACCAACTGGAAGTTGTGATATTCCATCACTTCTTTCAGTTTTTCAGCGAAGGTTTCTTTGTCGAAAAGGTCGCCAACACGCAGACCACGACGTGCTACTTTGTCTTCATAAGCAGGCCCGATACCACGACCGGTGGTGCCGATCGCTTTAGCACCACGCGCTTTCTCACGCGCGTTATCCAGCGCAACGTGATAATCAAGGATCAGCGGACATGCTTCAGACAGCAGCAGACGCTCACGAACGGGGATGCCACGGTCTTCCAGTTCTTTCATCTCTTTCATCAGCGCAGTCGGAGACAGCACAACACCGTTACCGATGATGCTGGTTACATTCTCGCGAAGAATACCTGATGGAATAAGATGGAGAACGGTTTTTTCACCGTTGATTACGAGAGTATGGCCTGCGTTGTGACCGCCCTGGTAGCGTACAACATATTTAGCCCGTTCAGTCAGAAGATCGACGATCTTACCTTTACCTTCGTCACCCCATTGGGTGCCCAGTACGACGACGTTGTTACCCATTTTTCAAAATCACCGTTTGCTTAAAAATGGATTCTACCATCGCTTTTTCAGAGTTACAGCACTTTTTGCACTCAAAAATGACCTCGATCAGTCTGTTTTTTATTCAACCAATCGTTTTCCTCAACATGTAGTAGACCACAACGCCCGCAACCACAAGTCCACCGCCAAAACGACGTAAAATATTATCGGGCAAATTGGTCATCGCAGAGATCATCTTCTTCCATGCCTTCGGGTAAAGCATCGGCCCTAAACCTTCCAGCACCAAAACCAGGGCGAGCGCCAGCCAGATTGTCGAATTCATTCATTATCCTTATAGAAAAAGAAAACCACCGACATCCCTGAGGATGCGGTGGCTTTATTGACCTGTACCGCGGTCGTTATATTAACGCGTTGCGGAAGTCGGCGTCTTCATGTAGCGGAAGAAATCGCTGTCCGGGCTCATGACCATCACGTCCTGATTGCCAGAGAAGCTGTTCTCATAAGCACGCAGGCTACGGATGAATGCGTAGAAATCCGGATCTTTACTGAATGCATCAGCAAACAGTCTGGCAGCTTCGGCATCACCTTCACCGCGCATGATACGGCCCTGACGCTCAGCTTCTGCCAGCGTTCTGGTCACTTCATAGTCAGCAGTCGCGCGCAGTTTTTCTGCTTCTTCCTGACCTTGAGAACGGTGACGACGCGCTACCGCTTCACGCTCGGCGCGCATACGGTTGTAGATCGCTTCAGACACTTCGGTCGGCAGGTTGATCTGCTTAATACGCACATCGACAACTTCAATACCCAGCGCCGCCATACTGTTCGGGTTGATGACCGGTACTTTGCCCTTCATCTCAGCCGTTACGCGCTCTGCCGCTTCGGCAATGGCGTTATCTGCTGCCGGAGTAGTAACTTCATCTTCTGTACCCGCAGAACCGGAGTTCAGCGCGTCACGCACTTCCAGAGTCAGACGACCACGGGAATCGGTAACGATGTCTTTCACGTCCAGGCGACCAATTTCAGAACGCAGACGGTCAGAAAACTTACGTTTCAACAGCACTTCCGCTTGCGAAATGTCACCACCACCCGTTGCCAGGTAGTAACGGCTGAAATCGCTGATGCGCCATTTGATATAAGAGTCAACGATCAGGTCTTTTTTCTCTTTGGTCACAAAGCGGTCGGCCTGGTTGTCCATGGTCTGAATACGTGCGTCGAGCATTTTCACCGTTTCAATGAACGGTATCTTGAAATGCAGACCCGGCTCATAGACCAGAGGTTTGTTGTCATCGTCACGCAGTACCTTACCAAAACGCAGCGTAATACCGCGCTCACCTTCTTTGACGACAAAGACAGACATGTAAAGCACTACCAGCACGATGATGATAATCGCGATAACTGACTTACGCATCGTTATTCCCCCTGACGCTGGTAGTTGTTACGCTGCGCGTTGGCGCGGCGTTGGTCCATAATATCGCCCTGACTGGTGGACGACGTGTTGCTTGCTCCACTGGCTGTGGAGGAAGAGGCTGGCGGCAGACGCAGCAGATTGCTGGCACCGTTGTCACTCTTCGCCGCAGGCGCGTTACCACCTTTCAGCATCTGGTCTAACGGCAGAACCATCAGGTTGCCACCTTTATCGTTAACCAGCACTTTGCGGGTGTTGCCCAACACTTTTTCCATCGTCTCGATATACAGACGCTCGCGAGTAATTTCTGGCGCGGCTTTATATTCCGGCAGAAGTTTAGCAAAGCGCGCCACTTCACCCTGAGCTTCCAGGATGGTTTGGGCTTTGTACGCACGCGCTTCTTCGAGGATACGTTGCGCCTGACCGTTCGCACGCGGCTGAACTTCGTTGGTATACGCTTCTGCTTCACGAATGTATTGCTGTTCGTTTTCACGCGCGGCAATCGCATCGTCAAACGCCGCTTTTACTTCTTCCGGTGGACGAGCGGCCTGGAAGTTGACGTCCAGCAGAGTGATACCCATGTCATAAGGACGAATCGTCTCTTCCAGTTCGCGCTGAGTATCGCTACGAATCACGGTACGACCTTCCGTCAGAATGCGGTCCATGGTGTATTTACCGATAACCCCACGCAGGGCGCTGTCGGTAGCCTGACGCAGGCTGTCATCCGGGCTGGTCACGCTATACAGATATTTTTCCGGATTGGTGACGCGGTACTGCACGTTCATCTCAACGCGCACCACGTTTTCGTCTGAGGTCAGCATCACACCGGAAGCTGCCAGTTCACGCACAGCTTCTACGTTCACCGGTTTGACTTCGTCGATAAATGTCGGTTTCCAGTTCAGACCCGGCTCAACCAGATGGCTGAATTTACCAAAGCGTGTTACCACGCCGCGTTCGGCTTCTTTTATGGTATAGAAACCGCTGGCCGCCCAGATAATAACAACCGCTGCCGCTGCGATGGTAACGACACGACCGCCAAGCTGCGGGCGCGGGCCTTGCGATGAACTGCCACCGCCAGATCCGGTGCCTTTACCGCCGCCCAGACCGCCGAGTTTTTTGCTCAGTTTGCGGAAGATATCATCTAAATCAGGTGGCCCTTGATCGCGACCGCCTTTGTTTCCATTTCCCTCAGAGTTGCCGCCAGGTTTGCTGCTTCCCCACGGGTCGCGGTCTTGTCCGTTATTACCGGGCTGATTCCACGCCATGTTTGTGCTCCATATTTGTTATGCGGTGATCCCTGTTGTCTTTCGACGCCAGAGGATATGACTCCACGCTTCAGACGCTACGCCGTTAGATCAGGTAATCGATCAACGCCGGTTCTTGTTTACAGAGGCGACGCCAGTCAACGATCGGCATACGAACCTGCAGACTTACGCTGCCGTCCTCCTCCATCCACTCTTTTTCTATTGCCTGAAGCTGATAAAAACGACTTCTCAGACGCCCTTCCTGCGGTGGCAGACGCAATGTATGCTGCGCCACCTCGCCGGAAAGCCGCTCCGTCAAAGCCTGAAAAAGCTGTGGTATCCCCGCTCCGGTCTGCGCGGAAAGCCAGACACGGATCGGTTTGTTCTCTTCATCTCGATCAATACGTGGTTCGAAATCTTCCAGCATATCGATCTTGTTCATCACCAGCAGAGTTGGGATCTCGTGAGCATCGATCTCTTCAAGAACCGTATTCACCGCTTCGATGTTTTCTTGTACACGCACATCTGCCGCATCAATGACGTGCAGCAGTAATGTAGCTTGCCGCGTCTCTTGTAACGTGGCTTTAAATGCAGCCACCAGATCGTGCGGCAGATGGCGAATAAACCCTACGGTATCTGCCAGCACGGTTTCACCGACATCCGAGACGTCAATACGCCGCAACGTCGGGTCGAGGGTGGCAAACAACTGGTCTGCCGCGTAGACCCGCGCTTCAGTGATGCGATTGAAAAGGGTAGATTTACCGGCGTTGGTATATCCCACCAGCGAAACAGTAGGAACGTCGGCTTTG
Organism: Escherichia sp. MOD1-EC7003; assembly: GCF_002965065.1. Taxonomy (GTDB): domain Bacteria; phylum Pseudomonadota; class Gammaproteobacteria; order Enterobacterales; family Enterobacteriaceae; genus Escherichia. Next base: position 4,944 of record NZ_PTRE01000064.1, read on the forward strand.
ATACGCGATTGCCGCCCCTGCTCACGCTGCTTTTCAACTCTTTCCAGGCGCGACTGTATCTGCACAATGCGATTACGCAACAAACGACGGTCGGTTTCGAGCTGGGTTTCCCCCGGACCACGCAAACCTATCCCGCCTTTCTGTCTTTCAAGGTGGGTCCAGCCACGCACCAGGCGCGTAGCCAGATGACGCAGCTGCGCCAGCTCAACCTGCAACTTACCCTCATGGGTACGCGCACGTTGGGCGAAAATATCTAAAATAAGGCCGGTGCGGTCGATAACACGACACTCGCACAAACGCTCCAGGTTACGCTCTTGCGCCGGGCTCAGGGCATGGTCAAAAAGAACGACCGAAGCACCCGTCGCTTTGACAGCTTCCGCAATTTCAACTGCTTTACCTTCACCTACAAAATACTTTGGGTGCGGCGCTTTACGGCTACCGGTAATCACCTGCAATGCTTCGACACCGGCGGAAGAGACCAGAGATTCAAACTCCTGGAGGTCTTCCATATCTTTGTCTTGCGTAAAATAGATGTGTACCAGTACCGCCTGCTCACCAGCATCATAACGGTCAAACAAGCGTATAACCCTCTAAATAGATCAGCGGGGAACGCAGGATCGCTGGCTCCCCGTGTAAAAAAACAGCCCGAAACCTTATTCGGTTTCTTCGCTGTCCTGTTGCGCGGAAGTATTCTGCGCGCTGCTACCATGATGGTAGTTACTGCTGGTACCGCCACCGACGTTGTTACTGTGATGAGAAACCGGGCGAGACGGGACAACAGTAGAAATCGCGTGCTTGTAAACCATCTGGCTGACCGTGTTTTTCAACAGGATCACGAACTGATCAAAAGACTCGATTTGCCCTTGCAGCTTAATACCATTCACCAAATAAATAGAAACTGGAACACGTTCCCGACGCAGTGCGTTCAGGAACGGATCTTGTAAAGATTGCCCCTTAGCCATTCTCTCTTTTCCTTATATGCTTATTTGTACTTTGAACCTTTCGATTCTGAAAAATTGCGCACGATACGTCTCAATTGTACACATTCAGCCTGCGATAGCACCAACAACCTGTAATACCTCGTCACGCGCCTGTTCTGGTTTTTCACTGTCAAGCCAGTGAACCCCTTCCCAACCACGCAACCAGGTTATCTGCCGCTTCGCCAACTGTCTCGTGGCGCAAACACCTCGATAAACCATTTCATCGTATGAGATTTCGCCTTCAAGGTAAGACCACATCTGGCGATAACCCACGCAACGAATGGAAGGCAAATCCGTATGCAAATCTCCTCGGGCAAAAAGCGCCCGGACTTCTGCTTCAAAACCTGAAGCCAACATCTGATGAAAACGCTGCTCAATTCGTTGATGGAGCAGTTCACGGCTCGCCGGGGCGATGGCGAACTGATGCACCTGATACGGTAGAGCGTCTCCTGACGTTTGCGTCAGTTCCGTTAAAGTTTTACCCGAAATGAAAAAAACTTCCAGTGCCCGGGAAAGCCTTTGTGGATCATTTGGATGAATCCTTGCTGCCGCAACCGGATCGATCTCCTGAAGTTGACGATGCAATGACTCCCAACCTTGCTCTGCCGCCTGTTGCTCAATTCTGGCCCGCACTTCGGGATCTGCCGACGGTAGCGGCGACAACCCTTCCAGCAATGCCTTGAAATACAACATCGTACCGCCCACTAACAGTGGGATCCGTCCCGCCGCGGTGATATCGGCCATTTCCACCAGCGCATCGCGGCGAAAATCAGCAGCCGAGTAAGCCTGCGACGGATCGCGAATATCCAGCAATCGGTGCGGCGCGACGAGTAACTCTTCAGCGTTCGGCTTCGCCGTCCCGATATCCATCCCTTTGTAAATAAGGGCAGAATCAACGCTTATCAACTCCACTGGTAAAATTTTACGCAGCTCAATGGCTAACGCCGTTTTACCGGAGGCCGTCGGCCCCATCAAAAAAATCGCCTTAGGCAGGCTCACCTTACTGATATCACTCATCTTTCAGGGCTTTCATTGCCGGATGTAAATCAACAGATTGTAACAGACCACCCGGCGGCGTTTTCACAAGTTGTGGACATAACCGTTCTACGTCTGCCAGCAGGGTAATGGCCTGAGCCATCGACCACTGCGCATGTTCGCTCATCAGATTTCGTGCAATCCACTGCGCAATATTGCCAGGTTCGAATACGGACTGCTTCGCCAGGTAGCCTATCAGTTCAGGAATCAAGATTTGTAAATTTTGTTGGCGTAAGGGTAAAGGCACGGCCCTGATGGTCACATGCTGCGCATCGGACTGAAATTCAATACCCAATTCTGTCAGAGCAGACTGAGATTTTTCTAATGCCGATTTTTCTTCACCAGAAACTTTTAGCCGCAAAGGAATAAGCAACGGCTGGGCGCAAACTGGCACTTCACCCGGCGTCAGTTGCGCCTGACGCAGCCAACGTTCTGCCACTGGCAAGGCTAAAAGTGAAATGTTGCCGTCGCGCTCCAGCAACGCACAGTTGGAATGGACGATAGTCAGTACCCGACCAAAACTCTGACTGTTCGCCGCAAGCGCTGGCTCCTGCGACTCTGGCGCTTTTGGTTTTTGCATCGGCGCAGGCGTTTGCAAAAGCTGGCGATAAACCTCACCTTGCTGTTTCTGGTAGCCTGGCTGCGCATTCGGCCAGAGGGTAGCCGGACGACTGCCTGAGGCGGGCGCAGGAGAGTAGCGTGGAGTTACCGGTTCACGAACTACCGGTTCCGCAAAATGATTACGCCCAGCTGCCACGCGGTTTTCCGGGATGGTGCGCGGTGCGGGTTGTGGCTCATCATCCAGCGATAGCGGCGTTTCCAGTTGCTGTTGTAGCACGCTCAGCACGCCCTGATAGATAAAGTCATGCACCAGACGCGACTGATGGAAACGCACTTCGTGTTTGGCGGGATGCACGTTGACGTCCACCTGATGCGGGTCGATCTCCAGATACAGCACAAACGCCGGTTGCTGATCGGCCCCCAGTTTGTCTTCGCAGGCCTGGCGGATCGCGTGATTGATCAGGCGATCGCGCATCATGCGACCATTCACGTAGCAATACTGAATTTCTGCCAGTGCGGGCGTGGTGTGATTTGGATCTGCCACCCAGCCGCGCAGCGTGAGATCGCCATGCTGCCATTCAATCGCCAGCGCATGTTCGAGAAAAGCGGTGCCGCAAATCGCGCCTAAGCGCCGTTCCTTTTGCCCGCCTTCCGGCACTGCGCGGTACTGGCGTACGATTTTACCGTTATGCGACAGGTTGATAGTGACATCGAAACGCGCCAGCGCGATGCGACGGATGATTTCATCGATATGGTTAAATTCGGTTTTCTCGGTACGCAGAAATTTGCGCCGCGCCGGGGTGTTGTAGAACAAATCTAACACCTCCAGCGTCGTTCCCACCGGATGCGCCGCCGGTTTTACCGTCACGTCCATATCGCGGCCTTCGGCATAAGCCTGCCAGGCTTCCTGCTGTTCTGCGGTGCGTGAAGTGAGCGTCAGGCGGGAAACCGAACTGATACTCGCCAGCGCCTCTCCACGAAAACCCAGGCTGATAATCGCTTCGAGATCGTCCAGAGAGGCAATTTTACTGGTGGCATGACGAGCCAGCGCCAGCGCCAGCTCATCTTTTTTGATACCGCAGCCGTTATCACGAATGCGGATAAGTTTCGCCCCACCACGTTCGATATCAATATCGATACGCGTCGCGCCTGCATCGAGGCTGTTTTCCACCAGTTCTTTGACTACCGACGCAGGTCGCTCGACCACCTCACCTGCGGCAATCTGGTTCGCCAGTTGTGGCGGTAAGACCTGAATTGGCATCAATAATCCTTAATTTGGCAGCGTACGATCTGGCGTCGTCACCGTGCTGGCCGTTTGTGCCGATGCCCCCTGTGGCGCAGATTGCATCGGATGCGCAAGGAAATAATTGCGCAAGCCTTTGTAAATGGCTTCTGCCAGCTGTTGTTGGTAATCGTCGCTCGCCAGCAAACGTTCTTCGCTGTTGTTGCTGATAAAACCGGTTTCGACCAGTACTGAGGGAATATCCGGCGAACGCAGAACGCCAAGGCTGGCGTGTTCTGGTCGACGTTTATGTATTTCGCCAATGCGTTGCAACTGGCTGATCATACTGGTCGCCACATCATACCCTACCCGCTGGGAATGACCGAACTGTAAATCCAGCACCGCCTGGCTTAAATAGGGATCGGCCTGACTGTTCGCCAGCACATCGCCCGCTCCACCCAGCAGCTCCGACTGTTTCTCGTGCTGCTCCAGCCAGTTGGCCATTTCGCTGTTGGCGCGACGGTTAGAGAGCACCCATACGGAAGCGCCAGTCGCACTGCGGTTCGGTGCGGCATCAGCGTGAATCGACACGAGGAAATTGGCGTTTTGCTTACGAGCCACATCACTGCGCCCCATCACCGAAATAAAGTAATCCCCGTCACGAGTTAAAACACCTTTAAACATCGGATCGTCATTGAGCAAAGTACGCAATTTACGCGCGATGGCGATGGTGACATTTTTCTCCCGCGTACCGCCAGGGCCGATAGCGCCAGGGTCCTGACCGCCGTGTCCGGCATCAATAGCGATGACAATTTTATCGCCAGTGTTAGCCGTCACGCGCGCTGCCGGACGCGTTACCGTATTGCTGTTGATAACGCCCGTGGTACGGTTGCTTTCTGTTTTAAACGGATTGCGCGCCGGTTCACTGACACGCGGGGCAACCACTGGCGGTGCCTCAACGCGTTTTGCAACCACTGGCGGTGGAGGAGGCGCATCGGCATTAATCGTAAAGACGACGGTGTAATTATTGCCATTCTGCCGCTTTATCGCTTCGGTTTTACCGTTTTCGGTAAGATCGACCACCAGTCGCAACGTTTGCGCATCTTCAGGCGCTCCAGAGCGAATCGCCTTCACCAGATTATTACCGCTGAACAACAACGGCAGCCCCTGAATCACGCCCGTTTGTTTAATATCCAGCGCTACAGTGCGTTTGCTTTGATGGCTAAACGCATAATCAGGATCGCCAATAAAACTCAACGTTATCCGCGCCTGTTGATTACCGTTAGAAACCTGAATATCAGAGAGCGTCGCAGCGCCAGCCTGCGCGCACAGCAGCACCAACGTCGCAACCAACCAATTTCTGATGCGATACATCATCCCGTCACCTTTCAAAGGTTAACCGGCTAAACGCGCCAGCAACAATTCACCCGCAGAGGAAACTGCACTCACGTGCGCCTCACGGCCTTGTGCCTGATAATCAATGTGTATTTCGACATCCGGGTCAGGAAGAACACCTGTACCTTGTTGTGGCCACTCCACCAGGCAGATGGCATCGTTGGCAAAATAATCGCGGATCCCCATAAACTCCAGCTCCTCGGGATCGGCAAGGCGGTACAAATCAAAGTGATACACCATTAAGTTGTCGAGCGTATAGGGTTCGACCAGCGTATACGTGGGGCTTTTGACATTACCCTGATGACCCAGAGCCTGTAAAAAGCCCCGGCTAAAGGTGGTTTTACCTGCGCCTAAATCGCCATATAGATAGATTACAGTAGCACCATCGCAGGCTTTCGCTACCCGCTCGCCCAGGTCTAATGTTGCCTGCTCATCAGGGAGCGGAATTACTCGATTCATCATGGTTTTTATCAGTCACTTCCGGGTTAACAATACGCTGTAACGTGGAAAAGAGATCGGTTGCCAGCATTCCGCGCGTTCCAAAACGCGCCGCCAGAACATCAGCTGCCGCACCGTGTGCGACACAGCCAGCGCACGCTGCATCATATGGCGACAGTTTTTGCCCAAGCAATGCGCCAATAATACCAGAGAGCACATCGCCCATGCCGCCGCTGGCCATGCCTGCATTTCCGGCGTCAATAATGCCTAAAGCGTCAGGATGCGCGGCGACCACGGTTCCGGCACCTTTCAGCACCGCTACACCGCCATAACGTTGTACCAGACGTTGGGCGCAATGTAAGCGGTCACTTTCAATTTCAGCGACGGAACAGCCTAACAACCTCGCGGCCTCGCCAGGATGCGGCGTGATCACGCGATTGTGACGCTTATCGGGATTGATTGCCAGCAGGTTCAATGCATCGGCATCCCACAACATCGGTTTGCGAAAATTCTCAACTTTTTGCAGGGCTTTTATCCCCCACTCTTGCTGCCCCAGACCTGGGCCAATCACCACCACATCGGCCCATCCCAGGCTTTCGGTAAGAGAGTCCATAGTCAGTTCATGCACCATCAATTCCGGTCGTGCAGTCAGCAGCGGCGCAATATTTTCACTGCGGGTCAGTACTCTGACTAAACCAGCGCCCGTTCGTAGCGCTGCTTCCCCCGTCATACGAATAGCCCCCGCCGTGCCGTGATCGCCACCGATAATCACCAGACGCCCGTGATCGCCTTTATGCGAAGTCGGGCGACGCGGTTTCAGCCAGTGAGAAAGTTGTTCTGTAGAAAACCGCTGAATTTTCGTCTCCTGACCTGCCAACCAACTATCCAGCCCCAGCGAGTCAAAATGCAGTTGTCCGGTCACATCCCGCGCTTTCCCAGTGAGCAAGCCAGGTTTTAGCGCAATAAAGGTGATAGTGTGATTGGCGTTGATTACCGCGCCTGGCGTAGCGCCAGTTTCTGCCAGCAGGCCGGAAGGGATATCAACCGCCACAATCGGCGCAGGATGGGAATTAGCGTGGTCGATTAACTGGCTAATAGATTCGCGAGGTGCTTGCTGCAAGCCGGTGCCGAGCAGCGCATCAACAATCAGATCGACCGACTCGGGCCAGACAATATTCGAAGCATGAAGCTCGCCTCCTGCATTTAACCATGCTTCGCGTGCCAGCGCGGCCTCTTCCGGCAATGATTTGTCACTTTCCAGGGCCAGCAGCGTGACCTCAATGCCGACGGCTTTGGCCAGCCGTGCAACCACGTAGCCATCGCCACCGTTATTACCATGACCGCACAGCACCAGCCAGCGGCGGGCGTCAGGATAAGCCGAACGACACACCTGGAATGCGGCTTCGCCAGCGCGAAGCATCAGCTCATAGAGCGTTAGCCCCAGCGCATCTGCCGCCTCACGTTCTCCGCGGTGGATATCGTCGGCGTGCCAGACGGTGTGTGGTATACTTACGGGGTTTTTCTTCATTGTATGGTCCGTCATGTCAGAGCCCCTCGATCTCAATCAGTTAGCACAAAAAATTAAACAGTGGGGGCTGGAACTGGGCTTTCAGCAAGTAGGTATTACCGATACCGATCTCAGCGAGTCCGAGCCCAAACTGCAAGCATGGCTGGACAAACAATACCACGGCGAAATGGACTGGATGGCGCGTCACGGTATGCTGCGTGCTCGCCCCCACGAGTTATTGCCCGGTACGCTGCGCGTGATCAGCGTGCGGATGAATTACCTTCCTGCCAACGCCGCATTTGCCAGCACGCTGAAAAACCCCAAACTCGGCTATGTTAGCCGTTATGCGCTGGGCCGTGACTATCACAAACTTCTGCGCAACCGACTCAAAAAGCTGGGCGAGCTGATTCAGCAATATTGTGTTTCGCTGAATTTTAGACCGTTTGTCGATTCTGCGCCTATTCTCGAGCGCCCGTTAGCTGAAAAAGCAGGACTTGGCTGGACAGGTAAGCACTCACTTATCCTCAATCGCGAGGCCGGTTCGTTCTTCTTTTTAGGCGAGTTGCTGGTCGATATTCCTCTGCCCGTGGATCAACCGGTCGAGGAAGGATGCGGTAAATGCGTGGCCTGTATGACGATTTGCCCGACCGGCGCCATCGTCGAGCCATATACCGTCGATGCTCGCCGCTGTATCTCTTATCTCACCATTGAACTGGAAGGGACGATCCCGGAAGAGCTGCGACCGTTAATGGGAAACCGTATTTACGGTTGCGATGACTGCCAGCTTATCTGCCCATGGAATCGCTATTCGCAACTCACAACAGAAGACGATTTCAGCCCGCGTAAGCCGCTACACGCACCAGAACTTATTGAGTTATTTGCCTGGAGCGAAGAGACGTTTTTAAAAGTCACGGAAGGATCGGCAATTCGCCGTATAGGTCACCTGCGTTGGCTGCGTAATATCGCCGTAGCATTAGGCAATGCCCCCTGGGATGAAACGATTCTGGCGGCGCTGGAAAGTCGTAAAGGTGAGCACCCACTTCTTGATGAGCACATAACGTGGGCGATTGCGCAGCAAATCGAGAGACGAAATGCGTGCGTGGTCGAAGTGCAATTACCGAAAAAACAGCGTCTGGTTCGGGTGATTGAAAAGGGATTACCGCGTGACGCCTGATTCATCCACAGCTTGTGAATAAAAATAAAAACGCATTGCAATTCAAGACGAATAAAATCGTCAAGTGATCGACTCGACAAAATGAAATCTTAATTTTAAACCTATATATCAATAAGTTAAAAAAATACTATTCACCGTGCGAAGTTTCTTTAAAATTAAGATTACGGCCTGAGGTTGTGGATAACTCTGTTTACAAGAGTTTGTCAGAGACGACAAAAACCAGCAATCACGCATCGCGTCGCTGTGGATATTTTATTGAGAGAAGAATTTGGAGCGGGAAACGAGACTCGAACTCGCGACCCCGACCTTGGCAAGGTCGTGCTCTACCAACTGAGCTATTCCCGCTTGGGTGGTCTGTGCTTTACAGCACTTTCAAATTTTGGAGCGGGAAACGAGACTCGAACTCGCGACCCCGACCTTGGCAAGGTCGTGCTCTACCAACTGAGCTATTCCCGCTTAATCTTCGTCTTTCGAACCGCTACTGCCTTGGCTGCCTTCACTCACCTTAGTCACTTACTTTTGTAAGCTCCCAAGGATTCGTTCAGTTGCCGCCTTGTCGCAATTCGAAATACTGCGATTGGGTGGTCTGTGCTTTGCAGCACTTTTCAAATTTTGGAGCGGGAAACGAGACTCGAACTCGCGACCCCGACCTTGGCAAGGTCGTGCTCTACCAACTGAGCTATTCCCGCGTACTACTTAATTTTGCTTTCGTAATTTTCGCAATTCTGCGTCGTTACGGGAGGCGCATTATACGAGAAATCTTTCCCTCTGCAACCCTCCAAACGAATTTTTTCGCAAAAATTGTTTAAGCGCTGATTTATTCGACAAATCTAGCAAAAAACGAACAGCTTAACAAAAAACTTTTCACTCTCTGCCTAAAAGGACAGAATCTGTCTGTTGCCCCAGGCTGATAAAAGCGTAGCACACAGCCTTAGGCAGTCCACAACACAACATGGAAATCAGGGAATCAGATGAAACAAAAATTACTTGTCATGCTCCTCGCAGGGCTCTCCTTTCAAGCTACTGCCGCAAACACCAAAACACTGCATTTTGGCACTTCTGCAACCTATGCTCCGTATGAATTTGTTGACGCAGACAATCAAATCGTAGGATTCGATATTGATGTTGCCAAAGCCGTTTGCAAAGAGATGCAGGCAGAGTGTCAGTTTACGAATCAGAGCTTTGACAGCCTTATCCCCGGATTACGCTTCAAAAAGTTTGATGCCGTCATCGCGGGGATGGATATGACAGCGAAACGAGAACAACAGGTTTCTTTCAGCCAACCCTACTATGAAGGGCTATCTGCTGTGGTTGTCACTCGCAAAGGGGCTTACAACAGTTTCGCCGAACTGAAAGGCAAAAAAATCGGTCTGGAAAATGGCACCACTCATCAGCGATATCTGCAAGATAAACAAAAAGAGATTACTGCTGTCGCCTATGACAGTTATCTGAATGCATTTACCGATCTGAAAAGCAACCGACTGGATGGTGTTTTTGGTGATGTTGCAGCCATTGGCAAATGGCTTAAAAACAACCCGGATTACGCCATCATGGACGAACGGGCAAAAGATCCGGAGTATTACGGCAAAGGTTTAGGTATCGCGGTACGCAAAGGCAATGATGCGTTGCTGACAGAAATCAACGCGGCACTTGATAAGGTCAAAGCCTCACCTGAATACGCGCAAATGCAGGAGAAGTGGTTTACACAGTAATCATTTGCCGGGGCGTAATCACCACGCCCCGATTTCGTATTACAGCCTGATAAAATGCTCGCGGTAGTAAGCCAGTTCTGCCACCGACTCGCGGATATCATCCATCGCCTGATGCGTCCCCTGTTTGGTAAAACCGTTGAGAATTTCCGGCTTCCAGCGGCGCGCCAACTCTTTCAGGGTGCTGACATCGAGATAACGGTAGTGGAAGTAGGCTTCCAGCTCCGGCATGTATTTAAACAGGAAACGACGATCCTGACCGATGCTGTTACCGCAAATCGGCGATTTTCCCGCAGGCACCCACTGTTTTAAAAATTCGAGCGTCGCCAGTTCAGCTTCACGATCGCCTATCGTACTCGCTTTCACACGCTCCACCAGCCCGCTGGCGGTATGGGTGCGCACGTTCCAGTCATCCATCAGCGCCAACTGTTCATCGGACTGATGTACTGCAATGGTCGGCCCTTCTGCCAGAATATTCAGGTTGGCATCGGTCACCAGCGTGGCAATCTCAATAATGCGATCGCGCTCGGGATCCAGACCGGTCATTTCAAGATCGATCCAAATCAGGTTGTTTTCATTGGCACTCATGCTATTTTCCACCCATTCACAGTGACTATATTGATCCACAATTGCGTGTATCATAGATGTTTTGCCCATCAGGGGCGACCAGGAGTCTGTACGATTGAGTAAAAATAAACTCTCCAAAGGCCAGCAGCGCCGCGTGAACGCCAATCACCAGCGTCGTCTTAAAACGTCTAAGGAGAAGCCCGACTACGACGACAATTTGTTTGGCGAGCCTGATGAAGGTATCGTCATCAGCCGTTTTGGTATGCACGCTGATGTGGAATCTGCCGGTGGCGACGTTCACCGCTGCAATATTCGCCGTACCATCCGTTCGCTGGTGACCGGCGATCGTGTAGTCTGGCGTCCAGGTAAACCGGCGGCAGAAGGCGTAAATGTCAAAGGAATTGTGGAAGCAGTGCATGAGCGTACCTCAGTGTTAACGCGCCCGGATTTCTACGACGGCGTGAAACCTATTGCTGCCAACATCGACCAGATTGTCATTGTCTCTGCCATTTTGCCGGAACTGTCACTCAATATTATCGACCGTTACCTGGTAGCCTGCGAAACCTTGCAGATTGAGCCGATTATTGTGCTCAACAAGATTGACCTGCTGGACGACGAAGGCATGGCGTTCGTCAACGAGCAGATGGATATCTACCGCAATATCGGTTATCGCGTATTGATGGTTTCCAGTCATACTCAGAATGGACTTAAACCGCTGGAAGAGGCGTTGACCGGGCGCATCAGCATTTTTGCCGGGCAATCTGGCGTTGGTAAATCCAGCCTGCTGAACGCGTTGCTGGGGCTGCAAAAAGAGATCCTGACCAACGATGTCTCTGACAACTCGGGTCTCGGCCAGCACACCACTACCGCCGCACGACTGTATCACTTCCCGCACGGCGGTGATGTGATTGACTCCCCTGGCGTGCGTGAGTTCGGCCTCTGGCACCTGGAGCCGGAACAAATTACTCAGGGTTTTGTCGAATTCCATGACTATTTAGGTCTGTGTAAATATCGCGATTGCAAACACGATACCGATCCGGGCTGCGCTATCCGGGAAGCGGTTGATGAGGGGAAAATCGCGGAAACCCGTTTCGAAAACTATCACCGTATTCTGGAAAGCATGGCGCAGGTAAAAACGCGTAAAAACTTTTCTGATACGGATGACTGACAATTAAGCTAACCGTCGTTAGAATCGTCCCCTTTTTTTCAGGATCCGGCATGTAGGCCGGATCAGGAACGACAAAACAATGGCCTGGAGGCTACCTTGTTAAATTCATTTAAACTTTCGCTACAGTACATTCTGCCGAAACTATGGCTTACTCGCCTGGCGGGTTGGGGCGCAAGCAAGCGGGCAGGATGGCTGACAAAACTGGTTATCGATCTGTTCGTTAAATACTACAAGGTCGATATGAAAGAGGCGCAGAAGCCAGACACCGCCAGTTACCGCACCTTTAACGAATTCTTTGTCCGTCCGCTGCGTGACGAAGTACGCCCAATCGATACCGATCCGAATGTACTGGTCATGCCTGCCGATGGCGTTATCAGCCAGTTAGGTAAAATCGAAGAAGATAAAATCCTGCAAGCCAAAGGCCACAACTACAGCCTCGAAGCCCTGCTGGCAGGTAATTACTTGATGGCGGATCTCTTCCGCAACGGTATGTTTGTGACCACTTACCTCTCCCCGCGTGACTACCACCGCGTACACATGCCGTGCAATGGAATTCTGCGTGAGATGATCTACGTGCCGGGCGATCTCTTCTCCGTTAACCATCTCACCGCTCAGAACGTACCGAATCTGTTTGCCCGTAATGAACGCGTGATCTGCCTGTTCGATACCGAATTTGGCCCAATGGCGCAGATTCTGGTCGGAGCGACGATTGTTGGCAGCATTGAGACGGTCTGGGCGGGCACCATTACGCCGCCGCGCGAAGGCATCATCAAGCGCTGGACCTGGCCTTCCGGGGAAAACGATGGTTCTGTGGCGCTGCTGAAAGGCCAGGAAATGGGTCGCTTTAAACTCGGTTCCACCGTTATCAACCTGTTTGCACCGGGTAAAGTGAATCTGGTTGAGCAACTGGAAAGTCTGTCTGTCACGAAAATTGGCCAGCCGCTGGCAGTATCTACCGAAACTTTTGTTACGCCAGACGCTGAACCTGCCCCACTTTCTGCTGAAGAGATCCAGGCAGAACACGACGCCAGCCCATTGGTTGACGACAAAAAAGACCAGGTCTAATCCATCAAAGGAAACGCTGACGTGCGCCTGATTATCACTTTTCTGATGGCCTGGTGCCTCAGTTGGGGGACGTACGCCGCGACGGCCCCCGATAGCAAACAAATCACCCAGGAACTGGAGCAGGCAAAAGCGGCGAAACCCGCGCAGCCGGAAGTCGTAGAGGCGCTCCAGTCTGCCTTAAATGCGCTTGAGGAACGAAAAGGTTCCCTTGAGCGCATCAAGCAATATCAAGAAGTCATTGATAATTACCCGAAACTCTCCACTACTCTGCGCGCGCAGTTAAACAACATGCGTGACGAGCCGCGCAGCGTGTTACCGGGAATGTCTACCGACGCGCTGAATCAGGAAATTCTCCAGGTCAGCAGGCAGTTGCTGGATAAAAGCCGTCAGGCCCAGCAAGAGCAGGAACGCGCCCGTGAGATTGCCGATTCACTGAATCAACTGCCGCAACAGCAAACCGATGCCCGCCGTCAGTTAAATGAAATCGAGCGCCGCCTGGGAACGCTTACCGGCAATACCCCGCTTAATCAGGCACAAAATTTCGCATTGCACTCTGACTCCGCACGTCTGAAAGCACTCGTCGATGAACTGGAACTGGCGCAGCTGTCTGCCAATAACCGTCAGGAATTAGCGCGCTTGCGCTCTGAGCTGGCAGAAAAAGAGAGCCAGCAGCTGGATGCATATTTGCAGGCCTTACGTAATCAGTTGAACAGCCAACGTCAGCTTGAGGCAGAGCGGGCGCTGGAAAGTACCGAATTGCTGGCAGAAAACAGTGCCGATTTGCCGAAAGACATCGTCGCGCAATTCAAAATTAACCGCGAACTGTCGGCGGCGCTCAATCAACAGGCACAGCGGATGGATCTCGTTGCCTCGCAACAGCGTCAGGCTGCCAGCCAGACGTTACAGGTCTGGCAGGCGTTGAATACACTGCGTGAACAGTCGCAATGGTTGGGGTCGTCAAACCTGCTCGGTGAAGCGTTGCGTGCGCAGGTGGCACGGCTACCGGAAATGCCGAAACCACAACAGCTTGATACCGAAATGGCGCAGTTACGTGTGCAACGGTTACGTTATGAGGATCTGCTTAATAAACAGCCGCTGCTACGGCAAATCCATCAGGCCGACGGTCAGCCGCTGACCGCCGAGCAAAACAGTATTCTGGAAGCACAGCTACGCACTCAGCGTGAGTTGCTGAACTCATTGTTGCAGGGTGGCGACACGCTACTGCTGGAGCTGACCAAGCTGAAAGTCTCCAACGGGCAACTGGAAGATGCGCTGAAAGAAGTGAACGAAGCGACGCACCGCTATCTGTTCTGGACCTCAGACGTGCGCCCAATGACCATCGCCTGGCCGCTGGAAATCGCCCAGGATCTGCGCCGCCTTATCTCGCTGGACACCTTCAGCCAGTTGGGCAAAGCCAGCGTGATGATGCTGACCAGCAAAGAGACGATTTTGCCGCTATTTGGCGCGCTGATTCTGGTCGGTTGCAGTATTTACTCGCGCCGCTATTTCACCCGTTTTCTTGAACGTTCGGCGGCGAAAGTCGGCAAAGTGACTCAGGATCACTTCTGGCTGACGTTGCGTACCCTTTTCTGGTCGATTCTCGTCGCGTCACCGCTACCGGTGCTATGGATGACGCTGGGTTACGGCTTGCGCGAGGCGTGGCCTTATCCGCTGGCGGTCGCAATAGGTGATGGCGTAACAGCCACCGTGCCGCTGCTGTGGGTAGTGATGATTTGCGCCACCTTTGCCCGCCCGAACGGCTTGTTTATCGCTCATTTTGGCTGGCCGCGCGAACGTGTTTCCCGTGGGATGCGCTACTACCTGATGAGCATCGGGCTTATTGTGCCGCTGATTATGGCGCTGATGATGTTCGATAATCTCAACGACCGCGAGTTTTCCGGTTCGCTGGGACGGCTTTGTTTTATTCTCATTTGTGGTGCGCTGGCGGTGGTCACCCTCAGCCTGAAAAAGGCCGGGATCCCGCTGTATCTCAACAAAGAGGGCAGCGGCGACAACATTACTAACCATATGCTGTGGAACATGATGATTGGCGCACCACTGGTTGCCATTCTGGCAGCGGCAGTCGGTTACCTGGCAACGGCACAGGCACTGTTAGCGAGGCTTGAAACCTCGGTTGCCATCTGGTTCCTGCTACTGGTGGTTTATCACGTTATACGCCGCTGGATGCTGATCCAACGCCGCAGGCTGGCGTTTGACCGGGCGAAGCATCGCCGGGCAGAGATGTTAGCGCAACGTGCGCGTGGCGAAGAGGAAACGCATCATCACAGTAGCCCCGAAGGGACAATTGAAGTCGATGAAAGCGAAGTCGATCTCGATGCCATCAGTGCGCAATCCTTGCGGCTGGTGCGCTCAATCCTGATGCTGATCGCCCTGCTTTCGGTCATTGTGCTGTGGTCAGAAATTCATTCCGCTTTCGGCTTCCTCGAAAATATTTCGCTGTGGGATGTCACCTCCACGGTACAGGGCGTAGAAAGCCTGGAGCCGATTACCCTCGGCGCGGTGCTGATTGCCATTCTGGTGTTTATCATCACCACGCAGCTGGTGCGCAACCTGCCCGCCCTGCTGGAACTGGCGATTTTGCAACACCTCGATTTAACGCCGGGTACGGGTTACGCCATCACCACCATCACCAAATACCTGCTGATGCTGATTGGCGGGCTGGTCGGCTTCTCGATGATTGGTATTGAGTGGTCGAAATTGCAGTGGCTGGTCGCCGCGCTCGGTGTTGGTCTCGGTTTTGGTTTGCAGGAAATTTTCGCCAACTTTATCTCTGGTCTGATCATCCTGTTCGAAAAACCGATTCGCATTGGCGATACGGTAACGATCCGCGATCTTACCGGTAGCGTAACGAAAATTAACACCCGTGCCACCACCATCAGCGACTGGGACCGTAAAGAGATTATCGTGCCGAACAAGGCGTTTATTACCGAGCAGTTTATCAACTGGTCACTCTCTGACTCAGTCACGCGCGTGGTGTTGACAATTCCGGCCCCTGCCGATGCTAACAGTGAAGAAGTGACGGAAATCCTGCTCACCGCAGCACGTCGCTGCTCGCTGGTGATCGATAACCCAGCGCCGGAAGTCTTCCTGGTGGATCTGCAACAGGGGATTCAGATTTTCGAGCTGCGTATTTACGCCGCCGAAATGGGTCACCGTATGCCGCTACGCCATGAGATCCACCAGCTGATTCTGGCGGGCTTCCACGCCCACGGTATCGATATGCCATTCCCGCCCTTCCAGATGCGTCTGGAAAGCCTCAACGGTAAGCAAACGGGGAGAACATTAACTTCTGCGGGCAAAGGTCGTCAGACGGGAAGTTTGTAATGCGTGAAGCTACCGGATGATGCCAACGTGGCTAATTTAGCAACTTAACATCATCTTCAGTTATCACCGGCCCCGGAGAGTATCATCCATAACGTCTTCCTTTCCAGACAACTCATCGCCGGAGAGACGATGAGTTGCAGGATTTCATATGATCAGTCGAGAGCGAGTTCAGGTTTGTTCGCCATGCGACTGCAATAGTTCTGGTAAATCGCCATCGCTAACAGCGAGAAGAAGACAGGGCCGCCAATCATCCACAATGTGCTGTCCCAGTCTCCGGCTTCAACCACAGGCTGAATGATGGTGAAGACGTTCGCAAATGTCACCACCAGTACGACAACCACCGTCGCAATCATTGCCGACATATGCGTTTTGAAAATCACAAATGGTCTGTCGAGATCCTGACGTGCTTTAAAGAACGGGAAAGCCAGCGCGAGGAACAGATAAGGAAGCGTCATAGACACGTTCGCCATCAGCGTCAGCTTGTTAAAGAACGCCGATGCAGTACCGCCACCAAACGAAACCAGCAGGATGAAAACAGTAACCAACCCGCACTGCATCCACATGGCGACAGACGGCATGCCCATCGCATTCAGGCGCGTCATCGGTTCCGGCCACAACGCTTTCGGCGTCCCCTGGATGATGGCTTTCAACGGTGAATAGCAAAGCGTAAAGAACGCGCCGGTATAGGCGAGGAACATCGACAGTCCGGTAATACGCGCAAACCATACGCCCAGCGACAATGATGCTTCAGGTGACAAATGCAGTGCGTTACCCAGCGTCATCCCGAGGCTCTTCATCAGCACATAGGTAATATTGCCGAGGTTAACGGAACTATTACTTAAAACCTGCTGCCAGTTTGTACTGACACCCCATAAAAATATTGCCAGCGAATAGCCGATTGAAATAACAATAGCGGCAAAAACAATACCTTTGGCAAAGTTCTTTTCTGGATTTTCTGTTTTATCGACCAGACCACCAACCGCTTCAATTCCGCCATAGGCAAAAATGGCAAATACCACAAACGATAGCATTGCCAGACCGGACTGATAACCTGGGTTCGGTGATGCCAGGAAATTAATATCCTGCGCGAAATGCCCACCATTTAATAACAAAATAGTAATGCTTACTAACAGTAATACTAAATTCAGGCACATTACTGCAATACCGCCCACCGCAGTAATGCGGGCAATTTTATTAATCCCCTTTGAAGCAACAACGGTGACCAGAATCATCCATGCCACTGCCAGCAGACCAACCACCTGCGTAGGCTCCAGTCCGGCAACACGCCAGTGCTGGGTCATGTCGCTACCATAGAGGAATGTTGAGAATGGTACCCAAACTTTAGCGGAGGTGCTCACCATCCAGATGATATAAGAGGAAAACCACATAAACGTGCCAATGAAGGCAAAACGTGGTCCGACACTATTATTCATCCAGGAATAGATACCGCCTTCTTCTTTGCGATACGCAGCGCCCATTTCAGCCATCATTAAGGCGAATGGAATAAAGAATAACAATGCAGAAAATATATAAAAGGGAATCGCACTATAACCCATTAAGTAATAAGCCGATGGGCTATTGGCAAATCCAAATACGGAAGTAAAGATCATCAATATGAGTCCTATCAGACTCATCTTTTTTATCTTGTGAGGCATGAAACCATCCTTCATTTCAGCGCGTGTATAAAACGCGCCCACTGAACGCACTACCCAACATTGAGCGGGCAGCGTAAAAACCAATACAGAATTGATACCTGGATGATATCAAATATCCAGTCTTAAATTGTGGGCTTTAGCGTAAAAATGAAAAAATATGCTACAGAATGGCGTTTATCACACCATTCCCCGCTGTTAAATCAGTAATTTTCCAGAATTATGCCCGGTCAACGCTAAAGGCGATGACGTCAGCCAGTGTCTCCGCGCCCAGCGCCAACATCACCAAACGATCAACACCTAACGCCACGCCAGAACAGTCAGGCATACCGACTTTCAAGGCTTCAATCAGATTCTCGTCAATGGGGTGCTGCGGCAAACCACGCGCCGCGCGCTTACGGTTATCTTGTTCAAAGCGTTGTTGCTGCTCACGGGCATCCGTCAATTCATGGAAACCATTCGCCAGCTCAATGCCTTTATAATAAACCTCAAAGCGTTCAGCGACCCGATGATCTTCGGTACTGATTTGCGCCAGTGATGCCTGGCTGGCTGGAAAGTGGTACACAAAGGTCGGTTTTTCTTTGCCAATATTTGGCTCTACGCCAAAGGTAAACAGCAGTTGTAGCAGCGTGTCGCGGTCTTCTTCGGTATCTGCAACGTTGCTCAAATCCAGTTTCGCCGCCACTTCCCGCAGTTGCGTTTTGTCGGCAGAGAGCGGGTCAATTTCCAGATAACGCAAGAAAGCTTGTTGATAAGAAAGGCTTTCTGCTGCCGGGCAGTCCAGCACCTGTTGCAAGAGATCGTCCACCTCGTTCATCAACCGGTACATATCATAGTGCGGTCGATACCACTCAAGCATCGTGAACTCAGGGTTGTGATAACGCCCCATCTCTTCATTACGGAAGCTGCGGCACAGCTGGAATACCGGTCCACAACCGGCAACCAGCAGGCGTTTCATATGGTATTCCGGACTGGTCATTAACCAGAGATTCATCCCCTGCGAATGCCCGGGGCCAACGAAACGTGTCTCAAACGGGACCAGATGAATATCGGTTACCGTCGCCTGGCTCATACAAGGCGTCTCCACCTCCAGCACTCCACGATCGGCAAAAAAACGACGGATCTCCGTCATAATCGCCGCGCGCTTTAATAAGTTAGGAATGGATGCGCTCGGCTGCCAGGATGCCGTTTCGCTCATAGTTAAATCTCCAGTTTTTGACAAGGGCACGAAGTCTACTCGCAACGTGACGGCGAGACAAATTTTACGCAGGAATCAATCAACGGCGAGCGGTGACTAAAAAAAGCACGATCTGATGGTTTAGTAATTAAATTAATCATCTTCAGTGATAATTTAGCCCTCTTGCGCACTAAAAAAATCGATCTCGTCAAATTTCAGTCTTATCCATCAGACTATACTGTTGTACCTATAAAGGAGCAGTGGAATAGCGTTCGCAGACCGTAACTTTCAGACACTTACCCTGAAGTTCGGTGCTGTGGGATAAAAACAATCTGGAGGAATGTCGTGCAAACCTTTCAAGCCGATCTTGCCATTGTAGGCGCCGGTGGCGCGGGATTACGTGCTGCAATTGCTGCCGCGCAGGCAAATCCAAATGCAAAAATCGCACTAATCTCAAAAGTATACCCGATGCGTAGCCATACCGTTGCTGCAGAAGGGGGCTCCGCCGCTGTCGCGCAGGATCATGACAGCTTCGAATATCACTTTCACGATACAGTAGCGGGTGGCGACTGGTTGTGTGAGCAGGATGTTGTGGATTATTTCGTCCACCACTGCCCAACCGAAATGACCCAACTGGAACTGTGGGGATGCCCATGGAGCCGTCGCCCGGATGGTAGCGTCAACGTACGTCGCTTCGGCGGCATGAAAATCGAGCGTACCTGGTTCGCCGCTGATAAGACCGGCTTCCATATGCTGCATACGCTATTCCAGACCTCTCTGCAATTCCCGCAGATCCAGCGTTTTGACGAACACTTCGTGCTGGATATTCTGGTTGATGATGGTCATGTTCGCGGCCTGGTGGCAATGAACATGATGGAAGGCACGCTGGTGCAGATCCGTGCTAACGCGGTCGTTATGGCTACCGGCGGTGCGGGTCGCGTTTATCGTTACAACACCAACGGCGGCATCGTTACTGGTGACGGTATGGGTATGGCGCTAAGCCACGGCGTTCCGCTGCGTGATATGGAATTCGTTCAGTATCACCCAACCGGTCTGCCAGGTTCCGGTATCCTGATGACCGAAGGCTGCCGCGGTGAAGGCGGTATTCTGGTCAACAAAAATGGCTACCGTTATCTGCAAGATTACGGCATGGGCCCGGAAACTCCGCTGGGCGAGCCGAAAAACAAATATATGGAACTGGGTCCACGCGACAAAGTTTCTCAGGCCTTCTGGCACGAATGGCGTAAAGGCAACACTATCTCCACGCCGCGTGGCGATGTGGTTCATCTCGACCTGCGTCACCTCGGCGAGAAAAAACTGCATGAACGTCTGCCGTTCATCTGCGAACTGGCGAAAGCGTACGTTGGCGTCGATCCGGTTAAAGAACCGATTCCGGTACGTCCGACCGCGCACTACACCATGGGCGGTATCGAAACCGATCAGAACTGTGAAACCCGCATTAAAGGTCTGTTCGCTGTAGGTGAATGTTCCTCTGTTGGTCTGCACGGTGCAAACCGTCTGGGCTCCAACTCCCTGGCAGAGCTGGTGGTCTTCGGTCGTCTGGCCGGTGAACAAGCGACAGAGCGTGCAGCAACTGCCGGTAATGGCAACGAAGCGGCAATTGAAGCGCAGGTAGCTGGCGTTGAACAACGTCTGAAAGATCTGGTTAACCAGGATGGCAGCGAAAACTGGGCGAAGATCCGCGACGAAATGGGCTTGGCTATGGAAGAAGGCTGCGGTATCTACCGTACGCCGGAACTGATGCAGAAAACCATCGACAAGCTGGCAGAACTGCAGGAACGCTTCAAGCGCGTGCGCATCACCGACACCTCCAGCGTGTTCAACACCGACCTGCTCTACACCATTGAACTGGGCCACGGTCTGAACGTTGCTGAATGTATGGCGCACTCCGCAATGGCACGTAAAGAGTCCCGCGGCGCGCACCAGCGTCTGGACGAAGGTTGCACCGAGCGTGACGACGTCAACTTCCTCAAACACACCCTCGCCTTCCGCGATGCTGATGGCACTACTCGCCTGGAGTACAGCGACGTGAAGATTACTACGCTGCCGCCAGCTAAGCGCGTTTACGGTGGCGAAGCGGATGCAGCCGATAAGGCGGAAGCAGCCAATAAGAAGGAGAAGGCGAATGGCTGAGATGAAAAACCTGAAAATTGAGGTGGTGCGCTATAACCCGGAAGTCGATACCGCACCGCATAGCGCATTCTATGAAGTGCCTTATGACGCAACTACCTCATTACTGGATGCGCTGGGCTATATCAAAGACAACCTGGCACCAGACCTGAGCTACCGCTGGTCCTGCCGTATGGCGATTTGTGGTTCCTGCGGCATGATGGTTAACAACGTGCCGAAACTGGCATGTAAAACCTTCCTGCGTGATTACACCGACGGTATGAAGGTTGAAGCGTTAGCTAACTTCCCGATTGAACGCGATCTGGTGGTCGATATGACCCATTTCATCGAAAGTCTGGAAGCGATCAAACCGTACATCATCGGCAACTCCCGCACCGCGGCTCAGGGTACTAACATCCAGACCCCGGCGCAGATGGCGAAGTATCACCAGTTCTCCGGTTGCATCAACTGTGGTCTGTGCTACGCCGCGTGCCCGCAGTTTGGCCTGAACCCAGAGTTCATCGGTCCGGCTGCCATTACGCTGGCACATCGTTATAACGAAGATAGCCGCGACCACGGTAAGAAGGAGCGTATGGCGCAGTTGAACAGCCAGAATGGCGTATGGAGCTGTACTTTCGTGGGCTACTGCTCCGAAGTCTGCCCGAAACACGTCGATCCGGCTGCGGCCATTCAGCAGGGCAAAGTAGAAAGTTCGAAAGACTTTCTTATCGCGACCCTGAAACCACGCTAAGGAGTGCAACATGACGACTAAACGTAAACCGTATGTACGGCCAATGACGTCCACCTGGTGGAAAAAATTGCCGTTTTATCGCTTTTACATGCTGCGCGAAGGCACGGCGGTTCCGGCTGTGTGGTTCAGCATTGAACTGATTTTCGGGCTATTTGCCCTGAAAAACGGCCCGGACGCCTGGGCGGGATTCGTCGACTTTTTACAAAACCCGGTTATCGTGATCATTAACCTGATCACTCTGGCTGCAGCCCTGCTGCACACCAAAACCTGGTTTGAGCTGGCACCGAAAGCGGCCAATATCATTGTAAAAGACGAAAAAATGGGACCAGAGCCAATCATCAAAAGTCTCTGGGCGGTAACTGTGGTTGCCACCATCGTAATCCTGTTTGTTGCCCTGTACTGGTAAGGAGCCTGAGATGATTAATCCAAATCCAAAGCGTTCTGACGAACCGGTATTCTGGGGCCTCTTCGGGGCCGGTGGTATGTGGAGCGCAATTATTGCGCCGGTGATGATCCTGCTGGTTGGTATTCTGCTGCCGCTGGGTCTGTTTCCGGGTGATGCGCTGAGCTACGAGCGCGTTCTGGCGTTCGCGCAGAGCTTCATTGGCCGCGTATTCCTGTTCCTGATGATCGTTCTGCCGCTGTGGTGTGGTTTACACCGTATGCACCACGCGATGCACGATCTGAAAATCCACGTGCCTGCGGGCAAATGGGTTTTCTACGGTCTGGCTGCTATCCTGACAGTTGTTACGCTGATTGGTGTCGTTACAATCTAACGCATCGCCAATGTAAATCTGGCCTGCCGTTGGCAGGCCTTTTTATTCGCTTTTCCTTACGGTCATCTACACTTAGAAAAAACCAGTAAGGAAACATTTATGCGCCTGCTCCCTCTCGTTGCCGCAGTGACAGCTGCTTTTCTGATCGTTGCCTGCAATTCTCCTACACCGCCGCGTGGCGTGACCGTAGTAAATAATTTCGACGCTAAACGCTATCTCGGCACCTGGTATGAGATTGCCCGTTTTGATCACCGCTTTGAACGCGGGCTGGAGAAAGTCACCGCAACATACAGCCTGCGGGATGATGGCGGCTTGAATGTCATCAATAAAGGCTATAACCCTGACAGAGAAATGTGGCAGCAGAGTGAAGGGAAAGCGTACTTTACCGGCGCACCAACTCGCGCTGCGCTGAAAGTGTCATTCTTTGGTCCTTTCTATGGCGGTTATAACGTCATTGCACTCGATCGGGAGTACCGCCATGCGCTGGTTTGCGGCCCGGACCGCGACTACCTGTGGATACTCTCCCGCACGCCCACCATTTCTGACGAAGTTAAACAGGAGATGCTGGCAGTCGCGACCCAGGAATGGTTTGATGTCAGTAAATTTATTTGGGTACAACAACCCGGTAGTTAATGAGTGCTGAGTTTCAGACCAATAATCCCCAATACGATTAACGCCAGACTCACCAGGC
Organism: Escherichia sp. MOD1-EC7003; assembly: GCF_002965065.1. Taxonomy (GTDB): domain Bacteria; phylum Pseudomonadota; class Gammaproteobacteria; order Enterobacterales; family Enterobacteriaceae; genus Escherichia. The sequence goes on from NZ_PTRE01000064.1 coordinate 28,287, forward strand.
GCATTGGGTTAGCGGACTCACCGAGCAACACAATGCCGGTGATGGCCGCGCCGACTGCACCAATACCCGTCCACACGGCATAAGCCGTCCCTACCGGTAACGATTTCATCGCCCAGGCAAGTAGCGCCATACTGGCAACCATCGCCGTCACAGTAATAACACTTGGCGTCAAACGACTAAAGCCGTGGGTATATTTCAAGCCAACGGCCCATACCACTTCCAGCAGACCAGCAATAACTAAGATAATCCAGGACATATCAGGCTCCGGAAATTTGGGGCCGTCCCCGATGAAAAGACGCGTTTGCAGGTCGTCCTGCAAAGCGGGTGGTTGAACGAATATTTTGCCAGGTGGCAGGGGAATTTCAACTATTACTTTAGTGACTATCGCAGAAAAACAAACGGCACGACACCGCTGTCGTACCGTTATTGCTTATTGCTGCGCTTTCGTCGCTGCACCAGAAATCGCGTTACCGCCATCAGAAATGTCTTCACCAACGCCACGCGTGGTGTTGCAGGCAGTTAATACAGTTGAAAGCACCAGAACAGAAAAGATCGCTGCAATTGTCTTCTTCACCATAACGTCTTCCTTTTAGGTCATGTTATTTATGTTTGCCTATAGCAAATTAATAATAGACAACATCACCAAAAATGACGGAAATCTGATGATTTTTCGGAAGAGAAGAAAAATTAGCTGGCAGCGCGGGAGATTGAGTTGCCGAGATGTTTGATGTCTTCGCCGAAACCGCGAGCGGTGTTACAGCCCGTGAGCAGCGTGCTGGCAAGCAAAACAAGAACGATAAGGCGTTTCATTATCTCTGACCTGAATAAGTGATGGTGCAGCCTGCAGGCCGCACCACAACCGCATTACTTCACGCGAGAGACGTATTCACCAGAGCGGGTATCCACTTTGATGACTTCGCCGATCTGTACGAACAGCGGAACTTTAACCACAGCGCCAGTTGACAGGGTAGCCGGTTTGCCGCCAGTACCTGCGGTATCACCTTTCAGACCCGGATCGGTATCAACGATTTCCAGTTCAACGAAGTTCGGTGGAGTAACGGCGATCGGCTGACCATTCCACAGAGTTACAATGCACTCTGCCTGATCCAGCAGCCATTTAGCGTTGTCGCCGATTGCTTTTGCATCAGCAGACAGTTGCTCGAAAGTTTCGTTGTTCATGAAGTGCCAGAACTCACCGTCGTTGTACAGGTAAGTCAGGTTCATATCGACAACATCAGCGCCTTCAGCGGAATCAGTAGATTTGAAGGTTTTTTCTACGCGAGTACCAGTCAGCAGACGACGCAGTTTAACGCGAGCAAATGCCTGGCCTTTACCCGGTTTTACGAATTCACTCGCTTCAACCGCGTAAGGTTCGCCGTCTAACATGATTTTAAGACCAGCACGAAAATCGTTGCTATAGTACGTTGCCATAAGGCCCTCTGAAATTTGTTAATTGGTAGCTAAGCCACAAAATGGCGCATATTGTAACCCTAAATACCCCATCCAGAGAAGATTGGTTAACGCAACTTGCCGATGTTGTGACCGATCCTGATGAACTTCTGCGTCTTTTGAATATAGACGCGGACGAAAAACTGTTGGCCGGACGCAGCGCCAAAAAGCTGTTTGCCCTGCGTGTGCCCCGCTCATTTATCGATCGCATGGAGAAAGGCAATCCGGACGATCCACTTTTGCGTCAGGTACTTACCTCGCAAAATGAGTTTGTCGTCACACCCGGATTCTCCACCGACCCGCTGGAAGAACAGCACAGCGTAGTGCCTGGTTTGTTGCATAAATACCACAACCGGGCGCTATTGCTGGTCAAAGGCGGCTGCGCGGTAAATTGTCGCTATTGCTTCCGTCGCCACTTCCCCTATGCCGAAAATCAGGGCAACAAGCGTAACTGGCAGACTGCACTTGAGTATGTTGCTACGCATCCGGAACTGGACGAGATGATTTTCTCCGGCGGCGATCCGTTGATGGCGAAAGATCACGAGCTGGACTGGTTGCTCACACAACTGGAAGCCGTCCCGCACATCAAACGTCTGCGGATCCACAGCCGTCTGCCAATTGTGATCCCGGCACGCATCACAGATGCGCTGGTTGAACGCTTTTCACGTTCTACACTGCAAATCTTGCTGGTGAATCACATCAACCATGCCAATGAGGTAGATGAAACATTCCGTCAGGCAATGGCTAAGTTGCGCCGGGTGGGTGTTACCTTGCTGAACCAGAGCGTTCTGTTACGTGGCGTGAACGATAACGCGCAAACGCTGGCAAACCTGAGCAATGCATTGTTCGATGCAGGCGTGATGCCGTATTACCTGCATGTGCTCGATAAAGTACAGGGCGCAGCGCATTTTATGGTGAGCGATGACGAAGCACGGCAGATTATGCGTGAATTACTGACACTGGTGTCAGGATATCTGGTACCGAAACTGGCGCGTGAAATTGGCGGTGAACCCAGTAAAACGCCGCTGGATCTCCAGCTACGCCAGCAGTAACTGATTAAACAGGGAAGTTAAACATTAAAATTGCCTGATGCGCTACGCTTATCAGACCTACACCGGGCATTGAAATTGAATGGATTTTCAATGGACTGTAGGCCGGATAAGGCGTTTACGCCGCATCCGGCAAGAGCAATAAACGCAAGTACAGCGACCGTTGCCCGTGTATAACCTTTAATTATTCATATATGTAGCTATTCTTACTTTTTATATAACCAACACCAATAATTAACCTTTCTTTTCTGTTTGTATAGAGTGACCACGGCTATTTATGCTATTTTAACAACTATTACTACCAAGCCCATTCATCTGGCTTATAAATTAAAATTAATTATTTAATTGAGAAATGGTTAGGGAGAACCTACATGGCCATAAGCATCAAGGGTGTTAATACCGGTGTTATTCGCAAAAGTAATAATTTCATTGCACTGGCGCTGAAAATCAAAGAGCCTCGCAATAAAGAATCGTTGTTCTTTATGTCTGTCATGGAACTGCGAGACCTGCTGATTGCGCTGGAAAGTCGTCTGTATCAAAAGCATAAACTGGATGCTGATGCACGTCTTCAGTATGAGCAGGCTCGCGATAAAGTCATTAAGATAATGGCAGAAAATATCCCAGAAATTCTGGTTGATGAGCTTAAAAATGCCGATATTAATCTCCGGGTTAACACGCTGGAACTTACCGATAATCAGGGCGAAAATCTTACCTTCGTATTAACGCTACATGACGGTAGCAAATGTGAGTTAGTCGTCAATGAGTTGCAGATTGAAATGCTGGCGCGAGCAATCATTCATGCAATTAATAATGCGGAAATGCGCGAACTGGCATTACGTATTACCTCATTGTTAGATTTCCTGCCATTATACGACGTTGACTGCCAGGATAATGGCAATCTGGAATATGACACCTATTCCCAACCGGAATGGAAACATAACTTGTTCAGCCATTATCTGGCGGTGCTTTATCGCTTTAAAGATGAAAGTGGCAAAGAGCAATTTAGCGGCGCAGTGGTGAAAACGCGTGAAGCAACGCCGGGTAAAGAAGTGGAGGCGATCACTCGCCGAATGCTTGATTTCAGCCCCCGACTGAAAAAACTCGCAGGTGTGCCGTGTCAGGTCTATGTTCGCACCGTGGCGGCAAATAACGCTCAACCGCTAACCCAGGATCAATGCTTACGCGCGCTGCATCACTTACGTGTCCAGTCCATCAGCAAAACTGCACCACTGGCGAAATAATCTCATCTTTGCTAATGCAAGGCTGGAGCCATCCAGCCTTACATGACTGATAACGTGATCGTTGATCATGCCGGATGCGGCGTAAACGCCTTATCCGACCTACAAATTCTCAAGCATTCAATCAGTTCCAATGCCCGGTGTAGGCCTGATAAGCGTAGCGCATCAGGCAATTACACGTTTGTCATCCAATATCTGGTTCACATCAGTTCGGGCACTTATAAACCTGACCGATAATCTGGCTATCCGTCGGGACAAAACTGGACAACATTCCCTGCGAGGGGCTGCTGACACCATAAATCACGTTACCGCCCATTGCAGCCGCCTGGTTGCGCAAATCGTTTGCTGCGCCACGCATAGAACCGCCTTCTTCACCGTGTTGCCCGGAAAGCCAGTTGCTTTGCTTACCTGTCGCAGTACCAATCAGCTGGCACTCTGCGCCTGGCTGCTCGTCCACAATGCGTACACTCTGACCGGCAGCACTCAATTCGTTGCTGGAGCTACAACCCGCCATCAGTAGCGCGGCACCGACAATCCCTGCTAAATATTTTACGTGCATGTCATTCCCCATAATCAATGAGCTGGACGCCACTCGCGTCGTCCGTGTCTGAATCTTATACTAGAAAGATGACCAAAAGAAAAACCCCCAGACATTTCTGCCTGGGGGTTTGTTTATTCCTACGAGGTGCAGGGCAATTACATCATGCCGCCCATGCCACCCATGCCGCCCATACCGCCAGCAGCACCTAAGTCAGCTGCATCGTTTTTCGGCAGGTCGGTAACCATGCACTCGGTGGTGATCATCAGGCCAGCCACAGAAGCCGCGTACTGCAGAGCAGAACGGGTTACTTTGGTCGGATCCAGGATACCCATGTCGATCATGTTGCCGTATTCTTCGGTTGCTGCGTTGTAACCGTAGTTACCGTCGCCGCCTTTAACGGTGTTAGCAACAACAGATGGTTCTTCGCCGCAGTTCAGTACGATCTGACGCAGCGGAGCTTCCATTGCACGCAGTGCAACTTTGATACCCACGTTCTGGTCTTCGTTCTGACCACGCAGGTCAGCCAGTTTAGACGCTACGCGGATCAGCGCAACACCACCACCAGCAACCACGCCTTCTTCTACCGCAGCACGGGTCGCGTGCAAGGCATCTTCAACGCGTGCTTTCTTCTCTTTCATTTCAACTTCGGTAGCAGCACCGACTTTGATAACTGCAACGCCGCCTGCCAGTTTCGCTACGCGCTCCTGCAGTTTTTCACGGTCGTAGTCAGAAGTTGCTTCTTCAATTTGCTGACGGATCTGAGCAACACGGCCCTGAATTGCCGCTTCTTCACCCACGCCATCGATGATGGTGGTGGTGTCTTTGTTGATCACAACGCGTTTCGCCTGGCCCAGGTCTTCCAGGGTGGCTTTTTCCAGTTCCATACCAATCTCTTCAGAGATAACGGTACCGCCGGTCAGGGTTGCGATATCCTGCAGCATAGCTTTACGACGATCACCGAAGCCCGGAGCTTTAACCGCAGCGACTTTCACGATGCCACGCATGGTGTTAACAACCAGAGTTGCCAGCGCTTCGCCTTCAACATCTTCAGCGATGATCAGCAGCGGTTTGCCTGCTTTGGCAACAGCTTCCAGAACCGGCAGCATTTCGCGGATGTTGGAGATTTTCTTGTCAGCCAGCAGGATGAACGGGCTTTCCAGTTCTACTGCGCCAGTTTCCGGCTTGTTGACGAAGTAAGGAGACAGGTAGCCACGGTCGAACTGCATACCTTCAACCACGTCCAGTTCGTCCTGCAGACCGGTACCGTCCTCAACGGTGATAACGCCTTCTTTACCGACTTTGTCCATCGCTTCAGCGATCAGTTTACCTACGGTTTCGTCAGAGTTAGCAGAGATAGTACCCACCTGAGCAATCGCTTTAGAGTCAGAGCACGGTACGGACAGGGCTTTCAGTTCTTCAACTGCGGCGGTAACGGCTTTGTCGATACCACGTTTCAGGTCCATCGGGTTCATGCCCGCAGCAACAGCTTTCAGACCTTCAGTGATGATAGCCTGAGCCAGTACGGTTGCAGTAGTAGTACCGTCGCCTGCAGCATCGTTCGCTTTAGAGGCAACTTCTTTCACCATCTGCGCACCCATATTTTCGAACTTGTCTTCCAGTTCGATTTCACGAGCAACGGAAACACCATCTTTGGTGATGGTCGGTGCACCGAAAGATTTATCCAGAACTACGTTACGGCCTTTCGGACCGAGGGTAACTTTCACTGCATCTGCCAGTACGTTTACGCCGCGCAGCATTTTCACACGAGCGTCGTTACCGAATTTTACGTCTTTAGCTGCCATTATCTTTATTCCTTAAATTCGTATGTTCAGTGTCGTGCGCGGATTACGCTTCAACAATTGCGAGAATGTCGCTTTCGGACATGATCAACACTTCTTCATTGTCGATCTTCTCAGATTTCACACCGTAGCCATCGTTGAAAATAACGATGTCGCCAACTTTCACGTCCAGCGGCTTCACTTCGCCATTTTCAAGGATACGGCCATTGCCGACAGCCAGCACTTCGCCGCGGGTGGATTTAGCCGCTGCAGAGCCGGTCAGAACGATGCCGCCAGCAGATTTAGTTTCAACTTCTTTACGCTTGACGATCACGCGATCATGCAATGGACGAATATTCATTGATAACTCTCCTTTGAGAAAGTCCGTATCTGTTATGGGTGACGCCGGAGCTTATGGGGTTTCCCGGCTGGTGACCAGAGAGATGGGGATGAGGCTTCGCTCCTTCAAGGGGGAAAAAGAAAAAAAATTCTGATCAGCACAAAATCGGGTGAAAACCCTGATTCACCTCACATTTCATCGCAATTTCTTCATCGCCGTCATCAGCGAATCTGATTGTGCTACCATCGAAAATCTACGCAGTTGCCCATCTCGCCTCGGAGTTTAAAAATCCAGAGCGTGATTTTCCTCGTGCGTTGATGATTGGTCTGCTACTGGCAGTGACTGGCAGGCTGTTATGCGTTCTGTTACTGGCAATGGTCGGCTGGAAAAGTCTCTATGCGCTTATCATGCTGGCGGGGTTATGGCTGTTTCTGCCAAAACGAAAAACGCCGGAAAATGGCATAACCACATAATCCGGCGTTTCGACATTAATCCTGGCGATCATCTTTATGATCAAGGCGGTCGCGGTCATCATCCTTTCGCTGATACTCACCATCAAAAGTATTACCACCACCGGTCCCGGCGCTAAAACCGCCGCCTGGCATGCGAGAAAAGCGCAAATGCGGCATCAACTTCACCGTCAGATGCTTTTGCACCGGTGGTAATAAAAGCAGAAGGCCGAGGAAGTCGGTGAAAAAGCCCGGTAATAAAAGCAGCAAACCGGCAATGACCAGCGAAACACTTTTAATCATCTCTGCCGCTGGGTTTTCACCCGCCGCCATTTTTTGCTGCATCAGCACGAAATTCTTAAAGCCCTGGTTACGTACCAGTGACATACCGATAACTGACGTGAATATAACCAGCACGAGAGTCAGCAATACCCCCAATACATGGGCAACCTGAATAAAGATTGAAATCTCAATATAGACATAAAGGAAAATGGCAATAAAAGGTAACCAGCGCAAAGGTTTCTCCTGTAATGGCAGCCGGTTAACCCCGGCTACCTGAATGGGTTGCGAATCGCGTTCAGCTTATATTGTGGTCAATAGCAAAATTTCAAGATGTTTGCGCAACTATTTTTGGTAGTAATCCCAAAGCGGTGATCTATTTCACAAATTAATGATTAAGGGGTAAAAACCGACACTTAAAGTGATCCAGATTACGGTAGAAATCCTCAAGCAGCATATGATCTCGGGTATTCGGTCGATGCAGGGGATAATCGTCGGTCGAAAAACATTCGAAACCACATATATTCTGTGTGTTTAAAGCAAATCATTGGCAGCTTGAAAAAGAAGGTTCACATGTCAAACAACATTCGTATCGAAGAAGATCTGTTGGGTACTAGGGAAGTTCCGGCTGATGCCTACTATGGTGTTCACACTCTGAGAGCGATTGAAAACTTCTATATCAGCAACAACAAAATCAGCGATATTCCTGAATTTGTTCGCGGTATGGTAATGGTTAAAAAAGCCGCAGCTATGGCAAACAAAGAGCTGCAAACCATTCCTAAAAGTGTAGCGAATGCAATCATTGCCGCATGTGATGAAGTTCTGAACAACGGAAAATGCATGGATCAGTTCCCGGTAGACGTTTACCAGGGCGGCGCAGGTACTTCCGTAAACATGAACACCAACGAAGTGCTGGCCAATATCGGTCTGGAACTGATGGGTCACCAGAAAGGTGAATATCAGTATCTGAACCCGAACGACCATGTTAACAAATGTCAGTCCACTAACGACGCCTACCCGACCGGTTTCCGTATCGCAGTTTACTCTTCCCTGATTAAGCTGGTAGATGCAATTAACCAACTGCGTGAAGGCTTTGAGCGTAAAGCTGTCGAATTCCAGGACATCCTGAAAATGGGTCGTACCCAGCTGCAGGACGCAGTACCGATGACCCTCGGTCAGGAATTCCGCGCTTTCAGCATCCTGCTAAAAGAAGAAGTGAAAAACATCCAACGTACCGCTGAACTGCTGCTGGAAGTAAACCTTGGCGCAACAGCAATCGGTACTGGCCTGAACACGCCGACAGAGTACTCTCCGCTGGCAGTGAAAAAACTGGCTGAAGTCACTGGTTTCCCATGCGTACCAGCTGAAGACCTGATCGAAGCGACCTCTGACTGCGGCGCTTATGTTATGGTTCACGGCGCGCTGAAACGCCTGGCTGTGAAGATGTCCAAAATCTGTAATGACCTGCGCCTGCTCTCTTCTGGCCCACGTGCCGGCCTGAACGAAATCAACTTGCCGGAACTGCAGGCAGGCTCTTCAATCATGCCAGCTAAAGTAAACCCGGTTGTTCCGGAAGTGGTTAACCAGGTATGCTTCAAAGTCATCGGTAACGACACCACTGTTACCATGGCAGCAGAAGCAGGTCAGCTGCAGTTGAACGTTATGGAACCGGTCATTGGCCAGGCCATGTTTGAATCCGTCCACATTCTGACCAACGCTTGCTACAACCTGCTGGAAAAATGCATTAACGGCATCACTGCGAACAAAGAAGTGTGCGAAGGTTACGTTTACAACTCTATCGGTATCGTTACTTACCTGAACCCGTTCATCGGTCACCACAACGGTGATATTGTAGGTAAAATCTGTGCCGAAACAGGTAAGAGTGTACGTGAAGTCGTTCTGGAACGCGGTCTGTTGACTGAAGCGGAACTTGACGATATTTTCTCCGTACAAAATTTGATGCACCCGGCTTATAAAGCAAAACGCTATACTGATGAAAGCGAACAGTAATAGTACAGGGTAGTACAAATAGAAAAGGCACGTCAGATGACGTGCCTTTTTTCTTGTAAGTAGTAACTTTAAAATAACAACCTAATATCAACTTGTTAAAACACAAGGAAGGCTAATATGCTAGTTGTAGAACTCATCATAGTTTTGCTGGCGATCTTCTTGGGCGCCAGATTGGGGGGAATAGGTATTGGTTTTGCAGGTGGATTGGGGGTGCTGGTACTTGCTGCTATTGGCGTTAAACCCGGTAACATCCCGTTCGATGTCATTTCCATTATCATGGCGGTTATCGCCGCTATTTCTGCCATGCAGGTTGCTGGCGGTCTGGACTATCTGGTTCATCAGACAGAAAAGCTGCTGCGCCGTAACCCGAAATACATCACAATCCTCGCGCCGATCGTGACCTATTTCCTGACAATCTTTGCTGGTACTGGCAACATCTCTCTGGCGACACTGCCAGTTATCGCTGAAGTTGCGAAGGAACAAGGCGTTAAACCGTGCCGTCCGCTGTCTACTGCAGTGGTATCCGCACAGATTGCGATCACCGCATCACCCATCTCAGCGGCAGTGGTTTACATGTCTTCCGTGATGGAAGGTCATGGCATCAGCTATATCCATCTGCTCTCCGTGGTCATCCCATCCACTCTGCTGGCAGTTCTGGTGATGTCCTTCCTGGTCACTATGCTGTTCAACTCCAAACTCTCTGACGATCCGATTTATCGCAAGCGTCTGGAAGAAGGCCTGATTGAACTGCGCGGTGAAAAGCAGATTGAAATCAAAGCGGGTGCAAAAACGTCCGTCTGGCTGTTCCTGCTGGGCGTAGTTGGCGTGGTTATCTATGCAATCATCAACAGCCCGAGCATGGGGCTGGTTGAAAAACCGCTGATGAACACCACCAACGCAATTCTGATCATCATGCTCAGCGTTGCTACTCTGACCACCGTTATCTGTAAAGTCGATACCGACAACATCCTCAACTCCAGCACCTTCAAAGCAGGTATGAGCGCCTGTATTTGTATCCTGGGTGTTGCGTGGCTGGGCGATACTTTCGTTTCCAACAACATCGACTGGATCAAAGATACCGCTGGTGAAGTGATTCAGGGTCATCCGTGGCTGCTGGCTGTCATCTTCTTCTTTGCTTCTGCTCTGCTGTACTCTCAGGCTGCAACCGCAAAAGCACTGATGCCGATGGCTCTGGCACTGAACGTTTCTCCGCTGACCGCAGTTGCTTCTTTCGCTGCAGTGTCTGGTCTGTTCATTCTGCCGACCTACCCGACGCTGGTTGCTGCAGTACAGATGGATGACACGGGGACTACCCGTATCGGTAAATTCGTCTTCAACCATCCGTTCTTCATCCCGGGTACTCTGGGTGTTGCCCTGGCCGTTTGCTTCAGCTTCGTGCTGGGTAGCTTCATGCTGTAATGACCAATCGCGGGGCGTTCACGCCCCGCTTTCTTTCCCGCCGACTAACATCCTTCCCCCGTCCGTTGTATAGTGACCTCTCTCTTGCGGTTCCATCTGTTCTTACGAGGTGTTTATGCTTGATGAAAAAAGTTCGAATACCGCGTCTGTCGTGGTGCTATGTACCGCACCGGATGAAGCGACAGCCCAGGATTTAGCCGCCAAAGTGCTGGCAGAAAAACTGGCGGCCTGCGCAACCTTGCTCCCCGGCGCGACCTCTCTCTATTACTGGGAAGGTAAGCTGGAGCAAGAATACGAAGTGCAGATGATTTTAAAAACTACCGTATATCACCAGCAGGCACTGCTGGAATGCCTGAAGTCTCACCATCCATATCAAACCCCGGAACTTCTGGTTTTACCTGTTACACACGGAGACACAGATTACCTCTCATGGCTCAACGCATCTTTACGCTGATCCTGCTACTTTGCAGCACTTCTGCTTTTGCCGGATTATTCGACGCGCCGGGACGTTCACCATTTGTCCCTGCGGATCAAGCCTTTGCTTTTGATTTTCAGCAAAACCAACATAACCTTAATCTGACCTGGCAGATCAAAGACGGTTACTACCTCTACCGTAAACAGATCCGCATTACGCCGAAGCACGCGAAAATTGCCGACGTGCAGCTGCCGCAAGGGGTCTGGCATGAAGATGAGTTTTACGGCAAAAGCGAGATCTACCGCGATCGGCTGACGCTTCCCGTAACCATCAACCAGGCGAGTGCGGGAGCGATGTTAACTGTCACCTACCAGGGCTGTGCTGATGCCGGTTTCTGTTATCCACCAGAAACCAAAACAGTTCCGTTAAGCGAAGTGGTCGCCAACAACGCAGCGCCACAGCCAGTGTCTGTTCCGCAGCAAGAGCAGCCCGCCGCACAATTGCCCTTTTCCGCACTCTGGGCGTTGTTGATCGGTATTGGTATCGCCTTTACGCCATGTGTCCTGCCGATGTACCCACTGATTTCCGGCATCGTGCTGGGAGGAAAACAGCGGCTCTCCACCGCCAGAGCATTGGTGCTGACCTTTATTTATGTGCAGGGGATGGCGCTGACCTACACGGTACTGGGTCTGGTGGTTGCCGCCGCAGGGTTACAGTTCCAGGCAGCGCTACAGCACCCTTATGTGCTCATTAGCCTCGCCATTGTCTTTACCTTGCTGGCGATGTCGATGTTTGGCTTATTCACCTTACAGCTCCCCTCTTCGCTGCAAACGCGCCTCACGCTGATGAGTAACCGCCAACAGGGCGGCTCACCCGGCGGTGTGTTTGTTATGGGGGCGATTGCCGGACTGATCTGTTCACCATGCACCACCGCACCGCTTAGCGCGATTCTGCTGTATATCGCCCAAAGCGGGAACATGTGGCTGGGCGGCGGCATGCTTTATCTCTATGCGTTGGGCATGGGGCTGCCGCTGATGCTAATTACCGTCTTTGGTAATCGCCTGCTGCCGAAAAGCGGCCCGTGGATGGAACAGGTCAAAACCGCGTTTGGTTTTGTGATCCTCGCACTACCTGTCTTCCTGCTGGAGCGAGTGATGGGTGATATATGGGGATTACGCTTGTGGTCGGCGCTTGGTGTCGCATTCTTTGGCTGGGCCTTTGTCACTAGCTTACAGGCCAAGCGCAGCTGGATGCGCGTGGTGCAAATAATCCTGCTGGCAGCGGCGCTGATTAGCGTACGTCCACTCCAGGATTGGGCATTTGGTGCGCCCCATACCGCGCAAACTCAGGCGCATCTCAACTTTACACAAATCAAAACGGTAGATGAGTTAAATCAGGCTCTCGTTGAAGCCAAAGGCAAACCGGTGATGTTAGATCTCTATGCCGACTGGTGCGTCGCCTGTAAAGAGTTTGAGAAATACACCTTCAGCGACCCGCAGGTGCAAAAAGCGTTAGCAGACACGGGCTTACTTCAGGCCAACGTCACTGACAACGACGCACAAGATGTGGCGCTGTTAAAGCATCTTAATGTCCTTGGCCTACCGACAATTCTCTTTTTTGACGGACAAGGCCAGGAGCATCCACAAGCACGCGTCACGGGCTTTATGGATGCTGAAACCTTCAGCGCACATTTGCGCGATCGCCAACCGTGAGCGACACTTGCTGTGGGAAAGACGGAGGAAAATAGCGTGCAACGTGAAGATGTACTGGAAGAAGCCCTGAAATTATTAGAATTACAAGGGATTGCCAACACCACGCTGGAGATGGTTGCTGAACGTGTGGATCATCCACTGGACGAGCTGCGCCGCTTCTGGCCAGACAAAGAGGCAATCCTCTACGATGCGCTGCGTTATCTTAGCCAACAGATAGATGTCTGGCGCCGTCAGCTGATGCTGGACGAAACGCAAACTGCCGAAAAAAAGCTGCTGGCACGTTATCAGGCGCTGTCGGAGTGCGTTAAAAACAACCGCTATCCGGGCTGTCTGTTTATCGCGGCCTGTACGTTTTATCCCGATCCTGGCCACCCTATTCATCAACTGGCCGATCAGCAAAAAAGCGCGGCCTACGATTTTACCCACGAACTGTTAAGCACGCTGGAAGTTGACGATCCGACGATGGTAGCAAAGCAGATGGAACTGGTGCTGGAAGGCTGTTTAAGCCGAATGCTGGTGAATCGTAGCCAGGCAGATGTCGACACCGCACATCGGCTGGCAGAAGATATCCTGCGCTTCGCCCGCTGCCGCCAGGGAGGAGCCTTGACCTGACAGAAAAACAGAAAAGAAGCGATTTGCCGCAATCTTAAGCAGTTGAATCGCTTTTACTGAAATTAGGTTGACGAGGTGTGCAGATTACGGTTTAATGCGCCCCGTTGCCCGGATAGCTCAGTCGGTAGAGCAGGGGATTGAAAATCCCCGTGTCCTTGGTTCGATTCCGAGTCCGGGCACCAAATTCATATCAACGGACCTCCACGGAGGTCCGTTTTTCGTTTCAGCACGAACAAAACGGAATGAAACCCGAAGACTGATTTCGGAGGGGATTGGCCCTTGCGAACAGAAAAGAGCTAAAAAAGTAATCCCTGATTTACAACTCTCTTTTGAACATATTGCACGACGCTGACGTGCCGGTAATAAGCAATGGGCACAATCACAGAGCGATAAAGTACTCAAAAGCCTCGAGACACATGTTTTCCCTTTTATCGGCAACCGGGATATCACAACACTCAATACTCCGGACCTGCTTATCCCTGTTCGCGCTGCAGAGGCTAAACAGATTTATGAAATCGCCAGTCGTCTGCAGCAAAGGATGTCTGCTGTAATGCGTTATGCCGTACAGTCTGGCATCATCAGATATAATCCTGCTCTGGATATGGCTGGCGCATTGACCACTGTAAAACGCCAGCATCGCCCCACTCTTGATCTTTCACGTCTGCCTGACCTTCTGTGTAAGCGTGCAGCAAGAACCGTATTGACGGGGATGTGTTATTCAGTCGGCAGTGCTACGCGCCAGGGGAGCAGTTCGCCGACCCGGTTTATCGGCCAGTCGGCTATGACGTCAAGGACATAGCGGAGGTAGCTTTCTGGCTCCACTCCGTTCAGTTTGCACGTCCCGATCAGGCTGTACAGCAGCGCTCCCCGCTCTCCTCCATGATCCGAACCGATGAACAGGTAGGTTTTGCGGACCAGACTGACCA
>NZ_PTRE01000065.1 GCF_002965065.1 Escherichia sp. MOD1-EC7003
AATCCTGACTCGGTTCATAGGCGGTGTTGGTCATCAACACATGATCTCCCTGTTCGACAAAAGCAAGAATGGCGTTAGCAACCGCCGCTGCCCCACAGGGGAACAACACGCAGCCTGCGCCACCTTCCAGTTCGCACATCGCTTCTTGTAAGGAGAAATGGGTTAATGTTCCGCGCCGTCCATAGAACAACTCGCCATTGGCGCGATTGCGCGTCGCGTGCTTTTTCGCTTCCACACTGTCAAAGACCAGCGAAGAAGCGCGCTGAATCACGCTATTTACCGCGCCGAGAGTGTATTTTTTGCTGCGGCCTGCATTCACCAGTTGAGTATCAAGCTTGTTTTCCGTCATGTCGGAATTTCCTGTTTTTATACGTCTGGATGTCTAAACTAGCATGAATATTCACGGGCGCATCCTGAAGAATTGGCATAAAGCAGAAAATTTTTGCAAATGGCGTACTGGAGACTTTTTTACTGCGTAAACGCAAGGAAAAGCAAGCAAAGGTACGGCAGTATGCAAATAGTAATGAGAACGACTATCAATTCGACGCCGTTTTGATATTATTATGCGCAGATTTTGTGACTTGCGTCCTGGAGATACACAGTGGGTAATAATTTAATGCAGACGGACCTTTCCGTCTGGGGTATGTATCAGCACGCCGATATTGTCGTTAAGTGCGTGATGATTGGGCTTATTTTGGCCTCCGTAGTCACCTGGGCAATCTTCTTCAGTAAGAGCGTAGAGTTCTTCAATCAGAAGCGTCGCCTTAAGCGCGAGCAGCAACTGCTGGCTGAAGCGCGTTCCTTAACCCAGGCCAACGATATCGCCGCTGATTTTAGTAGCAAAAGCTTAAGCCTGCATTTACTCAATGAAGCGCAGAATGAGCTGGAACTGTCAGAAGGCAGCGACGATAACGAAGGTATTAAAGAGCGTACCAGCTTCCGTCTGGAGCGTCGGGTTGCCGCCGTAGGGCGTCAAATGGGTCGCGGTAACGGCTATCTGGCAACCATTGGCGCGATTTCACCGTTTGTGGGCCTCTTTGGTACGGTCTGGGGCATCATGAACAGCTTTATCGGTATTGCGCAAACACAGACCACTAACCTGGCAGTCGTTGCGCCGGGTATCGCAGAAGCACTGTTAGCTACAGCAATCGGCCTGGTGGCAGCGATTCCGGCGGTCGTCATCTACAACGTATTCGCGCGCCAGATTGGCGGCTTTAAAGCAATGTTGGGTGATGTCGCAGCTCAGGTACTGTTGCTGCAAAGCCGTGACCTGGATCTGGAGGCCAGCGCCGCTGCGCATCCGGTGCGTGTCGCACAAAAATTACGCGCAGGATAATGTCCGATGGCAATGCATCTTAACGAAAACCTCGATGATAACGGCGAAATGCATGATATCAACGTGACGCCGTTTATCGACGTGATGTTGGTTCTGCTGATTATCTTTATGGTGGCGGCGCCGTTAGCGACGGTAGATGTGAAGGTGAACTTGCCTGCTTCTACCAGCACGCCGCAGCCGCGCCCGGAAAAACCGGTTTATCTGTCGGTAAAGGCAGACAACTCGATGTTTATCGGTAACGATCCGGTCACCGATGAAACAATGGTTACAGCGCTGAATGCGTTAACTGAAGGTAAGAAAGACACCACTATCTTCTTCCGTGCGGATAAAACCGTCGATTACGAGACGTTGATGAAGGTAATGGATACGTTGCATCAGGCGGGTTACCTGAAGATAGGTCTGGTCGGCGAAGAAACCGCCAAAGCGAAATAAAAATGATGCCCGGTTGCTTTTCACAACCGGGCATTTTTTTAACCTAAATGTTCGCCGCCGCACACACCGTGCACTTCTGCGGTGACATAGCTCGACTCCTGACTTGCCAGATAAACATATACAGGGGCCAGTTCCACCGGTTGCCCCGCACGTTTCATTGGCGTTTGCTGACCAAACTGCGGGATCTTATCCTGCGTTTGTCCACCAGAAATTTGCAGTGCCGTCCAGATAGGGCCTGGTGCGACAATGTTTACCCGAATGCCTTTCTCCGCGATCTGCTTCGCCAGACCGCGGCTGTAGTTCAGAATCGCCGCCTTGGTTGCAGCATAGTCCAGCAAGTGCGGGCTTGGCTGGTACGCCTGGATTGACGAAGTGGTGATGATACTGGCGCCTTTCGGTAGCAGGGGAATCGCTTCCTGGGTGAGCCAGAACAGCGCGAAAACGTTAATGGCAAAGGTCTTTTGAAACTGTTCGCTGGTGAGGTCTGCAATATCAGGAATGGCAACCTGTTTCCCGGCGACCAGCGCCATAATATCCAACCCGCCTAACGCCTTATGCGCTTCGTGAACCAGCGAACGGGCAAACTTCTCATCGCTTAAATCGCCAGGCAGCAGAACGGCTTTGCGTCCGCATTCTTCAATGATCTTTTTTACATCCTGAGCGTCTTCTTCTTCCGCGGGAAGATAACTGATCGCCACGTCAGCCCCTTCACGCGCGTAAGCGATGGCGGCAGCGCGACCGATTCCGGAATCGCCCCCTGTCACCAGTGCTTTACGATCTTTCAGACGACCGCTACCAACATAGGTTTTCTCGCCGCAATCCGGTACTGGTGTCATTTTCGCCTGGATGCCTGGCGTCGGTTGCTTCTGTTTGGGATATTCACCAGTGTAATACTGCGTGGTCGGGTCTTTTAAATGAGACATCGCTTTTCTCCCTTCAGGTTCAACGTCCTCTAAGGGTAGACGCTCTCAATGCGTTGATAAGGGAACCAGGAAAATCCCTAAACCTCGGATTTATGCGACAAAGGTTTAATGGATATGTTTATTTGCTGTTGCGCGATGTTTGCTCAATTGCGATATACTGTTGCCCGTTTTAACTACACGACAGTAATGTATGGAACGTTTTCTTGAAAATGCAATGTATGCTTCTCGCTGGCTGCTTGCACCCGTGTACTTTGGCCTTTCGCTGGCGTTGGTTGCTCTGGTGCTGAAGTTCTTCCAGGAGATTATTCACGTACTGCCGAATATCTTTTCGATGGCAGAATCTGATTTGATCCTCGTATTGCTGTCGCTGGTGGATATGACGCTGGTTGGCGGTTTGCTGGTGATGGTGATGTTTTCCGGTTATGAGAATTTCGTCTCGCAGCTGGATATTTCCGAGAACAAAGAGAAGCTGAACTGGCTGGGTAAAATGGATGCAACGTCGCTGAAAAACAAAGTAGCAGCGTCGATTGTGGCAATCTCTTCCATTCACTTACTGCGCGTCTTTATGGATGCGAAAAATGTCCCTGATAACAAACTGATGTGGTACGTCATTATCCATCTGACGTTTGTGCTTTCTGCGTTTGTGATGGGTTACCTTGACCGACTGACACGTCATAATCACTGATCTTGTGCGGGCGCGGTTCTCGCGCCCGGTATGAACTTGTTATTTATCGGAAGACGTTTGCCACAGATTCAGCTCACCATCGGCGATATGCCGATCAATCTGCGCCAGTTCCTCGGCGCTAAACGTCAGATTATTCAGCGCCAGCACATTCTCTTCCAGTTGCTCTGCACGGCTTGCGCCGATTAAGACTGAAGTCACTCGCTCATCTTTCAGCAACCAGCTTAACGCCATTTGCGCCATCGACTGACCGCGCTGCTGGGCCATTTCATTCAATAACCGCAGGCTGTTGAGGTTGGCTTCGGTGAGCATTTTCGGTGTCAGGCCACGAACTTTATGACCTTCGCGATACATCCGTGAATCCTCTGGAATACCGTTGAGATACTTTCCGGTCAGCAATCCCTGAGCCAGTGGGGTGAAGGCAATGCAGCCCACACCGTTATTTTGCAGGGTATCCAGCAGGCCGCTTTTATCCACCCAGCGGTTCAGTAAATTGTACGAAGGTTGATGAATTAACAGCGGAATTTTCCATTCGCGCAGTAACTCGACCATTTTTTGCGTCCGCTCTGGCGAGTATGAAGAGATCCCAACATACAGCGCCTTACCACTTTGCACAGCATGAGCCAGCGCAGAAGCGGTTTCTTCCATCGGTGTATTTTCATCGACGCGATGAGAGTAAAAGATATCGACATATTCCAGTCCCATACGCTTCAGGCTTTGGTCGAGGCTGGCGAGCAGGTATTTACGTGAACCGCCAGAGCCGTACGGGCCGGGCCACATATCGTAGCCAGCTTTGGTAGAGATAATCAGTTCATCGCGATAAGCGGCAAAATCCTCGCGCAGCAGGTGACCAAAGTTCTCTTCTGCGCTTCCTGGAGGTGGCCCGTAGTTGTTGGCTAAATCAAAGTGCGTAATGCCTAAATCAAAAGCTTTGCGCAGAATCGCACGCTGTGATTCCAGCGCGTTAACGTGACCGAAATTGTGCCATAAACCGAGCGATAACGCGGGCAGGCGTAAACCGCTTTTTCCGCAATAGCGGTACTGCATCTGCCCGTAACGTTCGGGATTCGCTAACCAGACCATGATCTCTCCTTTCCACCGTTCAATTTCGAAACAATGTTTCTAGTTTAGCGATTCGCCAGCGCGTATCCCGTAGTCTGGCTCACAGAGTGACGAAAAACTGGGCAAAAACACGTGCTTATACGTTGCTTAAAAAAACACCAACTGAGGAGTGTAACGATGCCGTGTTTAACCGCCAAACGGTCACGGCAAGGTCCGTGGTTATCTGGTGAAGAGCGACAAAACAGCTGCTGTGGTGGTGGTGCATGAGAACCGTAGGCTGGTCCGCTTACGAGGCGGCGTTGAAAGCCAATAATAAGGTCTATGAGACGTATATCTATCCGGGGGTTAATCACGGATTCCATAATGATTTCACGCCCCGTTATGACAAATCTGCCGCCGATCTTGCCTGGCAAAGGACACTGAAATGGTTCGATAAATATCTCTCCTGATGGGGATATCTCTTACGGGATTACGTCTTAAACAAGCATGAAAAAATAGCGTGCGCAAACGTCGTTCTTTGCCTAAAATATCGCTATATATTGTAATATATAGAGAATGAGGTGAACGATGAATAACCATTTTGGTAAAGGCTTAATGGCGGGATTAAAAGCAACGCATGCCGACGGTGCGGTTAATGTGACAAAATTCTGCGCCGATTATAAACGCGGTTTTGTATTAGGCTACTCGCACCGGATGTACGAAAAGACCGGCGATCGCCAGCTTAGCGCCTGGGAAGCGGGTATTCTGACGCGCCGATATGGACTGGATAAAGAGATGGTAATGGATTTCTTTCGTGAGAATAATTCCTGTTCTGCGTTGCGCTTTTTTATGGCTGGTTATCGCCTCGAAAATTGATCAAACATACGTATTATCTTGCTTTAATTAATTACACTAATGCTTCTTCCCTTCGTTTTAGCGCCCCGCCGCAGTATGATGATATCGATAACCATAATAAATGTGTGGTAAATGGCGCATCGATCGCATTATTGATTTTGCGATTGGGGCAAAATATATGCCAGGTCTTCGCAACGGAATAACTATAAATGACTGGAGATAACACCCTCATCCATTCTCACGGCATTAACCGCCGTGATTTCATGAAGCTTTGTGCAGCATTAGCCGCCACCATGGGGTTAAGTAGCAAAGCCGCTGCAGAGATGGCCGAATCGGTTACTAACCCGCAGCGTCCGCCAGTTATCTGGATTGGTGCACAGGAGTGCACCGGTTGTACGGAAGCTCTGCTTCGTGCAACGCATCCAACGGTAGAAAACCTCGTGCTGGAGACTATCTCTCTGGAGTATCACGAAGTACTTTCTGCCGCCTTCGGCCATCAGGTCGAAGAGAACAAACATAACGCTCTCGAGAAGTACAAAGGGCAGTATGTGTTAGTGGTGGATGGTTCCATCCCATTAAAAGATAACGGTATTTATTGCATGGTTGCCGGCGAGCCGATTGTGGATCACATCCGCAAAGCGGCAGAAGGCGCAGCAGCTATTATCGCAATCGGTTCCTGCTCTGCGTGGGGCGGTGTTGCCGCAGCTGGAGTTAACCCAACTGGTGCAGTCAGCCTGCAAGAGGTTCTGCCGGGCAAAACCGTTATCAACATTCCAGGCTGCCCGCCGAACCCGCACAACTTCCTCGCGACTGTTGCGCACATCATCACTTACGGCAAACCGCCGAAACTGGATGACAAAAACCGTCCGACCTTCGCCTATGGTCGTCTGATCCACGAACACTGCGAACGTCGCCCGCACTTCGATGCGGGTCGTTTTGCCAAAGAGTTCGGTGATGAAGGCCACCGCGAAGGCTGGTGCCTGTATCACCTCGGCTGTAAAGGGCCAGAAACTTACGGCAACTGCTCAACGCTGCAATTCTGCGACGTTGGCGGCGTGTGGCCGGTGGCGATTGGTCACCCTTGCTATGGCTGTAACGAAGAAGGTATCGGCTTCCATAAAGGCATCCATCAGCTTGCCAACGTCGAAAACCAGACGCCGCGTTCACAAAAACCGGATGTCAACGCTAAAGAAGGCGGCAACGTCTCTGCGGGCGCTATTGGGTTGCTCGGCGGTGTGGTTGGGCTAGTTGCCGGTGTCAGCGTGATGGCGGTGCGTGAACTGGGTCGTCAGCAAAAGAAAGATAACGCTGACTCACGGGGAGAATAACCGTGAACAGACGTAATTTTATTAAAGCAGCCTCCTGCGGGGCATTGCTGACGGGCGCGTTGCCCTCGGTCAGCCATGCGGCTGCTGAAAACCGCCCGCCAATTCCGGGATCGCTGGGGATGTTGTATGACTCGACCTTGTGCGTAGGCTGCCAGGCTTGCGTCACCAAGTGTCAGGATATCAACTTCCCTGAACGCAACCCACAAGGGGAACAGACCTGGTCGAACAACGACAAACTGTCTTCGTATACCAATAACATTATTCAGGTGTGGACCAGCGGTACGGGTGTCAACAAAGACCAGGAGGAGAACGGATACGCGTACATTAAGAAACAGTGTATGCATTGCGTCGATCCGAACTGTGTCTCTGTGTGCCCGGTCTCTGCGCTGAAAAAAGATCCGAAAACTGGCATTGTTCATTACGACAAAGATGTGTGCACCGGCTGCCGCTACTGCATGGTCGCCTGTCCGTACAACGTGCCGAAGTACGACTACAACAACCCGTTTGGTGCGCTGCATAAGTGCGAGCTGTGTAATCAGAAAGGTGTGGAACGTCTCGATAAGGGCGGTCTGCCTGGCTGCGTAGAAGTATGCCCGGCGGGCGCGGTGATTTTTGGTACGCGTGAAGAGCTGATGGCTGAGGCGAAAAAACGTCTGGCGCTGAAGCCTGGCAGCGAATACCACTATCCGCGTCAGACGCTGAAATCTGGCGACACTTACCTGCACACGGTGCCGAAATATTATCCGCATCTGTACGGCGAGAAAGAAGGCGGCGGTACTCAGGTTCTGGTACTGACGGGCGTTCCTTATGAAAATCTCGACCTGCCGAAGCTGGACGATCTTTCTACCGGTGCGCGTTCCGAAAATATTCAACACACCCTGTATAAAGGCATGATGCTACCACTGGCTGTGCTGGCGGGCTTAACCGTGCTGGTTCGTCGCAACACCAAAAACGACCATCACGACGGAGGAGACGATCATGAGTCATGATCCACAACCGCTGGGCGGCAAAATCATCAGTAAACCGGTCATGATTTTTGGACCGTTAATCGTCATCTGTATGCTCCTGATCGTGAAGCGTCTGGTGTTCGGTCTGGGCTCTGTCTCTGACCTGAACGGCGGCTTCCCGTGGGGCGTGTGGATCGCGTTTGACCTGCTGATTGGCACAGGCTTCGCCTGTGGCGGCTGGGCGCTGGCGTGGGCGGTATACGTCTTTAACCGTGGGCAATACCATCCGCTGGTGCGTCCGGCGCTGTTGGCGAGCCTGTTTGGTTACTCACTGGGTGGCTTGTCGATCACTATTGACGTGGGTCGCTACTGGAATCTGCCGTACTTCTACATTCCGGGTCACTTCAACGTGAACTCGGTACTGTTCGAGACGGCGGTCTGTATGACCATCTACATCGGCGTGATGGCACTGGAGTTTGCTCCGGCAGTGTTTGAACGTCTGGGCTGGAAGGTGTCGCTCAAACGTTTGAACAAGGTGATGTTCTTCATCATCGCGCTCGGTGCACTGCTGCCGACCATGCACCAGTCTTCAATGGGGTCGCTGATGATCTCGGCGGGCTACAAGGTGCATCCGCTGTGGCAAAGCTATGAAATGTTGCCGCTGTTCTCGCTGCTGACGGCGTTCATTATGGGCTTCTCGATTGTCATCTTTGAAGGTTCGCTGGTGCAGGCGGGTCTGCGCGGCAACGGCCCGGATGAAAAGAGCCTGTTCGTCAAGCTGACCAATACCATCAGTGTGTTGCTGGCGATTTTCATCGTGCTGCGCTTTGGCGAGCTTATCTATCGTGACAAGCTGTCGTTAGCGTTTGCCGGTGACTTCTACTCCGTGATGTTCTGGATTGAAGTCCTGCTGATGCTCTTCCCGCTGGTCGTTCTGCGTGTGGCGAAGCTGCGTAATGATTCCCGCATGCTGTTCCTGTCAGCACTGAGCGCGCTGTTAGGTTGTGCAACCTGGCGTCTGACCTATTCGCTGGTGGCATTCAACCCGGGCGGCGGTTATGCCTACTTCCCGACTTGGGAAGAACTGTTGATTTCTATTGGTTTTGTGGCTATTGAGATTTGCGCTTACATCGTACTCATTCGTCTACTGCCGATACTTCCTCCTTTAAAACAAAACGATCATAATCGTCATGAGGCGAGCAAAGCATGAGCCAGAGAATTACTATTGATCCGGTAACCCGTATTGAGGGGCATTTACGCATCGATTGCGAAATCGAAAATGGCGTCGTTTCGAAAGCATGGGCTTCCGGTACCATGTGGCGCGGCATGGAAGAGATCGTGAAAAACCGCGATCCGCGCGATGCATGGATGATTGTGCAACGTATCTGTGGCGTATGTACTACCACTCACGCGCTGTCTTCCGTTCGTGCGGCAGAGAGTGCGCTGAATATCGACGTTCCGGTTAACGCGCAATACATTCGTAACATCATTCTGGCTGCGCACACCACGCATGACCATATCGTTCATTTCTATCAGCTTTCGGCGCTGGATTGGGTGGATATTACCTCAGCGCTGCAAGCCGATCCGGCGAAAGCCTCCGCAATGCTGAAAGGCGTTTCGACCTGGCATCTGAACAGTCCGGAAGAGTTCACCAAAGTTCAGAATAAGATCAAAGATCTGGTTGCCAGCGGTCAGTTGGGTATTTTTGCTAATGGTTACTGGGGGCACCCGGCGATGAAACTGCCGCCGGAAGTGAACCTGATTGCGGTAGCGCACTACCTGCAGGCGCTGGAGTGCCAGCGTGACGCTAACCGTGTGGTGGCGCTGCTGGGCGGTAAAACGCCGCACATTCAGAACCTTGCTGTGGGTGGTGTCGCGAACCCGATCAACCTCGACGGTCTGGGCGTGCTGAACCTTGAGCGCCTGATGTATATCAAGTCTTTCATCGACAAGCTGAGCGACTTTGTTGAGCAGGTTTATAAGGTTGATACCGCCGTTATCGCCGCGTTCTACCCAGAATGGCTGACGCGCGGCAAAGGTGCGGTGAACTACCTGAGCGTGCCGGAATTCCCGACCGACAGCAAAAACGGCAGCTTCCTGTTCCCGGGCGGCTATATTGAGAATGCGGATCTGTCCTCGTATCGTCCGATCACTTCTCATTCCGATGAATACCTGATCAAAGGGATTCAGGAAAGCGCGAAGCACTCCTGGTATAAAGACGAAGCGCCGCAGGCACCGTGGGAAGGCACCACCATTCCGGCTTATGATGGTTGGTCTGACGACGGTAAATATTCCTGGGTGAAATCACCGACTTTCTACGGCAAAACGGTAGAAGTGGGTCCGCTGGCTAACATGCTGGTGAAACTGGCGGCTGGTCGCGAGTCTACCCAGAACAAACTGAATGAAATCGTTGCGATTTATCAGAAACTGACTGGCAACACGCTGGAAGTGGCGCAGCTGCACTCCACGCTGGGCCGTATTATTGGTCGTACCGTTCACTGCTGTGAATTGCAGGATATCCTGCAAAATCAATACAGTGCGCTGATCACCAAGATCGGCAAAGGCGATCACACCACCTTTGTGAAGCCGAACATTCCGGCAACGGGTGAGTTCAAAGGCGTTGGCTTCCTCGAAGCACCGCGCGGTATGCTCTCTCACTGGATGGTGATCAAAGACGGTATTATTAGTAACTACCAGGCAGTTGTTCCATCAACCTGGAACTCTGGCCCGTGTAACTTCAATGATGACGTTGGTCCTTACGAGCAGTCGCTGGTGGGGACACCGGTTGCCGATCCGAATAAACCGCTGGAAGTGGTGCGTACTATTCACTCCTTCGACCCGTGTATGGCCTGTGCGGTACACGTAGTGGATGCCGACGGCAACGAAGTGGTTTCAGTGAAGGTTCTGTAATGCGTATTTTAGTCTTAGGGGTCGGCAATATTTTGCTGACCGATGAAGCCATCGGTGTGCGGATTGTTGAAGCCTTAGAGCAACGATACATTCTGCCGGATTATGTTGAGATCCTCGATGGTGGAACGGCGGGAATGGAGCTGCTTGGCGACATGGCAAATCGCGATCATCTGATTATCGCTGATGCCATTGTGTCGAAAAAGAACGCGCCGGGAACGATGATGATCCTGCGGGATGAAGAAGTCCCGGCGTTGTTTACCAACAAAATCTCTCCGCATCAGCTTGGCCTGGCCGACGTATTGTCGGCCCTGCGCTTCACCGGCGAGTTTCCGAAAAAGCTGACGCTGGTCGGCGTGATCCCGGAATCGCTGGAGCCGCACATCGGCTTAACGCCAACGGTCGAAGCGATGATTGAACCTGCACTTGAGCAGGTTCTGGCTGCGCTACGCGAATCAGGCGTGGAAGCTATCGCACGAGAGGCGAATCATGACTGAAGAGATAGCAGGTTTCCAGACCTCCCCGAAGGCGCAAGTACAGGCTGCGTTTGAAGAAATTGCCCGGCGTTCGATGCACGATCTCTCTTTTCTGCATCCTTCAATGCCGGTGTATGTTTCTGACTTTACGCTGTTCGAAGGTCAGTGGACGGGGTGTGTAATCACCCCGTGGATGCTGAGTGCAGTTATCTTCCCCGGCCCGGATCAACTCTGGCCGCTGCGCAAAGTGAGTGAAAAAATCGGTCTGCAACTGCCGTATGGCACCATGACCTTTACCGTTGGCGAACTGGACGGTGTTTCGCAATACCTCTCCTGCTCGCTGATGTCACCGCTTTCGCACAGCATGTCAATTGAAGAGGGCCAACGCCTGACGGATGACTGTGCACGAATGATCCTTTCGCTGCCAGTCACTAATCCGGATGTACCACACGCAGGCCGTCGCGCCCTGCTGTTTGGTCGCAGGAGTGGCGAAAATGCATGAGTTGTCGCTTTGCCAGAGCGCCGTTGAAATTATCCAACGGCAGGCGGAGCAGCACGATGTTAAGCGCGTCACCGCCGTGTGGCTGGAAATTGGCGCGCTCTCCTGTGTTGAGGAGAGCGCCGTCCGTTTTAGTTTTGAAATTGTCTGCCAGGGAACGGTGGCGCAAGGGTGCAATTTACATATCGTCTATAAACCCGCCCAGGCCTGGTGCTGGGATTGCAGCCAGGTGGTGGAGATTCATCAGCACGATGCGCAGTGCCCGCTCTGTCACGGCGAGCGGTTGCGCGTCGATACCGGCGATTCGCTGATCGTCAAAAGTATTGAAGTTGAATAACCGGAGTTAACAATGTGTATTGGCGTTCCAGGTCAGGTGCTGTCTGTCGGTGAAGATATTCACCAGCTTGCGCAGGTTGAAGTATGTGGCATCAAGCGCGACGTGAATATCGCGCTGATTTGCGAAGGTAACCCTGCCGATCTGCTGGGCCAGTGGGTACTGGTGCACGTCGGATTTGCCATGAGCATCATCGACGAAGACGAAGCCAAAGCCACATTAGACGCACTGCGCCAAATGGATTACGACATTACCAGCGCGTGATGATTAAAGCCGGATGCGGCGTGAGTGCTTTATCCGGTATGCATGGTATTCGTAGGCATGATAAGACGCGACAGCGTCGCATCAGGCATTGTGCCCAATTACCGGATGCGGCGTAAACGCCTTATCCGGCCTACATCGGTCTGGATGGCTTGCTGCGACGAACGCCAACCATAGTGATGATTAAAGCCGGATGCGGCGTGAGTGCTTTATCCGGTATGCATGGTATTCGTAGGCATGATAAGACGCGACAGCGTCGCATCAGGCATTGTGCTCAATTACCGGATGCGGCGTGAGTGCTTTATCCGGTATGCATGGTATTCGTAGGCATGATAAGACGCGACAGCGTCGCATCAGGCATAGTGCCCAATTACCGGATGCGGCGTAAACACCTTATCCGGCCTACATCGGTCTGGATGGCTTGCTGCGACGAACGCCAACCATAGTAAAGCGGTTGATGGCGTACTCAATCTTCACCGGTGCGTAATGGTAAAAGTGACCAAAACCCCCGCCGAGGAAAGGTGCTGCGCCCTGTAACCAGAACAGCCAGTTCAGCGTTTCGGTACGCTTCGCCAGATCCTGCGGCAGGAAGTAGCCAAATTTCTCAGCCAGATAAAGCAGAATCGATCCTGACTCAAATACGCGGAGCGGTGGATTATGGGTATGATCGCGCAGTGCCGGGATCTTCGAGTTCGGATTCACTTCCACAAAGCCGCTGGAGAATTGATCACCATCACCAATGCGAATCAGCCAGGCGTCGTATTCTGCGCCGGTAACGCCCAGTGTCAGCAGTTCCCCTCAAGCATAATCGTCACTTTTTGACCGTTTGGCGTACCCAGTGAATAGAGTTGCAGCGGATTTATCCCACATCCAGACTTTCGCGGGCTGATAAGTATTGTCTGTCATACTGAGCTGCCTTCTGAGTGGTAGTGTTGAAGCAGTGTAGCAGGTCACTTGCTGTACAGAATGTGAATTTTTTAACCCTTTGCGCCAGCCGCTGCGATGAGGTGTATGATGAGTCTGACCTCTGTCCGGTTAATGTCGCTGAGCAGGTAATCAGAGCACAACAATTACGCCAACTGCTTAGGTTGTCTTGTTAAAGGTAAAGTGATGAGCAAAGGAACAACCAGCCAGGATGCCCCGTTCGGGACATTATTGGGCTACGCCCCAGGTGGGGTAGCAATCTACTCTTCAGATTACAGTTCTCTCGATCCGCAGGAATACGAAGATGACTCTGTATTCCGTAGCTATATCGACGATGAATATATGGGCCACAAATGGCAATGCGTTGAATTTGCTCGCCGTTTTCTCTTTCTGAACTACGGTGTGGTCTTCACTGATGTGGGTATGGCGTGGGAGATTTTCTCGCTGCGCTTCCTGCGTGAAGTGGTTAATGACAACATCCTGCCATTGCAGGCATTTCCTAACGGCTCGCTGCGTGCACCAGTCGCGGGGGCGCTTCTTATCTGGGATAAAGGCGGTGAATTTAAAGACACCGGCCATGTCGCCATCATTACCCAATTGCACGGCAGCAAAGTCCGTATTGCGGAACAGAACGTGATTCATTCCCCGTTGCCGCAAGGGCAGCAGTGGACGCGCGAGCTGGAGATGGTGGTCGAAAACGGCTGCTACACTCTCAAAGACACCTTCAATGACACCACAATTCTGGGGTGGATGATCCAGACGGAAGATACCGAATACAGCTTACCGCAGCCGGAAATTGCAGGTGATTTGCTGAAAATCAGCGGAGCGCGCCTGGAAAACAAAGGCCAGTTTGACGGTAAATGGCTGGATGAAAAAGATCCGCTACAAAACGCCTATGTGCAGGCTAATGGTCAGGTGATCAATCAGGATCCCTATCATTATTACACCATTACCGAGAGTGCCGAGCAGGAGCTGATTAAAGCAACCAACGAGCTACATCTGATGTATCTTCATGCTACCGACAAGGTGCTGAAAGATGACAACCTGCTGGCGCTGTTCGACATTCCGAAAATCCTCTGGCCGCGTTTGCGTCTTTCCTGGCAGCGTCGCCGTCACCATATGATTACCGGTCGTATGGATTTCTGCATGGATGAACGTGGCCTGAAAGTCTACGAATACAACGCCGATTCTGCCTCCTGTCATACTGAAGCGGGACTGATCCTCGAACGTTGGGCAGAGCGGGGCTATAAAGGCAACGGCTTCAATCCGGCAGAAGGGTTGATTAACGAACTGGCTGGTGCCTGGAAACACAGTCGAGCACGTCCGTTTGTCCATATCATGCAAGACAAAGATATCGAGGAGAACTATCACGCGCAGTTTATGGAGCAGGCGCTGCAACTGGCGGGCTTTGAAACGCGTATTTTGCGCGGGCTGGATGAACTGGGTTGGGATGCTGCCGGGCAACTGATTGATGGGGAAGGGAGACTGGTTAACTGCGTATGGAAAAGCTGGGCGTGGGAAACCGCGTTTGATCAGATTCGTGAAGTCAGCGACCGTGAGTTTGCAGCAGTACCGATCCGTACCGGTCATCCGCAAAATGAAGTGCGTCTTATCGACGTATTGCTACGTCCGGAAGTGCTGGTATTTGAGCCGCTGTGGACAGTGATCCCCGGCAACAAAGCGATTCTGCCGATCCTCTGGTCGCTGTTTCCGCACCATCGTTACCTGCTGGATACCGATTTCACCGTTAATGATGAGCTGGTGAAAACGGGTTACGCCGTGAAGCCGATTGCCGGTCGCTGTGGCAGCAATATCGACCTCGTCAGCCATCATGAAGAGGTGCTGGACAAAACCAGTGGTAAATTTGCCGAGCAGAAAAACATCTACCAGCAGTTGTGGTGTCTGCCAAAAGTGGACGGAAAGTACATCCAGGTATGTACCTTCACTGTGGGCGGCAACTACGGCGGTACTTGCTTGCGCGGCGATGAATCACTGGTCATCAAAAAAGAGAGTGATATTGAACCGTTAATTGTCGTGAAAGAGTCATAGATGTTGTAGTAATCCCGTACTGATTATGAAGAATAATCAGTACGGGGAATAATCAAAGTATTCAACATTTATATATTTTGCCATTAATTCATTTTACACATGAATATATTAACCGGAGAAATATCTGTTTTTTAATTATGCCTAAGTTTTTTGAATGAATGCTTATTGTCTGATACACAAGAAATAACACTCTTTTTATCGTTGAAAGATGATATTTCACTTTGCCCGAGCCGTGAAAGTCACTGATAATGCGTTCGTTCGTAAATTCAAAATGGCGTAATCTAATATATGCTAAATTTATTTGTTGGCCTTGATGTATATACGGGGATTTTGTTATTACTTGCTCTGGCATTTGTGTTGTTCTACGAAGCAATCAATGGTTTTCATGACACGGCGAACGCGGTGGCAACCGTTATTTATACCCGTGCCATGCAACCACGGCTTGCTGTGGTGATGGCGGCATTTTTTAACTTTTTTGGCGTATTGCTTGGTGGACTTAGCGTTGCCTATGCCATCGTCCATATGTTGCCCACCGATTTGCTCTTGAATATGGGGTCAACTCATGGTCTGGCGATGGTCTTTTCCATGCTGCTGGCGGCGATTATCTGGAACCTGGGAACGTGGTTCTTTGGTTTACCGGCCTCCAGTTCGCACACCTTGATTGGCGCGATTATTGGCATTGGTTTAACCAACGCGCTGTTAACCGGCTCATCGGTGGTGGATGCGTTAAACCTGCGTGAAGTGACCAAGATTTTCTCTTCGCTGATTGTTTCCCCTATCGTCGGCCTGGTCATTGCGGGAGGCCTGATTTTCCTGCTGCGTCGCTACTGGAGCGGGACGAAAAAGCGTGACCGTATTCACCGCATTCCTGAAGATCGCAAAAAGAAAAAAGGCAAACGTAAGCCGCCATTCTGGACACGTATTGCCCTCATTGTTTCTGCTGCGGGCGTGGCGTTTTCGCACGGTGCGAACGACGGGCAGAAGTAAGCGTACAGCCTGAACCGTCTGGTCAGAATCTGACGAATTAGACAAAGTGGTGTCCAC
>NZ_PTRE01000066.1 GCF_002965065.1 Escherichia sp. MOD1-EC7003
CGCTCCTATTTCGCCTGTAGCGCTGGCGGCGCAACAATCGAAACACTGAAAGCGTATGTGGAATCGCAGAAAACACCTGATTAGCTCCCCTTATATCTCCGCCCGATTGGGCGAGGGTTTACGGGGCATTTGCTAAGCTCTTACCTATGACAGTGATAGGTTATGCCTTTGGCTCCATTTTTGCACTGACTGAAAAGGACAAATTAATGTTAAAAAAGATACTTTTACTGGCTCTGCTTCCTGCCTTCGCCTTCGCAGAGGAACTTCCTACTCCAGTAAAAGCGATTGAAAAACAGGGTATTACGATTATCAAAACGTTCGATGCCCCCGGAGGAATGAAAGGTTATCTCGGAAAGTATCAGGATATGGGCGTCACCATCTACCTGACTCCAGATGGTAAGCACGCTATCTCTGGTTACATGTACAACGAGAAAGGTGAAAATCTGAGTAACACGCTTATCGAAAAAGAAATTTATGCGCCAGCCGGACGCGAAATGTGGCAACGGATGGAACAATCGCACTGGCTCCTCGACGGTAAAAAAGACGCGCCGGTCATTGTCTACGTCTTCGCCGATCCGTTCTGCCCATATTGTAAACAGTTCTGGCAGCAGGCCCGCCCGTGGGTAAATTCTGGCAAAGTGCAATTGAGAACATTGTTGGTTGGAGTTATCAAACCAGAAAGTCCGGCGACAGCCGCGGCAATTCTGGCCTCAAAAGATCCCGCAAAAACCTGGCAACACTATGAAGCCTCTGACGGCAAGCTTAAGCTAAATGTGCCTGCAAACGTAAGCACAGAGCAAATGAAAGTGTTAAGCGACAACGAGAAACTCATGGACGATCTGGGAGCAAATGTCACACCGGCTATCTATTACATGAGTAAGGAAAATACACTGCAACAGGCCGTGGGGTTGCCCGATCAGAAAACGCTTAATATCATTATGGGGAATAAATAACAGATAATTTATTGATGGTTGAAATTTATCTCTACTTTTCAACCATCCTTAAAACGCATGAATTGCTCGTAACCAACCTGACAGCTATGCTATTTTAGAAAAACTTAATCCAAAGTTAAGTAAAAAAACATAATCAATGAAAATACATACACAAAAAACATTGATTAAGTGAATGCGCCATGGAAGAAAAATATATCCGGAGTACTGTATGGCCAATCTCTACGACTTGAAAAAGTTCGACTTAAATCTTCTTGTCATATTTGAGTGTATTTATCAGAATTTAAGCATCAGCAGGGCTGCTGAATCACTATATATCACCCCATCAGCCGTGAGTCAGTCGTTACAACGCTTACGTGCGCAATTTAATGATCCTTTATTCATTCGCTCAGGAAAAGGGATCGTGCCGACGACGACAGGTTTAAATCTGCATCACCATCTCGAGAAAAATCTCAGAGGCCTCGAACAAACAATTAATATAGTCAATAAGTCTGAGCTAAAGAAAAAATTTATTATTTACGGCCCTCAGCTCATTTCTTGCTCTAATAATAGTATGCTGATCCGCTGCCTACGGCAAGATGCCGCTGTCGAGATTGAGTGCCATGATATCCTCATGTCAGCAGAGAATGCTGAAGAGCTGTTGGTTCACCGCAAAGCCGATCTGGTGAACACCCAAATGCCAGTACTCAGCCGTTCCGTTATTTGCATGCCATTGCATACGATTCGCAGTACTCTAATTTGTAGTAATAAACATCCGCGAATTACTGATAACAGCACTTATGAACAAATTATGGCAGAAGAATTCACCCAATTAATATCTAAATCAGCAGGGATTGATGATATTCAAATGGAAATAGACGAGAAGTTTATGAGTCGTAAAATCTCATTTCGTGGTTCCTCTTTACTGACAATCATTAATAGCATTGCAGTTACTGATTTACTGGGGATAGTTCCCTATGAACTTTATAAATCCCACAGTGGCTTTCTTAATTTAAAAGAGGTAAAACTTGAGAATCCGTTACCTTCAATAAAGCTTTACATCTCCTATAATAAATCTTCTTTAAATAACCTGGTGTTCTCACGATTTATTGACCGTCTAAATGAGAACTTTTGATATATAACTTCAGACAGGCACTATAACTTTTACCTATTTATTTACGGTATAAATGAAAAATAAAACACTCTGCTTTACAGTGTTTACTGTATAATTAACGGCCTCATCTCACTGATCACCATGTAACGTTCAAAGAGCGTCTTCAGATGTCTATTTATAAAATTCCTCTTCCGCTCAATATTCTGGAAGCAGCACGAGAGCGTATTACCTGGACACTCAACACCCTCCCCCGCGTTTGTGTCTCATTTTCTGGCGGCAAAGACTCTGGTTTAATGCTGCATCTGACAGCCGAACTTGCCCGACAAATGGGCAAAAAATTTTGTGTTTTATTTATCGACTGGGAGGCACAATTCTCTTGCACCATTAACTATGTTCAGTCCCTGCGCGAATTGTACGCCGATGTTATCGAAGAGTTCTACTGGGTTGCACTCCCGCTCACGACGCAAAATTCCCTATCACAATACCAACCAGAATGGCAGTGCTGGGAACCTGATGTCGAATGGGTACGCTCCCCCCCGCAAGATGCGATAACCGATCCTGACTTTTTCTCCTTTTACCAGACAGGCATGACCTTCGAACAATTTGTGCGTGAGTTTGCCGAATGGTTTTCACAAAAACGTCCTGCGGCTATGATGATCGGCATCCGTGCGGATGAGTCCTACAACCGTTTTGTTGCCATCGCCAGTTTAAATAAACAACGTTTTGCCGATGATAAACCCTGGACCACAGCCGCACCAGGCGGTCATAGCTGGTACATTTACCCCATCTACGACTGGAAAGTGGCTGATATCTGGACCTGGTATGCTAACCATCACAGCCTCTGTAACCCACTGTATAACATAATGTATCAGGCAGGCGTTCCTCTGCGTCATATGCGAATTTGCGAACCTTTTGGCCCGGAGCAACGGCAGGGATTATGGCTCTATCACGTTATCGAACCGGATCGCTGGGCTGCTATGTGCGCCCGAGTCAGCGGGGTAAAAAGTGGCGGCATTTATGCCGGACATGACAACCATTTTTATGGTCATCGGAAAATCCTCAAACCAGAGCATTTAAACTGGCGAGAGTATGCATTATTGCTGCTTGATAGCATGCCGGAGAAAACAGCTGAACATTACCGCAATAAAATCGCCATTTATTTACACTGGTATCAGAAAAAAGGCATCGAGGTTCCACAAACCCAGCAAGGGGACATTGGCGCGAAAGATATCCCCTCCTGGCGGCGAATATGCAAAGTTTTACTCAATAACGATTACTGGTGCCGGGCATTATCATTTAGCCCTACGAAAGCGAAGAACTATCAGCGTTATAACGAACGGATAAAAGGAAAACGTCAGGAATGGGGGATACTATGCAACAACGATTAACGCAGGATTTAACCCAATTTCTCGCCAGCTTGCCGGAAGACGATCGCATCAAAGCGATTAATGAAATCCGCATGGCGATCCATCAGGTTAGCCCCTTTCGTGAAGAGCCAGTGGATTGCGTTCTGTGGGTTAAAAACAGCCAACTAATGCCTAATGATTACAACCCAAACAACGTGGCACCACCAGAAAAAAAACTGCTGCAAAAATCCATTGAAATAGATGGTTTTACCCAACCTATTGTGGTCACGCATACGGAAAAAAATGCCCTGGAAATCGTTGATGGCTTTCACCGTCATGAAATTGGTAAAGGCTCTAACACATTAAAAATGCGATTAAAAGGATATTTACCGGTCACCTGTCTGGAAGGAACACGTAACGAACGTATCGCCGCGACTATTCGTCATAACCGCGCCCGAGGACGCCACCAGATCACTGCCATGTCCGAAATTGTTCGTGAACTCAGCCAGTTGGGTTGGGACGATAATAAAATCGGCAAAGAACTGGGAATGGATAGTGACGAAGTGCTGCGCCTGAAGCAAATTAACGGCCTGCAAGAGTTGTTTGCCGACCGTCAATATTCCCGCGCCTGGACTGTCAAATAACTACAGCTGGCGCAGGCGTTCAGCCGCTGCCAGCAACGTCGATTCCTTCTTGGCAAAACAGAGACGAATCAGTTTATGGGGAAAGGAATCGGCGCAAAACACCGACAGCGGGATCGCCGCCACACCATGCTCCCGCGTCAGCCACTGGCAAAAATCAACATCATCCAGCGCAGAAACCGCGCTGTAATCCACCAGCAAAAAGTATGTGCCTTCGCACGGTAAAATCTCCAGCCGACTCTCACTTAAGGCGTTCACCAGAATATCGCGCTTCTGGCGATAAAAGTCCGGTAATGCAAGATAGTGTTCAGGTTCTGCTCGCAACATATCGGCAAGGGCCAGTTGTGCTGGGGTATTCACCGAAAAAGTCAGATATTGATGCACCTTGCGGATCTCGGCGCTGATGGGCGCAGGCGCAACGCAGTAACCCACTTTCCAGCCAGTCATATGATATGTCTTACCAAACGATGACACCGCAACCGCTCGCTCACGCAGTTGCGGATGCGCCAACACGCTGGCATGGCCTTGTTGTGAAAAGTTGATGTGCTCGTAGACTTCATCACTAATAACAAAAATCTCGCGGTCGGCAATTGCCTGCCACAAAGCTGCGAAATCAGCCTGCTGCCAGACAGTTGCGCTGGGATTATGCGGCGTGTTGAGGATCACCAGACGGGTGCGTTCACTCAGCAGCGCGGCAAATTCCTGCCAATCCACACGAAAATGCGGTGGTTGCAGTGCAATACGTTTCACTATTCCCCCCGAAAGCGCGACGGCGGGAGCGTAACTGTCATAGCTGGGATCAAAACAAATCACTTCATCGCCATTGCGCACCAATGCGGTTATCGCTGCATATAGCGCTTCCGTCGCCCCAGCCGTTACGGTGATATCGTTGTCAGCATCTGGTTGATAGCCATACAGCCGTTCCGTTTTCTGAGCAATAGCCTCGCGTAATGCCCTCACACCGGTCATTGGCGCGTATTGATTTGCTCCCTGATTAACGTGGTACGCAAGCCGCTCCTGTAAATAGCGCGGACCATCAAAATCAGGAAAGCCTTGCGACAGGTTAATTGCCTGGTGCTGCTGCGCTAAAGCGCTCATCTGGGTAAAAATAGTGGTGCCAAGTTGTGGAAGTTTGCTTTGTGGAATCAGAGGGTTATTTGTCATTTTTATCGTACCTGATGAAGTTGCGTGTTGAAGGCACTATAACACGATGCTAGTATTTGGCAATCAAGACGTTTAGCCGTCTAAATAAAACAATAAGGACAACACAACATGCCTCACAATCCTATCCGCGTCGTCGTTGGCCCTGCTAACTACTTTTCTCATCCCGGCAGTCTCAATCACCTGTATGATTTTTTCACTGATGAACAGCTTTCTCGCGCAGTGTGGATCTACGGCGAACGCGCCATTGCTGCGGCACAAACCAAACTGCCGCCTGCGTTTGAACTGCCAGGGGCAAAGCATATTTTGTTTCGCGGTCATTGCAGCGAAAGCGATGTACAACAACTGGCGGCTGAGTCCGGTGACGATCGCAGCGTGGTGATTGGCGTCGGTGGCGGCGCACTGCTCGACACCGCGAAAGCCCTCGCCCGCCGTCTCGGTCTGCCGTTTGTTGCCGTTCCAACGATCGCCGCTACCTGCGCTGCCTGGACACCGCTCTCTGTCTGGTATAACGATGCCGGACAAGCGCTGCATTATGAGATTTTCAATGACGCCAATTTTATGGTGCTGGTGGAACCGGAGATTATCCTCAATGCGCCGCAAGAATATCTGCTGGCGGGGATCGGTGACACGCTGGCGAAATGGTATGAAGCGGTGGTGTTGGCTCCGCAACCAGAAACGTTGCCGCTAACCGTGCGGCTGGGGATCAATAATGCGCAGGCCATTCGCGACGTCTTGTTAAACACCAGCGAACAAGCGCTGAACGATCAGCAAAATCAGCAGTTAACGCAGTCATTTTGCGATGTGGTGGATGCCATTATCGCCGGAGGTGGAATGGTCGGTGGTCTGGGCGATCGTTTTACACGCGTTGCAGCGGCCCATGCCGTGCATAACGGCCTGACCGTGCTGCCGCAAACCGAGAAGTTCCTCCACGGCACCAAAGTCGCCTACGGAATTCTGGTACAAAGCGCCTTGCTGGGGCAGGATGATGTGCTGGCGCAATTAACTGAAGCGTATCAGCGTTTTCATCTGCCGACTACGCTGGCAGAGCTGGAAGTGGAAATCAATAATCAGGTGGAGATTGACAAAGTGATTGCCCACACCTTGCGTCCGGTGGAATCCATTCATTACATGCCGATAACATTGACACCAGATACGTTACGTGCAGCATTCGAAAAAGTGGAGTCGTTTAAAGCCTGACGTACAATTTAGCAGCAGCGCGCACCGCCTTTACCACCGTAGCGCGCGTCCTGCCGCTCACGGAAAAACTCCTCATAGGTCATCGGCGTTTGATCAGGATGGTTAACCCGCATATGTTCGACATAGTTGTCGTAATCAGGCATACCAATCATCAGTTTCGCCGCCTGACCTAAATATTTTCCGGCTTTTGCCAGTGAATCAAACATCAATACCTCCGGTAATCAGGTTGCTGAGATATTGCCGGATGCAGCGTGAACGCCTTATCCGGCCTGGAATTGCTGAGAGTAAGGGGAAACGCTCGGAACATTCCCCCTCACTCTGACTTTAGTGCGCGCCTTTTGCCTGCGCCACAATCTCCTCGACATTTTCCGGCATCGGCTCATACGGCGTTTCTTTCGCCGTTGGTTTCGGATCTTTCAATGCCGCCAGTGCCGTCTTAATCGAGAACAGCGCCAACACCACCACAACCACCATAAAGAAGATAGTCAGGCCAGCATCGAGACGGTTGTTAAACACCAGTTGCGCCAGTTGAGACTCAGTATACTGCGACGGAATGTTGCCGCTGTCGATCATCGTCTGGAACTTATTGGCAATCGCCAGGAAACCGACTTTCGCATCCGGGCTAAACGCTTTCTGCCAACCTGCGGTCAGGGTACAAATCAGCAGCCAGGCCGTTGGCACCAGCGCCACCCAGGCATAGCGTTGACGTTTCATCTTGAACAACACCACGGCGCAAAGCATCAAA
Organism: Escherichia sp. MOD1-EC7003; assembly: GCF_002965065.1. GTDB lineage: Bacteria > Pseudomonadota > Gammaproteobacteria > Enterobacterales > Enterobacteriaceae > Escherichia. The sequence continues at coordinate 7,137 of NZ_PTRE01000066.1, forward strand.
GCCATCCCTGCCAGCATCTGGTTGGCAATACCAAACAGCGGCCACAAGGTGTTAATACCACCCAGCGGATCGACTACCCCCTGATGCAGGAAGTAGCCCCACGCCAGTACGCATAGCGCCGTTGCCAGCAGGTTAGCTGGCAGTGAATCGGTCCGTTTCAGGCCCGGAGACACCACGCCCAGCAGATCCTGCAACATAAAGCGCGCAGCACGCGTACCGGCATCCACCGCCGTCAGAATAAACAGTGCTTCAAACAAAATGGCGAAGTGATACCAGAAAGCCACATCCATCATGCCGCCCAGCGCACCGTGCAGAATGTAGGCCATCCCCACAGCCAGCGTCGGCGCACCTCCCGCACGGGAAATGATCGATTGTTCACCCACTTCGCTGGCAATCTGGTTTAGCGTATCTGGCGTAATGCTAAAGCCCCAGCTACTCACTACCTGCGCAGCAGATGCCACTACATCCACCGTCCCCGCTGGAGCCAGCACCGCCATCGGGCTGTTCATGGCGAAGTACACGCCCGGATCGATAATACAGGCAGAAACCAGCGCCATAATCGCCACGAAGGATTCCATCAACATCCCGCCGTAGCCGATAAAGCACGCCTGACCTTCGTTCGCCAGCATCTTCGGTGTGGTGCCGGAAGAGATCAGCGCATGGAAGCCAGACACCGCGCCACAGGCGATGGTGATAAACAGGAACGGGAACAGGTTACCGGTCCATACCGGGCCAGTGCCATCGACAAATTTGGTCAACGCAGGCATGGTCAGCGTCGGGCGCATAATCAAAATACCGACAGCCAGACCGACGATAGTCCCTATTTTCAGAAAGGTAGAGAGGTAGTCACGCGGGGCCAGCAGCAACCACACCGGCAGCACCGCCGCCACAAAACCGTAGCCCACCAGCATCCAGGTCAGCTGTACGCCGGTAAAGTCAAAGTACGGTGCCCAGGTCGGACTTTCTGCCACCCAGCCGCCAGAGATAATAGCGAAAATCAGGAACACCAGGCCAATCACCGACACTTCGCCAATACGACCCGGACGCAGATAACGCAGGTAGATACCCATGAAGATTGCCAGCGGAATGGTGAACGCAACGGTGTACGTCCCCCACGGGCTATGGGTCAGCGCTTTCACCACGATCATCGCCAACACCGCAAGAATAATGACCATGATCATAAAGCAGGCCACCAGCGCTATCACCCCAGCGGTTGGCCCCATCTCTTCTTTGACCAGCTCACCCAGCGAGCGACCATCGCGGCGCGTGGAAACAAACAGCACCATGAAATCCTGCACCGCACCGGCGAGAACCACCCCGGCAAGCAGCCAGATCATCCCTGGCAGGTAACCCATTTGCGCCGCCAGTACCGGCCCCACCAGCGGGCCAGCTCCGGCAATTGCCGCAAAATGGTGACCGAACAGCACTTTTTTGTCCGTCGGTACATAATCCAGACCGTCGTTATGACGCACCGCTGGCGTCATACGCGTCGGGTCAACCGCCAGTACATTTTTGGCGATATAAAGCCCATAAAAACGGTAGGCGATCAGATAGATACAGACCGACGCCACCACAATCCACAGCGCGTTGATCTGTTCCCCACGATGTAAAGCAATGTATCCCAGAGCAAATGCTCCCATTACAGAGAGCACTGTCCAGACGAGGTATTTCCCTGATTTGTTCATAGTTGTTATCCGTGTGAGTGTCCATAGAGATGTTACATTTTGTTTCTATAACACCTTTGGGTAATTTAACAACACGGCAACTATGTAAATACGATTTGAAACCAATATTTAACTTAACAATGTTAACTCGATCACTCCGTTAACCGAATTTTCCTGCAATCTCATTTAATTCTGTCGGGTTCATCCCAAAACCGCCGTGCCCAGCCGACAGGTGCAGCAACGCCGCCCCTGCTCATCGAAAACAACGATTTCCCAGCTCTGATTTTGCCGCCCAAGATGTAGCGGCTGGCAGACACCGCGCACCTTTCCCTCTGACACCGGGCGATGATGTGTGGCGTTAAGTTCCGTGCCTACCACACATTGCCCATCGCGAGTCATCATAAATCCGGCCATCGATCCCAGTGTTTCTGCCAGCGCCGCCGACGCGCCGCCATGCAGCAGGCCAAACGGCTGATGAGTACGGGTATCAACCGGCATTTCGGCTTCCAGCACATCATCGCCCAGACGGGTATAAACAATTCCCAGATGTGCCACCATTGTGTTATCGCTGGTGGCGTTCAGCTCGTCGAGCGTTAAATGGCGCTTCCAGATCATGCTTATGCCCCCAGCGTTGAGCCGCCATCTACCACAATATCCTGTAGGGTGATATGGCTGGCGAGGTCAGAGGCAAGGAACAAAATTGTGTTGGCGATCTCTTGTGGACGGGCGATTTTCCCCAGCGGAATGCCGAGTTTAAACTGCTCGCCAAAGCCGCGAATACGCTGTTCTTCAGCGTCATCGCTCACCCACAGCGTGCGTTGCATATCGGTGTCGGTGGAGCCTGGTGAAACCACATTACAGCGCACACCGCTACCCGCCAGTTCCAGCCCGACGCTCAACGCCAGGCTTTTCAGCGCCGCTTTAGACGCACCATAAGCACTCATACCAATACGCGGCGTGTGTGCGGCGTCGGACGCCACAGTCACTATCGCCCCGCCCCGCTGACGGCGAAACTGGTTCATGGTTTGCTGAAACAGGTTAAACGCACCGCCGACGTTGACCGCAAAAGTCCGCTGCCAGTCCTCTTTGCTGAGCTGATCGGTCGCGCCCATGCGTAAAATTCCCGCCGCATTGACCAGCACGTCCAGTCGCTCCGTTTCAGCTAACAGTCGCTTGCATACCTGCGCCACCTGCCCGGCGTCGGCAACATCCATCACTTCGGTCGCAAAGGGATATTGCTCCTGAGCGAACACTTGATCAAAACCTGTGACTTTTGCTCCCGCCTCAACAAATGCCAGCGCCGTGGCGTATCCGATGCCTTTCCCCGCGCCGGTTACCCAGACATTTTTACCGCTGAAATCCATTATTTCACCTCGCGGGAGAGTAGCTTCCACCAGGCGTCGATGGTCGGGTTTTTCGCCAGCATGACAAAATCGATATCGCCATGCACTTTGCGCCAGCGCGCCGCCAGCGCCATCATGCGCACTGAATCCAGACCGTAGTCGATCAGGTTGTCGTCATCGAACGGCTCATCAGACTCATCCAGCAACGGCAGGATCACCTCACGCAGCGCCGCTTTAGTTGAAGGGATCGGTGCAGGCAATAATTCTTCGGTCATCACCACCCGACCAGAACGCCCGGCCACATATTTCAGCGACATCAAATGCTCGTCACGGCTGAAATCTGCCAGCGCATCTGCCACCATAAACGGTTTAATATCCCGCATAAATGCGTCGGTTGCGGTGGTCATACAGCCAATGTGGGCATATACCCCGGTAATAATCAGCTGGTTACGTCCACTCTCTTTAAGCATTTGCTCCAGCGGGGAACGATGAAACGCGCTGTAGCGCCACTTCACCAGCACCGTGTCGTCGGCATCTGGCGTCAGGCGATCCACCACCTTTTGCTGTTCCGGCGAACGGGTCAGGCCCGGCCCCCACATATCATTTAACAGTGCCCGATCTTCATCGCTCTGCTCTTTCGGCTGGGCGGTGTAATAAACCGGGATATTGTTCTGTTTACAGTAGTCGCGCAGCGCGGCAATATTCGCGATCACCTGCTCCATCATCGGGCAGTTCTCGCCCCAGAAGCTGACAAAATAGTCCTGCATATCATGGATTAACAACGCGGCACGTTGCGGTTCAAAGGCCCAGTCAACTTTATTCTGGGGAATATCGTGAGACTCCGGCAGTGCGTAAGCCTGTAATTTTGGAATAGCCATCGTGTTCTCCTTCAGGCTGATGCGCGTGACGCCAGCCACTGACGTAATTGTTTTTTATCGACTTTCCCGACCGCCGTCAGCGGAAGTGAATCCACACACTCCACGCGATCCGGTAATTTAAATTCGGCAATACCCTGTTCACGCAGGAAACGACGCACCTGCACCGCGCGCAGCGGCTCTTTTACCACCAGATAAGCGCAGCTTTTTTCGCCCATCAGTTCATCTTCCATGCTCACCAGCGCGGCGTAGATCACTGCCGGATGACGCAGTAACAGGTTTTCGATCTCTTCGGCAGCGATCTTCTCGCCGCCACGGTTGATCTGATCTTTCTCGCGCCCCTGCACGGTGATGTAACCATCTGGATCAATAGAGATCAGATCGCCGGAACAGTAAAAACCGTTGGCATCAAAGGCACTGGCATTGTGCTGCGGACTTTTGTAATAACCCCGGAAGGTGTACGGCCCACGCGTCATCAGGCGTCCGACTTCCCCTTGCGGCAGTGGATTTCCTTCGGCATCGGCAACCCATACTTCGTCATCCGGGCACATTGGGTAACCCTGGGTATGGATAATTTTCTCCGCGCTATCATCAAGACGGGTGTAGTTCACCAGTCCTTCTGCCATGCCAAACACCTGCTGCAACTGGCAGCCAATCTCTGAGGGAATACGCGCCGCAAGCGTGGCAGAAAGACGAGCGCCACCGACCTGTAACAGTTTCAGCGAGGCAAGCTGCGTCCGGCTTTCGCCTTCGGTCAGCGCCTGTAACCACAGGCTGACTGCCGGCGGCACCAGCGCGGTAACATTAACCTGATGTTTTTCAATCAATGGGAAGCAAAGCGTGGCGCTGGGATCGGTCGCCAGAACGACAGTGCCGCCAGCGAGAAAGACGCCCAGCGAACCTGGCGAACTCATGGCGTAGTTATGAGCCGCCGGGATCGCGCACAGGTAGCGCGTCTGTTGTGTGAACTGACAAATCTCGACGCTACGGCGCACGCTGTAGTAATAGTCGTTATGAGTGCGCGGGATCAATTTCGGTGTGCCGGTGGTGCCGCCGGAAAGCTGGAAATAGGCCACTTCATCTGCAGGTGACGGCGTGGCAGTAAAATCCTCTGCCGGATGGTTAATCGCATCCTGCAAATTATGCTCACCGCTGTCGTTCAGCAACTGCACCACGCGAATGGAGGAATGCTCTGCAACAAATGTATTGAGAAAATCATCCCCGCTAAACAGCGCATGTTGGCGATCGGCAATCAGTAACGCCGGTTCAATCTGGCTGGCATAGGCGTTCAGTTCACTACGCTGATGGCTGAACAGCGCCAGCACCGGCGCAACGCCCAGCTTCAGCAGCGCGAAAAAGGTAATGTAAAGTTCAGCGACGTTACCCAGTTGTACCAGCGCGGTTTCACCAGGTTTAATGCCCTGACGGCGCAAACTACACGCGAGGTTATCTGCCGCCTGATTCAGCTCCCGATAACTCAACTGCCGCTCGCCGTCGATAACCGCGATGCTGTCACTCACAGCATGTCGTGTCAGAATGTCGGTCAGCGGCAAATCCTGCCAGTAGCCTTTTTCCCGATAGCGACGGGCAAACTCTTCCGGCCAGCGGGTGAATGGAATGCTCATCCTCACTCCTTAATGCAATCCAAAAACGTTCAACATGGTAGAAAGTTTGACGCCCGTTTCTCGCCACTCACCCAACGGTGACGACGCAGGCACAATCCCCGCTCCGGCAAACAGACGCACCTGATTTTCCCGCAGCTTCGCGCAGCGGATGGTCACCACCCACTCGCCGTTACCTTCGCTGTCACACCAACCAACAATGCCGCCAAACAGTTCGCGGTCGAACGGCTCCAGTTCAGCAATAACCTGGGTCGCGGCCTGATGCGGGAAACCACTCAGCGCGGGGGTCGGATGCAGCAGACAGGCCAGAGTCAGTGCGTTTTCTTGTGAATTCGCTTTGCCTTCAAAGGGGGTTGCGAGATGCCACAGCGTCGGCGTGGTGATCAATTGTGGGGAGGAGGGAACGTGTAACTCACTACTGCGTTCGCGCAGTACCTCTTTCATCGCCTGAGTCACCAGTTCATGTTCGTGGCGATCTTTTTCTGACGCCAGCAGACGATTACCCGCTTCGCGATCGAGCACTTCATCCGGCTGACGACGCGCGGAACCGGCTAATGGAATGGAGCTAAAACGCTCACCGTCTTTACGCAGCAGCAGTTCCGGGCTGGCTCCCAGCAGGACGCTACCATCTGCCAACGGGACATGGAAGTTGTAACTAACCGGGTTTTGCGCAATCAACCGCTCCAGCAATACGCCACTATCAATGGCGGCGTCAGTGGTGATATCAATCAACCGTGACAGCACCACTTTGTCAACCTGCGGCGTGGCGGTAAGTGCGGCGGCGCGAGCAACCATCTGTTCAAATGTGGCTTGTTCCGGAATTGCCTGGCGTTCCACCACATTCAGCGACTGGCTGCGGGTGAAACGGCGTGCGGAAGCTTGTTTTTCCTGGCGGGAGAACGACTGCCAGGATTCGGGAATATACAGAGACGAAGGCTGACGTGGATCGAAGGGAATCGCCCCAACCATCACCGGATTTTTAATGCCCTGCGCTTTGGCATCGGCAAACAGCGCGGCGAGTTTTTGCTGGAAGGGACTGTCTGGCGAATCCCCGTTCACAGCGGGTTCATCGAAGCGGGCGAAACATCCTGACGTCGTAAAACTGCGGTACGGCGACATAAAGAAAAAGCGATTGGGCGCAAGTGCTGCCATGGTCTGCTGTACTTCCTCAGCCAGTGACGTATCCATATCATCCTCCATAAAATGATAAGGGCTTTAATAATGATTATCATTTATATTTTCGGGCGCTAACCTAAAAGCAAACGTGCGCTATGTCAACTCTTGAGGTCACTCAATCTGCAATTCGGTGTTGCATCTGCTTGTTGTTGCAATGAAAATGAGAAGCATTAACTCAATTAATACAGGAAGCTGATTTGTGAGACTCGCCACGCTCTACCGCAACGCCCTTCTATTAACAGGACTTTTACTTTCAGGAATAGCCGCCGTTCAGGCCGCCGACTGGCCGCGTCAGATTACTGACAGCCGTGGCACTCATACCCTGGAAAGCCAACCTCAGCGTATTGTTTCCACTAGCGTTACCCTGACCGGCTCATTGCTGGCGATTGATGCTCCGGTGATCGCCAGTGGCGCAACCACGCCGAATAACCGCGTCGCGGATGACCAGGGCTTTTTACGCCAGTGGAGCAAGGTGGCGAAAGAACGCAAACTGCAGCGGCTCTATATCGGCGAACCGAGTGCCGAAGCCGTTGCCGCGCAAATGCCGGATCTGATTTTAATTAGCGCCACCGGCGGCGATTCGGCGCTGGCGCTGTATGATCAGCTCTCCACCATCGCCCCGACGTTAATCATCAATTACGACGATAAAAGCTGGCAGTCGCTGTTAACGCAGCTTGGGGAAATTACCGGGCATGAAAAACAAACAGCAGAGCGGATTGCGCAGTTTGATAAGCAACTGGCAGCCGTGAAACAGCAAATCAAACTGCCACCACAACCGGTAAGCGCCATTGTCTATACTGCTGCTGCGCACAGTGCCAACCTCTGGACGCCTGAATCAGCACAAGGGCAGATGCTCGAACAACTTGGTTTTACGCTGGCAAAGCTACCGACAGGCCTTAACGCCAGCGAAAGCCAGGGCAAACGCCATGACATCGTTCAGCTTGGCGGGGAAAATCTGGCGGCAGGGTTAAATGGCGAATCACTATTCTTGTTCGCTGGTGATCAGAAAGATACCGATGCTATTTACGCCAATCCGCTACTCGCGCACCTACCCGCAGTACAGAACAAGCGGGTTTACGCACTAGGAACCGAGACGTTCCGTCTGGATTACTACAGCGCCATGCAAGTGCTGGAACGACTTAAGGCGCTGTTTTAATTATTAACTTTCAGACGCTGCCGCCTGCGGTGGCGTCTGGCGAAAACGGCGCAACTCCACCAGCATCATCAACAACAACACGCCGATAATCAACAAACCAAACCCGCTCGCGCTTGCGGAAGCCACTGGCGTCATCATCGCCCCCAGACCGCCCAGCAACGCCGCGCCTATGGCATCACCCGTCACGTTTTGTGCTGTCCACAAACCGTTAATCCGTCCTAACATCGCCTCCGGGGTTTGCGTTTGCAGCATCGTGTATTGCAGCAACGAACTAACCGCGCTCAGCCAGCCGAACAGCGCCAGACAAACCACGCCTAAAATCCACATTGGCATCAGGCCAAACAAACCAATGGCGAGGAACGATCCCAGCGTGGAGAGCAGCATCAATAAACCTGGTCGCGGGTTATGCGCCAGTTTCCCGCTGGTTAATGCGCCAATAGCGGCACCGAGCGGGATCGCCGCATAGAGAAAACCAATCTGTGCCGCCGACATCTGCCAGTTGGCAGCCAGCGCCGGATAAAGTACCCGTACCGCGCTCGCCATCGTCAATAACCCCCCCAGCAGCGCAATGCCGCCCACCAGCGGGCTGGCGAGCAAAAAACGAAATCCTGCCAGTAATGATTTCAACGGATGCTCACGCGGCTGCGGCGGTGGTGGCAGCGCCGGAAGACTCAACAACGGCAGCAAGGTAATAAACGTGCCCGCCGCCGCCAGTCCGTAATTCCAGGCGACGCCGCCGGTTGCCAGCAATAAACCGCCAATCATGGGCGAAATCACCGATCCCAGCCGCACAGTCAACATGGTGATCGCCCCGGCCTGCATTAAATTTTCACGCCCTACCAATGCCGGAGTTGCTGCCAGTAGCGCCGTAACGCCAAGTGATGCGAAAAAACCATCCCATAAACCAAGTAAATAGATTGCCAATAGAGATGGCTCCGGCAGCAGCGCGTTCAGGCACAGGCCAATAAAACCAATGCCACAGGTGCCGCGCGCCAGCAAAATCACTTTTTTGCGCTCATAGCGATCTGCCAGCACGCCGCCAACCATCAGGCCAACAAACATCGCACTGCCGGTAAGCGTCACGGAAAGCCCCACCTGCCAGGTGGACTGCGTCATCATCTGGATCTGCACCGGCACCGCAACGCCAAGCAACCCCAGAGAAACAATAGAGATAAAACGCGCGAGGAATACTGCGCGAAACGCCGGGTGCGTTTTCAACAGGCTGAGGTTAAGCAGCCAGGATTGTTTATTCATTACAACGCCTTGCCATTAAATATTTTAAATACCTATTCTTAGGCTGCACATGCTAACATATCCAAATAAGATCGATAACGATAATTAATTTCATTATCATGGAAGTTAGTATGTCTGGTTCTGTTGCCGTGACACGCACCATTGCCGTGCCCGGATTGCTGTTATTACTGATTATCGCGACGGCATTAAGCCTGCTCATTGGGGCAAAATCACTCCCCGCTTCCGTAGTGCTGGAGGCCTTCTCCGGCAGCTGCCAGAGTGCCGACTGCACCATCGTGCTCGACGCCCGATTACCGCGCACCCTTGCCGGTTTACTGGCTGGCGGCGCGCTTGGTCTTGCCGGGGCGTTAATGCAAACCCTCACCCGAAACCCACTTGCCGATCCCGGTTTGCTTGGGGTGAATGCCGGTGCCAGCTTTGCCATTGTGCTCGGCGCGGCGCTGTTTGGTTACTCATCCGCGCAGGAACAACTGGCGATGGCCTTCGCCGGGGCGCTGGTGGCCTCGTTGATTGTTGCCTTTACCGGCAGCCAGGGCGGCGGGCAGTTAAGTCCGGTGCGTTTAACCCTGGCGGGCGTGGCGCTGGCGGCGGTGCTGGAAGGGCTGACCAGCGGCATCGCCCTGCTTAATCCTGACGTCTACGATCAACTGCGTTTCTGGCAAGCCGGTTCGCTGGATATTCGTAATTTACACACCTTAAAAGTGGTGCTGATCCCGGTGCTGATCGCCGGAGTAACTGCGCTATTACTGAGCCGTGCGCTGAACAGTTTAAGCCTCGGCAGTGACACCGCGACGGCGCTGGGCAGCCGCGTGGCACGCACACAGCTGATTGGTCTGCTGGCGATTACCGTGCTTTGTGGTAGTGCGACAGCGGTAGTTGGCCCGATTGCCTTTATTGGCCTGATGATGCCGCATATGGCGCGCTGGCTGGTCGGTGCCGATCATCGCTGGTCGCTGCCCGTTACGCTACTCGCTACCCCTGCCCTGCTGCTGTTTGCCGATATCATCGGGCGGGTGATTGTGCCCGGCGAGCTACGCGTTTCCGTGGTCAGTGCGTTTATTGGTGCGCCGGTGTTGATCTTCCTCGTGCGACGTAAAACGCGAGGTGGCGCATGATTTACGTCTCTCGCCGATTAATCATCACCTGTTTGCTGCTAATTACCGCCTGTGTGGTTGCTGGTATCTGGGGATTACGCAGCGGTGCCGTCACGCTGGAAACCTCGCAAGTATTCGCCGCACTGATGGGCGATGCGCCGCGCAGTATGACGATGGTAGTCACCGAATGGCGTTTACCGCGGGTACTGATGGCGCTGTTGATTGGCGCGGCGCTGGGCGTCAGCGGCGCGATTTTTCAGTCGCTGATGCGTAACCCGCTCGGTAGCCCTGACGTAATGGGCTTTAACACCGGAGCATGGAGCGGCGTGCTGGTGGCGATGGTGCTGTTTGGTCAGGACCTGACGGCTATCGCGCTGGCAGCAATGGCGGGCGGCATTGTCACTTCGCTGCTGGTCTGGCTACTTGCCTGGCGTAACGGTATCGACACCTTTCGGTTGATTATTATCGGCATCGGCGTTCGCGCCATGCTGGTGGCTTTTAATACCTGGCTGTTGCTAAAAGCGTCTTTAGAAACGGCGCTAACCGCAGGATTATGGAATGCCGGATCGCTCAACGGCCTGACGTGGGCAAAAACCTCGCCCTCCTCACCCATCATGATATTGATGCTAATTGCCGCCGCTTTACTGGTACGCCGGATGCGCTTGCTTGAAATGGGCGATGATACCGCGTGTGCGCTGGGCGTCAGCGTCGAACGCTCGCGTCTGTTAATGATGCTGGTCGCTGTGGTACTTACCGCAGCTGCCACAGCTCTTGCTGGGCCGATTTCCTTTATTGCTTTAGTCGCGCCACATATTGCCAGACGCATTAGCGGCACCGCTCGCTGGGGGCTGACCCAGGCGGCGCTGTGCGGTGCTCTGTTACTACTGGCAGCCGATCTCTGCGCCCAGCAACTATTTATGCCGTATCAACTTCCGGTTGGCGTCGTTACCGTCAGCCTCGGCGGTATTTACCTTATCGTCTTGTTAATTCAGGAGTCTCGCAAAAAATGACCGAATCAGTAGCCCGTTTGCGCGGCGAACAGTTAACCCTCGGATATGGCAAATATACTGTTGCGGAAAATCTGACTGTAGAAATTCCTGATGGCCACTTCACAGCAATTATCGGGCCAAATGGCTGCGGTAAATCGACGTTACTGCGTACCTTAAGCCGCCTGATGACGCCTGCTCACGGACATGTCTGGCTGGATGGCGAGCACATTCAACATTACGCCAGTAAAGAGGTTGCCCGCCGGATTGGTCTACTGGCGCAAAATGCTACCACACCGGGAGATATCACCGTGCAGGAACTGGTAGCGCGTGGGCGTTATCCGCATCAACCGCTGTTTACCCGCTGGCGCAAAGAAGATGAAGAAGCGGTAACGAAAGCGATGCAGGCCACGGGAATAACTCATCTGGCTGCTCAAAGCGTGGATACCCTCTCCGGTGGACAACGCCAGCGAGCATGGATCGCGATGGTGCTGGCCCAGGAAACGGCGATAATGCTGCTCGACGAACCCACCACCTGGCTGGATATCAGTCATCAGATTGATTTGCTGGAACTGTTAAGCGAACTGAATCGCGAGAAAGGCTATACCCTGGCGGCAGTGCTGCACGATCTTAATCAAGCCTGTCGTTACGCCAGCCATTTGATTGCATTGCGGGAAGGGAAAATTGTTGCTCAGGGAGAGCCGAAGGAGATTGTCACAGCTGAACTGATTGAGCTCATTTATGGTCTGCGCTGCATGATTATTGACGATCCAGTAGCAGGAACGCCGCTCGTGGTGCCGCTCGGACGAACGGCACCTTCAACCGCAAAGATTTAAACTAAGTGGTCTGCCATCATGGCATCCTGTTTTCTGGATGCCATCGCATGGCGCAACAGGACGCCACCACAAGCCACCATCCCGCCGATCAACGCAGAAAGGATCACAATAATCGCCTTACCCGGACCGTCTTTTTTTACGGGTAATGACGGGCTTAACTGATATTTAAACGGCGAAAAATTCACATCGTTGATATTTACTTTTGTCAGTTGCTCGACAAGATACTGACGATTACGTAATTCACCGTTCAGTTCCGCAACGTCAGTGACCGCTTTTTCAATTTCCAGTTTACGTTCAATACCGTCTGCACCGAGAGAAATAGAGAAATCGGGGTCATCTTTAACGGCCTGACCATTACTGTATACGGACTTTTTAATTCCTGCCGCGTTGGCAATGTCAAGTGAATAATTAAGACGTTGAATGTTTGCATCAAGTTGATTTTTCGTTTTAATGCGATCCTGAGCCAGTTTTTCTTTTTCAAACTGGGTTTTGATTTCCAGTTTATTACGGACGTTTTCTAGCGACTCTTTCACCACCAACGCAGAAATGTAATCGATATACCCGGCCAACACTTTCTGTGCCTCTTCACTGGTGGGTGCGGTGAAACTTAGCGTCCAGGAAGTATACAATGCAGACTCATCTTTTTTCTTACTGGCATTGTCATCAACCGCTTTCATTTTTTCGCTCAATGCAACAATAGCGCGATGCAAATCCAGTGGGTCGATTTTCGCTTCTTTTAATTGATCCATCACATAAGGTGATGAACGCAGGTACTCTTCCAGCAAGCTAACCGACTGAAACTTCTTGATAAACAGGTTAAATGCTTCTGTACGATCAATTTTGATATCCAGATCCAGCACACGAAGCTTAGTGAATGTTTTCTCCAGCTCTTGCCACTGAACAGGTTCTGGAGGCGTGACAACCGCCGCGCTGGTCCATTTTTGCGGCAGGATGAAAGAGATCAGCAAGCCTGCGCAGGCAAACGCAAAAACGACCGCCATGACCGTTTTTTTTGCCCGCCATAAAACTTCGATTAGATTAAGTAAATCAATTTCATTATTACTGGTCGACGCCAGAGGATACTCGGGAAAATGAGCGTCACTTCCCTGTTTAATATTCAGTGATGACATGGGGTATAACCTGAAAATGAGTCCAATAGGGGGGAAATCTCCACGGCGCTCACTTTACCAGTTGGTGAGAATTATCCGAAGCTGAAGTTTGTAAATTCCTTCCACTGAATGAAACATTCACTCTATTTCAGAGAAATACCCGCTTTATTCATAAATTAAACAAATAATAAAGCCATAATCATTTACTGTAATTATGGCTTTATAGAAAATATTAATTTACTTATTTAGCGTTGCACGAATAATGGGGCCAATTTTTTCAAACGCTCCTGGAGAGATAATATCCACATGAGCACAATCCTGACGATAGATATCCAGCTCCGCAATCCACGGCGACCAGGCGCGTGCGGGACTCATACCTTCCTGAAGTGTACGTTCAGCAACAAATAGCGTCGCTTTTCCGTCAAACGGTACACTATGAGCAGTGGTCAGCAGGCGCACTGCATCAGCGTAGTTGCCTTCAATGGTGGTAAACAACTCCGTTGAAGTACTTCCCTGCTGTGCCGCCAGGAAGGCGTCGCGTTCGCGGTTAATCTCTGCCAGCACTTCCGGGTCCAGACCATTAGCCTCTTTTTCCTGCCAGTTTTGCGTTTCTGGCGGCCAGGTATCCAGCAAGCCAAGAAATGCCACCTGTTCGCCACGGGCACGCAGCCGCGCCGCAATGCCCTGCGCCAGCGTACCGCCAAGTGAATACCCCAGCAGGTAATAAGGGCCGTGCGGTTGTTGCTCAAGTAACGTTGCAAGATGCGCTTCGCAGACTTCATCCAGACTTGCCGCCGTCTGCATGGGGCCATGAGGGCGCGGCGACTGAATGCCGATAATCGACCACTGTGGATCGAGATAACGCGAGAGCACACTAAACTGCCAGGCAAAACCGGATGCCGGATGGAAACAGAACAACGTCGGGCCAGAGCCTTCACGCAACGGCAGAATGGTTTCGAATCCCATGCGCCGGGAGCTGTCTTCTTCACCATCAATAATCGTTGCCAGTTTGGCGACGGTTGACGCGACCATTACCTGCCCCGGCGTCACCTGACGGGCAAACTGTCGACTTAACTGCGCTGCCAGTTTCATTGCCAGTAGCGAATGACCGCCGAGCGCGAAGAAATCAGCGTCAGCATCCTGCACGTCACACCCCAGCAACGACGAGAACGCCGCGGCGATAATCGTTTCACTGCCCGCTTTCGGCGCACGCCCCGGCGTGTGGGCCTTCAGTTCAGGCAACGGTAAGGCTTTGCGATCCAGTTTACCGTTGGCGCTAAGAGGTAACTGCGACAGTTGCAGCAGAACTACGGGCACCATATGCGGTGGCAATGTTTCGCGAAGCTGCGCCTGTAATGCGCGGGTATCCAGCGGCAGGCCCGATTGCGACACCAGATACCCCACCAGCTGACGCGCATCACCACCAGTGGCTGCCGCCTGGTTAATCACACAGGCGTGGGTAACGGCTTGTTCGACATCCGGCAGCGCCTGCATCACGCGATCGATTTCACCCAGTTCAATTCGCTGACCACGAATTTTTAGCTGATCGTCACTACGACCGAGGTATTCCACCGCGCCGTTATCCAGCCAGCGGGCCACATCGCCGGTACGGTACATTCGTTCACCGGGGGCAAAAGGATCGGCAATAAAGCGGCTGGCGGTCAGATCGGGTCGTCCAAGATACCCCTGCGCCAGTTGAATACCGGTGAGATAGAGATCGCCCGCCACACCCGGCGGCACCGGATGCATCATCGCATCGAGAATGCGCAGGCCCGTATTCCACACCGGATAACCAATCGGCACACTGCTGCCGCGCACCTGGGCCAGTTCCTCGCCAAAAGCCGGATACCAACTGACATCTACCGCCGCTTCCGTCGGGCCATACAGATTATGTAACGGTGCTCCGGTTAACTGTTGCCATTCGCGGCATAAATCGGTCGGTAAGGCCTCACCACTACAAAAAACCTGTTTTAGCGTCGCACAATGCTGGCGAACGGTTTGCGGCGTTAATGAAGCAACAAATGCCGCCAGCATTGAGGGAACAAAATGCGTGGTCGTTACGCCATATTCGGCAAAGAATTGCTGCATAGCGAGCGGGTCGCGGTGCGCTTCCGGTTCAGCCATCACCAGTTTCGCTCCGGCAATAAACGGCCAGAAAAACTCCCACACAGAGACGTCAAAACTGCACGGTGTTTTTTGGGCAACGACATCTTCGCCTGTAAGCGGGTAGTGGTTTTGCATCCACAGCAGACGGTTAACGATAGCCATCTGCCCAACCATCACGCCTTTCGGCCTGCCGGTGGAGCCGGAGGTAAAGATGATATAAGCCGTGTGGTGCGGCTGTGAAAGTTGCAGCGGCGCACTGCCCTGTGCGGTAAGCGGGGCGTTATAGCAAAGGCTGGTTAAATCTGGAACATCAGCAAAGCGCGGCAGTTGATCGTCGGTGGTGATTAACAGCGACGGACGCGCATCTTCCAGCATCATTTTCAGGCGATCGTCCGGATACCCCGTATCCAGCGGTAGCCAGGCCGCACCGGCTTCAACTATCGCATGTAGCGCCAGAGTCAAAAAGACCGAGCGCGGTAGCGCCACCGCTACACTGTCGCCCGGTTTAACGCCGCGCTCACGCAGCAGATTCGCCAGCGCCACCACCTGCTCGCGCATTTCCCGATAGCTGAACTGGTAACGCGCATCTACCAGCGCCGGAGCATCCGGTGTTTTTGCCGCTTGTTCTGCCACCATCGCGCTCAGCGTGGTTTCTGGAATATCAACCTGAGTAGCGTTGATTTGCGCCAGCTGCGCATACTCACCGGGTAGCATAATATCGACATCGCCACACAACAGATCCGGATCAACGGCAAACTGCGCAATCAGCATTTTCAGGCGTTCAGCATGCTGGATTAACGTTGGCTCATCGTAACGCTGTTTATTGGCGAGGATCTCAATGCTCAAATCACCGTGTTCATCCGGGAACAGGGCCAGTTCAAGGTCATTAACCGGCCCCGTTGCCAGGGTATGGGTTTGCGCCTGAACATCCGGAATATCCAGTTGATAATCAAATACCTTGATATTGAGTACCGGACCGAACAGCGGTTCCTCTCCCGCCGCGCGTCCGCTGTCACGAACAATCTGTTCGGCGTCGTAGCGTTGATGGCGGCGCATTTTTTTCAGTTGTGCTGCCAGTCGGGTTGCCAGTTCCGGCAGCGTTTCTTGTGCCTCAATGTGAATACCCAACGGCAAAACGTTGAGCACGGGTCCGGTAGCCGTCAGCGCCGCCGAGCCCAGTCGACGCATAAAGATAAATCCGGCGGCGTAGTCCATGCGATTGCACAATCGCCCCAGCCACAAGGCTGCCAGCGCAAGGGCTAAATCGGTACGTTGTACACCTGAAAGGCGCGTAGCCAACTGACGAAATTCCCCGTCGGTAAATTCCAGTTTCAGGCGCAGAATATCTGCCGAGGCGCTGCGCCCCGGTAAAGGGGCCGGAGAAAGTGACGCGGGCGGTGGCAGTTGACGACGTTGTTCTGCCCAGAATTCCGCATCACGCTGTCTGGCCTCGCTTTCGCGGTATTGCAGGTACTCTTCCACTACATCAGCAAAAGGAGTAAACGGCGAAGCAGGCGTTGGTTCGCCACGCAGCCATGCGCAGTAAATGTTGGCAATCTGGCGGGTAATGGCTGGGAAACTGAAGCCATCGACCAGCAAATGGTGGTAACGCTGATACCAATACCAGCGATTATCCCCCACCTGTATCAGCTGATGAAAGACCAGTGGTTTACCGCTATCGACACGCAGATCTTGTTGTAAATCTGCCTGCATTAATCCCTGCGCAGTACCGTGTGGATCAATGTTAGTACGCAGGTCGATAATTTCTGGCTGTTCGAACGTCAGCGCATCATCGCCCCATTGCCAGACTTCGCCGTTATCTTCCGTAAAACGCATACGCAGCGTATCTGCTTGCGCTAATCCGGCAACCACTGCGCGGGCCAGTAAAGGGGCATCAATATCTCCGGTTAACTCAACGTAATGCGCCACGCTCCATGCGGAGGGTAAATCCGACAGTTTTTCTGCCATCCAGATGCCGGGCTGTGCAGCAACCAAAGGTAAATGCTGGCTCATTGCGCCTCCTGCAGTTGGGTGAAATTCGTCGGTGTCAGAGTACACCAGTGGGCTTCCAGCCACTGCTGGCAGGACGCCTGTGACTGCGGCTGACACACAATGTCCCAGCCTGCCGGTAAGGCGCACTGGTGCGGCCATAGACTGAATTGCCCCTGCGCATTGCGCAAAATGTAAAACGCTCCCTGCGGATCATCGAAGGGATTACTGAATGCCATATTCAACTCCTGTCATGGAAAAGTGGTTGCCAGAGGTCGATTAGCCCCTGCATCAAGCCACCGCGCCAACAAAGCGCATCATGTCCACCGTCAACCTGACGCCAGAAAATGGATTCTTTTAGGGGGTGTAATTGCGCATACAGCGCCTGATTGGCCCGCATGATCAGCGGCTCGCGAATACCCGCTTCCAGCACAATGCGCAGACCTTCGGCGCTAACGTCACCAGCTTTAAGCTGCTCGAGTAACACGCCCTCTTGCTGCCCGCCCCGATGCGGCCACCAGTACGATCCTGACTGACTTAATACACAGCCAAAGCGTTCAGGCCAGTGCAGTCCGGCATACAGTGCGGAAAGTCCACCAAAACTCTGCCCTGCGACCACGGTACGATCGGCGCGATCGCTAAAGGGGGCGATCGTTTTCACCCACGGCAGTAACTCTTGCTGAACTGCCAGCCAGAAATCTGCATCACACGGCAGTTCGTGGGCGCGGTGCGTGGTGTCGATAGCGTCGATCAACACATACACGGCGGGAGGAAGTTGCTGACGATGGGTCAGCGAAGTCAACGCAGGCCAGACGGGCATACTCTGTGCCCAAAATTCGCCATCGAGCAAAACTGCCAGCGGGCGTTCCTCTGCTGTTGCATCGCCAGTGGTAAAAACCCACACACGGCGTGAATTTCTCAACCGTTCACTTTTCCAAATAATTTCTTTGGCCGGCGTTTCTGGCGCTTGCGGACAATCCCATCCCGGTTGCGGTGGCGCTTGCGGCATTTCGAGTGCAGAAACAGTGTGCCCTCTCCCGCCTTTCCAGCTTTGTGGATTCAGCGGATCGGCTATCGCCTGGGGTAATAGTTTTCGCCAGCCTTCGCGCAATTCGTGGCGATCGGGTGATGGTGCAGAAAAAATGTCATCGCGTTCGGTGGGAATAAAACAGTAGCTGCCGCGCCAGTTGGCATTGAGTTGCGTCGTCCACTGCCAGACATTGGTCCCAGCGATTCGCTGCATCGACTGGGGCTGGCTGTTCTGATGATGATCGGTCACACCAGTGATGTAGACCCATACGCGCTTTATCGTCGAGTATTCTTCTGAACCTTGCGGATCACGCCACCAGAAAGTGACCTCAAAATTTTCGTCATCCAGACGCTGCCATTCCGGGCCATGTTTCGACTGCCACCAGCTCTCATTTCCTACTTTTAACGCCGTCACACCATAACCCCATGTTTACTGTGTAAATTTTTATTTATTGCAGAATTATATTTATAATATTATTGATAACCATTTGCATTTGCAATAGCGTAATGGCGCGCCGTGGGAAGCGCAGACATTTATTAACCAACTGCACTGCGTGTCTTTCAGGATCAAAGGTTCTCGCGGTAGCGGGGTGCGTCGTATTGATGACGGCCATGCCCGACAGTTGCAATTCGTGGCAAAAATGCAGGAATAAAACAATGAACAAGAAGATTCATTCCCTGGCCTTGTTGGTCAATCTGGGGATTTATGGGGTAGCACAGGCACAAGAGCCAACCGATACTCCTGTTTCACACGACGATACTATTGTCGTTACCGCCGCGGAGCAGAACTTGCAGGCGCCTGGCGTTTCAACCATCACCGCAGATGAAATCCGCAAAAACCCCGTTGCCCGCGATGTGTCGGAGATCATCCGTACCATGCCAGGCGTTAACCTGACCGGCAACTCCACCAGTGGTCAGCGTGGTAATAACCGCCAGATTGATATTCGCGGCATGGGGCCGGAAAACACACTGATTTTGATTGATGGCAAGCCGGTCAGCAGCCGTAACTCTGTACGTCAGGGCTGGCGTGGCGAGCGCGATACCCGTGGTGATACATCCTGGGTGCCGCCTGAAATGATTGAACGTATTGAAGTGCTGCGTGGTCCGGCTGCTGCGCGTTATGGCAATGGCGCGGCGGGTGGCGTGGTTAACATCATCACCAAAAAAGGCAGCGGTGAGTGGCATGGTTCGTGGGACGCCTATTTCAACGCGCCGGAACATAAAGAGGAAGGTGCCACCAAACGCACCAACTTTAGCCTCACCGGCCCTCTGGGTGGTGATTTCAGTTTCCGTCTTTTCGGCAACCTCGACAAAACCCAGGCCGACGCGTGGGATATTAACGACGGTCATCAGTCCGCGCGTACCGGAACCTATGCCACGACGTTACCCGCCGGGCGCGAAGGGGTGATCAACAAAGATATCAATGGCGTAGTTCGTTGGGATTTCGCGCCTCTGCAATCACTCGAACTGGAAGCAGGTTACAGCCGCCAGGGTAACCTGTATGCGGGCGATACCCAGAACACCAACTCCGATTCCTATACCCGCTCGAAATATGGCGATGAAACTAACCGCCTGTATCGCCAGAACTACTCGCTGACCTGGAACGGCGGCTGGGATAACGGCGTGACCACCAGCAACTGGGTGCAGTATGAACACACCCGTAACTCGCGTATACCGGAAGGTCTGGCGGGCGGCACCGAAGGGAAATTTAACGAAAAAGCGACACAGGATTTCGTCGATATCGATCTCGATGACGTGATGCTGCACAGTGAAGTTAACCTGCCGATTGATTTTCTCGTTAACCAGACGCTGACGCTGGGTACAGAGTGGAATCAGCAGCGGATGAAGGATTTAAGTTCCAATACCCAGGCGCTGACCGGGACGAATACCGGCGGTGCTATTGATGGTGTGAGTGCCACTGACCGTAGCCCATATTCAAAAGCAGAAATTTTCTCGCTATTTGCGGAAAACAATATGGAGCTGACTGACAGCACCATCGTCACGCCGGGGCTGCGTTTCGATCATCACAGTATTGTCGGTGATAACTGGAGCCCGGCGCTGAACGTATCGCAAGGTTTAGGCGATGACTTCACCCTGAAAATGGGTATTGCCCGCGCCTATAAAGCACCGAGTCTGTACCAGACTAACCCGAACTACATTCTCTACAGTAAAGGTCAGGGCTGCTATGCCAGCGCGGGCGGCTGCTATCTGCAAGGTAATGATGATCTGAAAGCAGAAACCAGTATCAACAAGGAGATTGGTCTGGAGTTCAAACGCGACGGCTGGCTGGCGGGCGTCACCTGGTTCCGTAACGATTATCGCAATAAGATTGAAGCGGGCTATGTGGCTGTAGGGCAAAACGCAGCCGGCACCGATCTCTATCAGTGGGATAACGTGCCGAAAGCGGTGGTTGAAGGTCTGGAAGGATCGTTAAATGTGCCGGTTAGCGAAACGGTAATGTGGACCAACAACATCACTTATATGCTGAAGAGTGAAAACAAAACCACGGGCGACCGTTTGTCGATCATCCCGGAATATACGTTGAACTCAATGCTGAGTTGGCAGGCACGGGAAGATTTGTCGATGCAAACAACCTTTACCTGGTACGGCAAGCAGCAGCCGAAGAAGTACAACTATAAAGGCCAGCCAGCGGTTGGCCCGGAAACCAAAGAAATCAGTCCGTACAGCATTGTGGGCCTGAGCGCGACCTGGGATGTGACGAAAAATGTCAGTCTGACCGGCGGCGTAGACAACCTGTTCGACAAGCGTTTGTGGCGTGCGGGTAATGCCCAGACCACGGGCGATCTGGCAGGAACCAACTATATCGCAGGTGCCGGGGCGTATACCTATAACGAGCCGGGACGTACGTGGTATATGAGCGTAAACACTCACTTCTGATGCTAACGTCAGATTGTTGACAAAGTGCGCGTCGTTCATGCCGGATGCGGCGTGAACGCCTTATCCGGCCTACAAAAATCTTGCCAATTCAATATATTGCAGGACCATGTAGGCCTGATAAGCGTAGCGCATCAGGCAGTTTTGCGTTTGTCATCAGTCTCGAATATGGTCGATATGAAAACTACGCATACCGCCCTCCCCTTTGCCGGACATACGCTGCATTTTGTTGAGTTCGATCCGGCGAATTTTTGTGAGCAAGATTTACTCTGGCTGCCGCACTACGCACAACTGCAACACGCTGGACGTAAACGTAAAACAGAGCATTTAGCCGGACGGATCGCTGCTGTTCATGCGTTGCGGGAATATGGCTATAAAGGCGTACCCGCAATCGGCAAACAACGCCAGCCGGTGTGGCCTACGGGGGTATACGGCAGCATTAGTCACTGTGGGGCTACGGCATTAGCCGTGGTATCTCGTCAACCAATTGGCATTGATATCGAAGAAATTTTTTCTGCGCAAACAGCGACCGAATTGACAGACAACATTATTACACCAGCAGAACACGAGCGACTCGCAGACTGCGGTTTAGCCTTTTCTCTGGCGCTGACACTGGCATTTTCCGCCAAAGAGAGTGCATTTAAGGCATCGGAGAGACAAACTGAAGCAGGATTTCTGCGCTACCAAATCAGAAATTGTCAGCATCAACAGATGAAGATAAGTGGGTCGGAGGGTGACCATACCGTGCAGTGGTTAGTAAGGGGTAATAACGTTATTACCTTGTGCCTGCCAGGCAACCCGCACACTGCCGCATGCGGGTTGCCTGGCAGGTAATTCAAAGCATTTCCCGTGCCTGAGCTGCAATTCCGGCAGCATCAAAGCCATGATGCTGACGCAACCACCCACGATCCGCCGCTGCAGCATATTCTCCATCCATAATGCCCGCGCGTTTTAATGTGATCCCCGCTCCGGCCTCTGCCAACACTTCCGCGACCAGGCTGCCAAGGCCGCCATTGACGTTATGCTCTTCAACCGTCATCACTGCTTTGCATCCTTTTAACGCTGCCAGTAATGCTTTGGTGTCGCATGGGCGAATCGACGGTACGCTGACAACTGTAGCCGCGATACCAGACTGAGCTAAAAGTTCTGCGGCATCGACCACCTCATGAACGGTAGAACCTGTGCCTACCAGCGCCAGTTCGCTGCCCTCGCGTAAAGTCACCACGGCACCAGGTACAAATCGGTAGTCCTCATCGTGGATTTCCGGCAGGGCTTTACCGTCCATACGGATATAAACAGGCCCCTGATAGCGAAGGGCATAATCAATCACCTGACGGCACTCCAGCGGTGAAGACGGGGCAAAGATCTGAATATTGCCGAAACCACGCATAACCGCAATGTCATCAATTGCATGATGCGTGCTCGCCAGCGGTCCATAACTCGCCCCGGCATTCAGACCGAACAATTTTACGTTGGTAAAGTTGTAGCAGACATCAACCTTGATTTGCTCGTTAGCGCGAGCGATAAGAAACGGCGCGGCATTGCAGGTAACAGCCACCTTGCCGCCCAGCGCCAGCCCGGCAGCTGTACCAACCATGCTCTGTTCGGCAATACCCACATTCACCAGTCGGTCAGGGAATTGCTTAATAAAGGGAGCAATTTTTGCCGTAGACGTTGAATCAGCCACCACAGGCACCAAATCGATCCCCTCATTTACGGCATCGATAAACGCCTGAACCATCACATTTGCCAGATGTTCACTGTTACGCATCTTTGAGTTCCTCCAGTGCCTGTTCAATTTCATCGCCTTTCGGCACCCGGTGATGCCATTCCGCACGCCCCTGTATAAAGGAAATACCGGCCCCTTTGGTGGTGTGGGCAATCACCACATTCGGTTTGCCTTCCTGTTTAAGCCCTTCAAGCGTCGCGACAACCGAAGCCATATCATTGCCCTGACATTCAGTAACCTTCATACCGAATGCCAGCCATTTTTCTGCCAGAGGATCGGTGTTCATAATTTCGCGCGTCGGCCCGGCTAATTGCAGATTATTTTTGTCATTAATAATGACCAGGTTATCAAGCCCGTAATGCGCCGCAGCCAGTGCAGCTTCCCAGTTACTGCCCTCAGCCAGCTCACCATCGCCAGTAATTAAGAAGATACGACGACGGCTTTGACTTTTTTTCGCTGCCAGCGCAAGTCCTACAGCCACAGGGAAACCATGCCCCAGCGCTCCGGTATTCAGTTCAATACCTGGCGTTTTTTGCCGAACCGGATGGCCTGGTAAGTGCGAATTTGGCTGCTGATAAGTGGAAAGCCATTCCAGTGGGAAGAATCCTGCTTCCGCCAGCACACAGTAGTAACATCCAACAGCATGGCCTTTTGACTGAATGTATATATCCCGGTCATCGTCGTTAAGGCGATCCGGTGCGACATTGAGAATACGAAAATAGAGTGCGGTCAGTAATTCAACCTGAGAGAGATCGGCCCCGGTGTGTCCACCTGCCGGGCTATTGGCATTTAAGCGCACGATATGGCGGCGTACCGCCCGCGCTTTGCGCTCAAGGGTCTGGATATCATAGCTATAGGGATTCATTTAATACCTCTGAATTTATTTTCAATCTGGAATATTTATTCCACCAGGGACTAAAAAAACCAGAAATCCCAGGGCGTTGCGCGGCAAGACTTACGCTGCTGCATCATACTCAGGAACATTCTGCCTCCTTACACCGTCAGTTACGTGTCCGGATAATCATCAGTTGACCTGATATCATCTTGAATATATATTCAATAATGATTCTTTATTCAATTATGCCGCCTGTTTTTTGTTTTTGTCCATCGCTGATTTTAAGGATTGGTTAAAGTTAGAACTCCATCACACTTAACTGTCTTCTTTTTTCGCGTATGATAAAAGCCTCTAAGATAAGGCGGTACGTTAATGATTTACGGGGAAATATATGGCTAAGCAGGATGAACAGCGGCTACTGGTGAAGATCGCCACTCTTTACTATCTTGAGGGGCGAAAACAGTCTGACATCGCCCAACTTCTCTCGCTTTCTCAGTCATTTATCTCCAGAGCGCTAACCCGTTGCCAGAAAGAAGGCGTGGTTAAAATCAGCGTTGTCCAGCCATCAAACATCTTTCTCAATCTGGAAAAAGGCATTGAAGATCGTTATGGCATTAAACAAGCGATTGTTGTCGATACCGAAGATGATGCCAGTGATCACACCATTAAACGCGCCATCGGCTCTGCCGCCGCGCACTATCTGGAAACGCGTTTAAGACCAAAAGATTTCATTGGCGTCTCTTCGTGGAGTTCTACGATTCGCGCGATGGTCGATGAAGTTCACGCCCAAAACTTAAAAGCCAGCGGCGTTATTCAGCTGCTGGGCGGTGTGGGGCCAAACGGCAATGTACAGGCAACTATTTTGACGCAGACCCTGGCCCAGCATCTGAATTGCGAAGCCTGGTTGCTTCCTTCTCAAAGCATTGAAGGTTCGGTAGAAGAGAAAAAACGCCTGGTGGCAAGCCAGGATGTGGCTGACGTTATCGCCAGATTTGACGACGTCGATATCGCCATTGTCGGCATCGGTATCCTTGAACCCTCGCAATTACTAAAAACCTCGGGCAACTATTATCACGAGGATATGTTACAGGTACTGGCGGATCGCGGTGCCGTGGGTGATATCTGCCTGCACTACTACGATAAACATGGTCAGCCCGTATTGCAGGACGATGAAGATCCTGTGATTGGTATGGCACTGGATAAAATCAAAAAATGCCCGAATGTGGTGGCGCTGGCGGGCGGCAAAGACAAAGTTGCCGCCATCAAAGGTGCCATGCAGGGTGGGTATATCGATGTTTTGATCACTGATTTCCCCACCGCCAGAATGCTGATTGCGGATTAATCCTCTTCTCCCTTTCTTCTGCCCGCCTTTGCGAAAAAATCTTCTCGCAAAGGCGCTTGCTTAAAAAGCGTTTAATATCAAGAAACTGAAAGGATTCAACAATCCTGTTTCTCGCGGTTTTCTCACCCCATCACCACACTTCTAAGTGTGATAGTCAGCACATTTGATGATTTTTTCTCTAGCTCAGGAAGAATAATCTGGCTAAGGTATAAATAAATAATCAACACCGAATATATATTCAAGCCTTAACACAGAATGTCACAGCAGGGCCTGATGAAGTAATAACGTGACCATGAGGAACGCCTCATCTCCTTCCACGCCAGGATGCAATGTGACTCAGGAGACTACCTATGTTTGCAGGAAATAAAGAGTTCGTTGTTGCGTTGGATGAGGGTACCACCAATGCAAAAGCCATCGCACTTGATGGTTTCGGTAACGTGGTGGCGAAGTTTTCTCAACCACTGGCTATTCAGACGCCACGTGAAGGCTGGGTTGAGCAATCCGGGGAAGCGTTAATCTCTGACTCGCTTGATGTTATTGCCCAGGCCATCAACCACGTGGGGGCAGAAAATGTAGCGGCTCTGGCTATCAGTAATCAGCGTGAAACGGCTATCGGCTGGTATCGTCAGAGTGGAAAACCACTCAATGCGGCGATTACCTGGCAATGCACGCGCAGTGCAGAGTTTTGTGAAACACTGCGTCGCGAGGGCAAAGAGCAGCAAATTAAAACGACTACGGGTCTTCCTATCGCCCCGCTATTTTCCGCGTCCAAGATGCGTTGGCTACTGGAATCTACACCTGAGGGTGTGCAACTTGCCGACCAGGGTGAAATTTGTCTCGGCACCATTGATGCCTGGTTGCTATGGAACTTGACTGCTGGCGATTCATTTTGCTGCGACTACTCTAACGCCGCGCGAACTCAATTACTTAACCTGAAAACAGGCGAGTGGGATGAGGAAATGCTGGCGTTGTTTCACATTCCACGCTCTGCATTGCCAGAAATTAAACCTTCCAGTGGCCTGTTCGGTTATACCCGAGGGCTTAAAACAATTCCGGATGGTATTCCCGTCATGGCGATGGTGGGCGATTCTCACGCCGCTCTTTTTGGTCATGCGTTGGGAGAAGCGGGATGTGTGAAAGCGACCTATGGGACCGGTTCTTCCGTCATGGCCCCCGTCAACTCTGTTCAGTGTGATATCGCCACACTTGCCACAACCATTGCCTGGCATGACGGCGAAAATATTATTTACGGTCTGGAAGGAAATATCCCCCACACCGGCGATGCCGTGGCATGGATGGCTGACAGCACCGGTTTAAGTGAACTGACAGACGCGGAGCTGGCCCACGAACTGAATACCCTGCCAGCCTCAGTGGATTCGACTATGGGTGTTTATTTTGTTCCTGCTCTCACTGGCCTGGGCGCGCCATGGTGGGATGACAGAGCTCGCGGCGTGGTGTGTGGCTTAAGCCGTGGCGTAAAGCGCGCGCATTTGATTCGTGCCACAATGGAATCAATCACTTATCAAATTGCAGATGTAGTGGAGACAATGCAACAGCATGATGATTTTCACTTATCGGCGTTAATGGTGGATGGCGGCCCGACCAAAAATGACTGGTTGATGCAATATCAGGCGGATCTGCTGGGTTGCCCGGTGATGCGCAGTGATGTGCCAGAGCTTTCAGCCATTGGTGCGGGCCTGCTCGCCCGCAAAGCGCTTATCCCCGGTACCGTTGCAGATTTAAAAGCGTTATTAACTGAACACAGTGAATTTAAACCGGACATGGCGCGTCATCAGCGACTGCAAAAGAGATGGCAGGAGTGGCGTCATGCGGTAAACAGAACATTATGGAAACCGGCATCGTCAATTTGACGAACAAGACTAACCAACGGAAGGAGAATACCGGCCCATAAATAATTCAGGCTTTACGTCGTTTCACCGTACCCGACAATAACAACACAGAGAGAACATTGTCATGAAATTACGTTTAACACTGTTAACCGCTGCGACCCTGACTGCTCTTTCTTTTTCTGCTCATGCGGTAGAAAAAGGAACCATTATGATTATGGTCAATTCACTGGATAATCCTTATTACGCCTCGGAAGCGAAAGGTGCCAGTGAAAAAGCCCAGCAACTGGGATATAAAACGACCATTCTTTCTCATGGTGAAGATGTCAAAAAACAGAATGAACTGATCGATACTGCAATTGGTAAAAAAGTTCAGGGTATTATTTTAGATAATGCCGACTCCACTGCCAGTGTTGCAGCCATTGAAAAAGCAAAAAAAGCAGGTATTCCCGTTATATTAATTAATCGCGAAATACCTGTGGATGATGTTGCACTGGTGCAAATTACCCATAATAACTTCCAGGCTGGCTCGGAAGTTGCCAACGTATTTGTCGAAAAAATGGGAGAGAAAGGAAAATATGCCGAACTCACCTGTAATCTTGCTGATAATAATTGCGTAACTCGCTCGAAATCTTTCCATCAGGTCATTGACCAGTTCCCTGAAATGGTCAGCGTGGCGAAGCAAGATGCGTAAGCGCATCATTTAAACCGTCTTTCGCCTCCCTTTCCTGTTTCCGATACTAATGTCCAT
>NZ_PTRE01000067.1 GCF_002965065.1 Escherichia sp. MOD1-EC7003
ATGCGTCATATAACCGCCGGATGCGGCGTAAACGCCTTATCCGGCCTACCAAATCGAGCTAATCCAATATATTGCAGGTGCCATGCCGGCATGATAAGACGCGCCAGCGTCGCATCAGGCATCGCATTATTTCTTCTTCAATTGCGTCACCACCAACTGGTGGCGCGAATTATAAAACTTACGATAGGTTAAATAGCAGGCAATAATGGTCGACAAGCTGGCGGTTGAGAGCAGCATAAAGGTCACCATAATCTGATATTTAATCGCCTTCACCGGATCAATCCCGGCAAATATCAGCCCGGACATCATTCCTGGCAAACTCACTAAGCCAACCGTTTTTGCTGAATCGACCGTCGGAATTAAAGCCGCACGAATACTGTCGCGAATCAATATCGCTGAAGCCTGTTTTGGCGTCGCGCCAAGACTTAGTTTCTCCTGAATCTGTTGCTGTTCGCTAATCACACGTTGCCCTAAATTGTTGTAACATAACCCTACCGCCACCATGGCGTTACCGGCTATCATCCCGGCGATAGGGATCACCTGCATCGGGATAAATTCAATCGACCCTGAGAGAATCAGCACCGCCAGGGTAATTCCCGCCCCGACCGTAATGGCAATAAACGATGAGATAAAAGCTTTAGCAATATATTTACTGCGTTTTTGCGCATTCCACGCCGCATTAAAGCAGATAAATAGCACCATCAATAATGTCAGGCTGGCATCATCCACGCTGAATATATATTTCAGCACATAGCCGACAATAATCAACTGAATTATCGCCCGCCCGACACTCCAGAGAATATCTTTCTCCAGCGCCAGTTTTTCTTTATGGCTAATTAAGATTGCCACCACCACCAGCATTAATGCCAGTGCCAATGATTCGTTGGTAATATTATGCGAGTTCATAGCGTGCTTCCTGCATTTCTCCGGCATGCGGTTGCAACGTAATCACTTTATCCGCATGATTAATTTCGTCTTTATCGTGTGTCACCCACAGCACGGCAATATTTTG
Source organism: Escherichia sp. MOD1-EC7003 (assembly GCF_002965065.1). Classification (GTDB taxonomy): domain Bacteria; phylum Pseudomonadota; class Gammaproteobacteria; order Enterobacterales; family Enterobacteriaceae; genus Escherichia. Next base: position 1,013 of record NZ_PTRE01000067.1, read on the forward strand.
CTCGCACACATAGCGATGAATCATCTCATTGACGTTATGTTTATTATTCTCATCCAGCGCACTGGTGATTTCATCCAGCAATAATACCTTTGGCATAAATTGCAGGTTACGAATCAATGAGATGCGTTGTTTTTCACCACCAGATAACTCGGCGATATTCTTCATCAAAATGCTGTCCGGCAAAGCGAAACGTTCGAGAAAATCGAGAAAAATAGCCGGGTCGGGCTGCTGGTTACGGATCTGCCAGGGAAAGATCAGGTTATCGTAGACCGTGTCGCCAAACAGCATCGGAGTCTGAGCACAGTAAGAAACTTGCTGGCGATAGATTTCTGGCTTTAGTGTGCTGACATCCTCACCTTCAAACAGTAGTGTTCCGCTGGTTGGGCTGATTAATGAAGCAACAATTTTCAGCAGCGTACTTTTGCCACAACCTGAGGGGCCGGTAATTAACTTAAATTCGCCAGCACGCAGCGAAAAATTGATGCCATTAAGAATTTTCGCCTCACCAGCCAGATATCCAACGTTTTGTAGCTGAAGCAAAGGACTATTTTTCTGCATCGCTGTTCCCTTTTTCTGATTTTTACTAAAAACAGTTTATCCTTCGCAGAAATAAGGGGGAACTCTCTTTCAGTAATCAGGTATAATTTGCTTAATCAAGCAGCAATTTTGCGGATTATAGACGGTACAACAGGAGGTTTTTCCGATGCTTATCTTTATCCCGATTCTCATTTTTGTCGCGCTGGTCATTGTCGGCGCGGGCGTTAAAATCGTGCCGCAGGGTTATCAATGGACGGTAGAACGCTTTGGTCGCTATACCAAAACGTTACAGCCGGGGCTAAGCCTGGTGGTGCCGTTTATGGATCGCATTGGTCGCAAGATCAATATGATGGAGCAAGTGCTCGATATCCCCTCCCAGGAAGTTATCTCGAAAGATAACGCCAACGTTACCATCGACGCAGTCTGTTTTATTCAGGTAATTGATGCCCCGCGCGCCGCTTATGAAGTCAGCAATCTGGAGCTGGCGATCATCAACCTGACCATGACTAACATCCGTACCGTACTGGGTTCAATGGAACTTGATGAAATGCTCTCCCAACGCGACAGCATCAACTCACGTCTGCTACGTATTGTCGATGAGGCCACCAACCCATGGGGAATTAAAGTCACCCGTATTGAAATTCGCGACGTGCGCCCACCGGCTGAACTTATCTCTTCAATGAACGCGCAGATGAAAGCGGAACGTACTAAACGCGCTTACATCCTTGAAGCGGAAGGGATTCGTCAGGCGGAAATTCTCAAAGCGGAAGGTGAAAAACAATCGCAAATCCTGAAAGCGGAAGGCGAACGTCAGTCGGCATTTTTACAGGCTGAAGCGCGTGAACGTTCCGCTGAAGCAGAAGCCCGCGCCACCAAAATGGTATCTGAAGCCATTGCCTCCGGAGATATTCAGGCGGTGAACTACTTCGTAGCGCAGAAATACACCGAAGCGTTGCAGCAAATCGGGTCTTCCAGTAACAGCAAAGTTGTGATGATGCCATTAGAAGCCAGCAGCCTGATGGGGTCGATTGCCGGGATTGCTGAGCTGGTGAAAGACAGCGCCAACAAGCGGACTCAGCCATGATGGAGTTAATGGTCGTTCATCCACATATTTTCTGGCTCAGTCTCGGCGGGTTGCTGCTGGCAGCCGAGATGTTGGGTGGAAACGGTTATCTGTTGTGGAGCGGCGTGGCAGCGGTGATTACCGGTCTGATGGTCTGGCTGGTGCCGCTGGGTTGGGAGTGGCAAGGGGTGATGTTTTCCGTCCTGACGCTGCTTGCCGCCTGGCTGTGGTGGAAATGGTTGTCGCGGCGGGGTCGCGAACAAAAGCACAGCGACAGTCATTTAAACCAGCGCGGGCAGCAGCTAATTGGCCGACGTTTTGTGTTGGAAACGCCGTTGGTTAACGGACGCGGTCATATGCGCGTCGGCGACAGTTCATGGCCTGTCAGCGCCAGCGAGGATTTAGCCGCAGGTACGCATGTTGAGGTGATTGCGATAGAAGGGATAACGCTGCTCATCCGTGCAGTCATCGCCTGATGCGACGCTAACGCGTCTTATCAGGCCTACAAAACCCGCCAGGCTGTGCGCGAACGTAGGCCGGATAAGGCGTGTACGCCGCGTCCGGCTGTCGTGCGCCGATGCCTGATGCGACGCTAACGCGTCTTATCAGGCCTACAAACCTGCCAGGCTGTGTGCGAACGTAGGCCGGATAAGGCGTGTACGCCGCATCCGGCTGTCATGCGCCGATGCCTGATACGACGCTAACGCGTCTTATCAGGCCTACAAACTGTTGAAGAAAGGCCAGTTTGTGAGTTATTTAAAATGAAAGAAAAGAAAAAACGTATATTATGATTATTGGCGCATTTTTCTTTGCGTTTTTGCAAGTGGTGTTATTATCCTCCGGGTTCACGCAGTGAATGTCAGTAACGAAATCCGGAAAAGCTTATTTCAGTCAGGTCGTATTTTGGTAGAAAGCTTGTAGCATATTCTTTCCACGCAAAATGGCATTAACAGCTAATGAGCACCTTTCCCGTTTAAAGGGTGACAGCCACCACGGTTATTTTCTGGCACAGTTCAGGGATATGAATTTTTGGCTAAGGAGTAGCATGATCTTCCCCTTTAGAAAGCCTGAAGTACGCCTGCTGAGACAGACCACCACAGGCGTCATTTTTTCCGTAAAGTCTGGAAAAGGGTTTCTGCGTCAGTGTGTGGTTAACGATCCGCACACTGATGCAAGTATTCATTCGCTCTCCTGGCAAGATATACCATTGATACGTTTCTGGTCCAAGGCTAGCTGCCCCACCTGCGCGGAGTTTGTCTACAGCGGTTTTGCGGCTGATGAACAGGGCGTCGCGCAATTTTTGTCTGCCATCGAAAACTGGAATCGCCCATGGTCTGACATGATGGACGCCTTTACCGCACTGACGCCACTGTTCTCATGCCTTGCTGATGGCTATTACTTGCTGGAAGATCGCGAACTTTACCCGACTGATGGTAACGGACACTTCTTTTGGGCGGCAACGGACCATCGCAGTAGTAACCCGGCAACGGTTGCCATCTGGGATCATGAATATGGCTATTACAGTGACACCGCCCCCTGTTTCCTTCTTCCAGGGCAACCGCCATCACATTTTAATCCAGAACGGGCGACCTGGTATCGAGATAAACCCGACATCCGCGCTCTGGCCTGGTATCTCACTGATTCATACCTGTGCGTCATGCTCGACGGGCACCATAAAGCCACTGCTGCCGCGCTGGAAGGGCGTCCGCTGAAAACACTGGTGATCAGTACTGCGACCCATTTTAATGAGGAGCAGCAAAAACTGTTATTTCCGGGCGGGGAATTTCTGCAAAAAACAGAGTTGCAGTGGCGCGTTCCCAAAATCACGCCATGGAACAAATTACCGGCCAGCGCATGGGAGAGTTTCGGCCCCGATCAGCACGTCTGCATATACGAAAACTGGTCAAAAGAGTTGACGCAGAGTGTCAGTCGTTACCCTTCACTGAATCAAGCCTGGCAAATTGCTGAAGCCGGGAATTTGAGCGAAGCAAACATAGCGCGAATGATCAACGAAGGATTGACGGGCGACGAGTTACCCGAAGTTATTTTGCAGGCGCTTTTTTATCACAATTACACACTATTTATTAATTTTGCCCGTTTCATTACACACGAGCCAACTTATGCCCGACATCGCCACATAACCTTCAGGTTAATGGCACAAAACCGAACGCCGCAAGCAGATGCCTTTTTTCTTGATTTTGCCATCAACGATGACGGCGAACGTCCGGAATTGACGAAAATAATGGACGACTATTACCGTCAGCCTTAGTCACCCCGCCCGATGATGACAGCAGCCGGAGAGATTTTCGATAATCGGGCACTCTGCGCTGTCATCACCGGGGCAAGCATTCGCCAGCGCCAGCAGCTGGTCGCGCATGGATTGCAGTTCTTCGATATGCCGTTCGATCTCCGCTACCTTCTCCAGAGTGCGCCGTTTTACATCGGCGCTGTGGCGCTGCGGGTCGTTAAACAGATTCACCAGTTCGCCGCTCTCTTCCAGATTAAAGCCCACCTGGCGTGCCTGGCGCAGTAAGGTCAATTCGTTGAGATGCTGCTGCGTGTAAATACGATAACCGTTTTCGCTGCGCATCGGCGGCGTCACCAGTCCCTTCTCTTCATAGAAGCGAATGGCTTTGCTGGTCAGGCCGGTAATTTTTGCTACATCGCTAATGTTCATCGTTCGCGCAACGCCTCCTGTGCTTTGTTAAAGGGTTTAAACAGATATTCAAGCACGTTTTTTTGCCGGTGCGAATATCGACCGTCGCCACAATAGTACAGAAAGTACTGCGCACAGAGAGGTTTTATATGGCTTTATTGCGCTTCATGGCCATTGCCACAATAAGGCTGAGTAAGAGTACGCCAATAATCCATATCAACGCACGGCTGCCCTGGGACCAGAGACTGTAAATAAAGCCTACGATCACCAATAACATAACCAACGTGCCAACGATAAGAATCGGCAACGAAGCGTGAATATCATGACGTAATCGGATCGCCACCACAAAAACCGCCAGGTAGCAGAGCAAAAAGGTGGCGCTGGCAACGCTGGCAAGTGAGCCTAAATTCAGCGCCGCCGTCATCAGCATAATCAACACCACGACAATAATGTTGCCCCAGGTACTCTGCCGCCACAGGGATTTATTCATTAACTTCGGCAGTTCGCGTTCGCTGCCCATGTTGTCCATGATGTTAAACACAGCGAACAGATTCGCGTTGATGGCTGAAGCCGTCGCCAGTAAAGCACCGATGACGACGATCACATAACCCACATGCCCGAGGAGCGGAGAAGCAGCCTGCGCTACAGCGGTATCAGCATATTTTTCTAACTCTAATGCCGATACATCGCCCAGCAGTACCAGCGCCAGCGCGATGTAAAGCAGCGTGGTAACACCAATCGCCACCAGAAACGCCCGTGGCATAATGACCGCCGGATCTTTCACTTTATCTGCCGCGTTCGCCATCATGCCAAAGCCCGCATAAGCAAGAAAGGTTATCCCGATACAGGAGAAGAACGCACCGGAGCTGGGGGGCGCAGAGACGGAAATATGCGCCGGTTGCAGCGACCAGACTCCGGCAATAATCAGCAATAACAGGATCATCATTTTAATGCCGACGAGGATCACTTCCAGCCGCCCTACCGCATGGTTGCTTAAGGAGTTGAATAGCGTCATCACCGCAATGATCCCCAACGCGTAGAGCAAAATAAGGTGCTCCTCCTGGCTGCCTTCATGCAAAAACTGCACAGCATAAGCGCCAAAAGCACGGGCGACCATGGCGATGCTTACCGCCAGCGTCAACAGGTACAGTAACGAGAGCGCCAGCGAAAAGATGCCGTTGCCTAATCCGCGACGAAAGAAGTCGATAATACCGCCATTGCTGGGATAGCTTGCCCCCAAACGCGCATAGGCATAACCGGAAAACATCGCCACAATACCGCCAAAAGCAAAGGCGACCCAGGTCGACGCTTCCATTAGCAACGCAGCCTGCCCCAGCAGCGCGAAAATCCCCGCCCCCACCATTGCCCCAATGCCGATGGAAACGACGTTCCATAGACCGAGGGGTTTGTTACCGTTATTCCCTTCCGTGTTCATCATGATCAGCCCTTAAACACGTTATAGCCGAGTTGTTTAGCGACCGATGCCACCATTTTTTGACCGCGAACACTGTTGCCTTCTTCGTCCAGCGGTGGTAAGAACGCGGCAATTCCCATCACACCTGGGACTACCGCCAGAAAGGGAATGTAATCGGCATTCTGTCCGTCGTTAAGTGAGTGAAATTGGGTGTAAGCCTGCTCCACTGCCTGCTGTAATTTGTTTGCATCTAACATCTTTTGTTAACCCCTTTTTATAGATGCGGGAGGTAATTCCTCACCCCAGTGCCGATTTTCAGGCACCCTGATTTAACTTAGCACCCACAACTTAACTGCAGGAAAACAAAGAGATAAATGTCTAATCCTGATGCAAATTGAGCCGATTTTTTTAATCTTTACGGACTTTTACCCGCCTGGTTTATTAATTTCTTGACCTTCCCCTTGCTGGAAGGTTTAACCTTTATCACAGTCAGTCAAAACTGTCTTAAAGGAGTGTTTTATGTCACAAACTATCGACCTGACCCTGGACGGCCTGTCCTGCGGTCACTGCGTTAAACGCGTGAAAGAAAGTCTCGAACAGCGCCCTGATGTTGAGCAGGTAGATGTGTCTATCACTGAAGCGCACGTTACCGGGACTGCCAGTGCAGAACAGCTGATCGAAACCATCAAACAAGCGGGTTATGACGCATCTGTAAGCCACCCAAAGGCTAAACCGCTGGCGGAGTCATCAATCCCGTCGGAAGCACTGACAGCGGTTTCTGAGGCGCTTCCGGCAGCGACTGCCGATGACGATGACAGCCAGCAGTTGCTGCTGAGCGGCATGAGCTGCGCCAGCTGTGTCACCCGCGTACAAAATGCGCTGCAAAGCGTACCGGGCGTCACTCAGGCACGGGTAAACCTGGCGGAGCGTACTGCGCTGGTGATGGGCAGTGCCTCCCCACAAGATTTAGTGCAAGCGGTGGAAAAAGCGGGCTACGGCGCGGAAGCGATTGAAGATGAAACTAAACGCCGCGAGCGCCAGCAGGAAACCGCCGTCGCTACGATGAAGCGCTTCCGCTGGCAGGCAATTGTTGCACTGGCGGTGGGTATCCCGGTAATGGTCTGGGGGATGATCGGCGATAACATGATGGTCACCGCCGACAACCGCAGCCTGTGGTTGGTTATCGGCCTGATAACCCTGGCGGTAATGGTTTTCGCCGGCGGGCATTTTTATCGCAGCGCATGGAAAAGCCTGCTAAACGGTGCGGCGACGATGGATACGCTGGTGGCGCTGGGTACTGGTGTGGCGTGGATCTATTCGATGAGCGTCAACCTGTGGCCGCAGTGGTTCCCGATGGAAGCGCGACATCTTTATTACGAAGCCAGCGCGATGATTATTGGTCTGATTAATCTCGGCCATATGCTGGAAGCGCGCGCACGCCAGCGTTCTTCTAAAGCGCTGGAGAAGTTACTCGATTTAACCCCGCCGACGGCGCGTCTGGTCACCGCAGAGGGTGAAAAAAGCGTGCCGCTGGCTGATGTTCAGCCTGGTATGTTGCTGCGCCTGACGACCGGCGACCGCGTGCCGGTAGATGGAGAGATTACCCAGGGCGAAGCGTGGCTGGATGAAGCGATGCTGACGGGCGAACCAATCCCACAGCAAAAAGGCGAAGGCGATAGCGTCCATGCCGGGACAGTGGTGCAGGATGGCAGCGTGCTGTTTCGCGCCAGTGCAGTTGGCAGCCATACCACGCTGTCGCGGATTATTCGTATGGTGCGCCAGGCTCAGAGCAGTAAGCCAGAAATCGGTCAGCTGGCAGATAAAATCTCTGCCGTATTTGTGCCGGTGGTGGTGCTGATTGCGCTGGTCAGTGCAGCAATCTGGTATTTCTTTGGTCCGGCACCGCAGATTGTCTATACCCTGGTGATTGCCACCACGGTGCTGATTATCGCCTGTCCGTGTGCGCTGGGGCTGGCGACGCCGATGTCGATTATTTCCGGTGTTGGGCGGGCGGCAGAGTTTGGTGTACTGGTGCGGGACGCCGACGCGTTGCAACGCGCCAGTACGCTCGATACCGTAGTGTTCGATAAAACCGGGACGCTGACCGAAGGGAAGCCGCAGGTTGTCGCAGTGAAAACTTTTGCTGATGTTGATGAAGCGCAGGCATTGCGTCTGGCGGCGGCACTGGAGCAAGGTTCCAGCCATCCACTGGCACGAGCGATCCTCGATAAAGCAGGCGATGTGCAGTTGCCGCAGGTCAACGGTTTCCGCACATTGCGGGGGCTGGGCGTGAGCGGTGAAGCAGAAGGTCATGCGTTATTGCTGGGTAATCAGGCGCTGTTAAATGACCAGCAAGTCGATACTAAAGCGATTGAAACAGATATTTCAGCTCAGGCATCGCAAGGGGCAACGCCTGTGCTGCTGGCGGTTGACGGAAAAGCGGTAGCCCTGCTGGCTGTACGCGATCCGTTGCGTAGTGATAGCGTGGCGGCGCTGCAACGTCTGCATAAAGCGGGATATCGTCTGGTGATGCTAACCGGGGATAACCCAACCACCGCCAATGCGATCGCCAAAGAAGCCGGGATTGATGAGGTGATTGCCGGGGTGCTGCCGGACGGTAAAGCTGAAGCGATTAAACGCCTGCAAAGTGAAGGACGTCAGGTGACAATGGTGGGCGACGGCATTAACGACGCGCCAGCGCTGGCCCAGGCAGATGTTGGTATTGCAATGGGTGGCGGCAGTGATGTTGCCATTGAAACCGCGGCGATTACCCTGATGCGCCACAGCCTGATGGGCGTGGCAGACGCACTGGCGATTTCCCGCGCCACGTTACGTAACATGAAGCAAAACCTGCTGGGCGCGTTTATTTACAACAGTATCGGTATTCCGGTCGCTGCCGGTATTTTGTGGCCGTTCACCGGAACGCTGCTTAACCCGGTGGTTGCCGGAGCGGCAATGGCGCTCTCGTCGATTACCGTAGTGAGTAACGCCAACCGGTTGCTGCGGTTTAAACCGAAGGAATAAGTACGTCATTGCGGATGCGCTGCTTTAGGGCGGCGCATTTGGCATCGACGCATGACTGCCGGATGCGGCGTGAACGCCTTATCCGGCCTACGAGATGAAGCGATGTTTTGGCCTTACGCGACCTTTTTTGCACGCTCTTCACGGCGTGCCAAATATTCAGCCACTGTTTCAATCCGTCCCAATTCTTCCTGGGTGCGCATGTTGTTTTCAACTTCCCAAAGATCAACTGCCGCCTGGAGGTTTAGCCAAAAATCGACTGTGGTATCAAAAACTTTCGCCAGACGGAATGCCATTTCAGTGGTGAGTTTACGATTATTATTGATCAGTGTACTGACGCTATTACGATGAACATGCAGCAACTCTGCTAACTCATTGATTTTCAAAGCGAGCGGTTCCAGATATTCATAGAGAAGAATATCTCCGGGTGTCGTCGGTTTTCTTGTTGCCTGTTTCATAGTTTTTAACTGTTGCTTCCCTGTGAATAGTGATACAAGAACATACTGAATCATACAAACACATTAAACAAGTCCCCAACTCCATTTGCGCCATCCCTCCCCGCGCGCTAGCATGATATTTCACAAAGGGAGGTCGTATGGATCTGTTGTACCGGGTAAAAACGCTTTGGGCCGCGCTGCGCGGTAATCATTACACCTGGCCTGCTATCGATATCTCTCTTCCCGGCAATCGCCATTTTCATCTGATCGGCAGTATTCATATGGGTAGCCACGATATGGCTCCCCTGCCCACCCGTTTGCTCAAAAAGCTCAAAAACGCCGATGCGCTGATCGTCGAGGCGGATGTTTCCACCAGCGATACGCCTTTTGATAATTTGCCTGCCTGCGAGGCTCTGGAAGAGCGTATCAGCGAGGAGCAATTGCAAAACCTGCAACATATCAGCCAGGAGATGGGCATTTCCCCCTCACTCTTTTCTACCCAACCGCTGTGGCAAATCGCGATGGTTCTTCAGGCGACACAGGCACAAAAGCTGGGACTGCGGGCAGAATATGGTATCGATTACCAGCTATTGCAGGCGGCGAAACAACAACATAAACCCGTGATTGAACTGGAAGGGGCAGAAAATCAGATTGCCATTTTACTCCAGCTCCCTGACAAAGGACTGGCGCTGCTGGACGATACGCTGACTCACTGGCACACCAACGCTCGGTTACTGCAACAAATGATGAGCTGGTGGCTAAATGCGCCGCCGCAAAATAATGAAATAACGCTGCCCAGTACGTTCAGTCAGTCGCTGTACGATGTGCTGATGCATCAGCGAAATCTCGCCTGGCGGGATAAACTGCATGCTATGCCGCCAGGGCGCTACGTGGTGGCGGTCGGTGCGTTGCATCTGTATGGCGAAGGTAATCTGCCGCAGATGCTGAAATAAAAAAATGGCCAATATTGCTATTGGCCCGTCAAAGAGGAATTTCATATTTTTATTATTATGCCGTCACTTTAAGCGACGGTGTAACTCGATTGTCGCTCAATCTCACCATCCTGCCAATACTCTTAGGCAAGATGACTCTTTTTTTTGGACCGCCAATAGGCGTATGCTTGCTTCGTTTTTTTGTTTAAGGCAGGAAAATCACCATGACACCCGCAGTTAAATTACTCGAAAAAAACAAGATTTCGTTTCAAATTCATACCTACGAGCACGATCCGGCTGAAACCAATTTTGGCGATGAAGTCGTCAAAAAATTAGGTTTGAATCCGGATCAGGTCTACAAAACGCTGCTGGTCGCAGTGAACGGTGATATGAAACATCTGGCAGTGGCCGTTACGCCGGTCGCAGGTCAACTGGATCTTAAAAAAGTAGCAAAAGCGCTGGGTGCCAAGAAAGTTGAGATGGCCGATCCGATGGTCGCGCAGCGTTCGACGGGATACCTGGTTGGGGGGATTAGTCCACTGGGGCAGAAAAAACGTCTGCCGACGATTATCGACGCCCCTGCACAAGAATTTGCCACTATTTATGTTTCCGGCGGCAAGCGCGGACTGGATATCGAACTGGCAGCAAGCGACCTGGCGAAGATCCTTGATGCCAAATTTGCCGATATCGCCCGCCGGGATTAAGTGTTGTGCCGGATGTGAGTATCCGGCACTTTCGGATTACTGCCAGCTCACCTCACCTTTCGGTTCATAAGCATTCGCATCCAGCGGCGAGTTTTTCTGGATATACGCTTTCAGCACTTCAGCATCAATAAAGCCGGTATTCACATAGCCCGGTTTGTTATCAAGACGCGGATAGCCATCACCGCCGGTGGCATTGAAGTTTAATGTCGCCATACGGTAGGTTTTCGCCGGATCGACCGACTCACCTTTGATTTTCAGGTCGTTCAGTTTGCCGTCTTTCGCCACAAAGCTAACATTGGCAAATTGCGGGTAGGCCCCCGAATCCGGTTTCATCTGCGCCACAGCGGTCAGGTAATCAATCACCTCTTTACCCGTCATGTCGGCATACACCACCACATTGCCGAACGGCTGCACTTTCAGTACGTTTTTATAGCTGATATCACCTGCTTCGATAGAATCACGAATCCCACCACCGCTCATCACCGCGAAGTCAGCGCCAGTGCGATCCATTTGTGCTGCCAGAATTAATCGCCCCATATTGGTCTGTACAAAACGCACTTTGCTGCGGTCACCTTCCAGGCGACCATTGGTTTCGCCTATTTTCACTTCCAGCTGCGCTTTACCTTTATTCTGGAACGGCGATAACAGCGAGATCATTTGCTGGTTTTCAGCAATTTCAGGGGTGTAAAGCACACGCTCGCTTTTTCCGTCATCCCAGGTCACTTTCTTCTTCAGGTTCACCGGAATCAGCTGGTAGTTCACCATTTTCATTTCGCCATTACGAAACTCAAAATCAGCCCGTCCCACGTATTTGCCCCACTCATGCGCCTGCACAATCCAGATGCCATTTTGTTGATCAGGTTTGCATGGCGTACCCGGCACGTAATCGACCTGTTTTTTATTTTCTACCGCCATGCAGACCGGATCTTGCGAGTGACCACCGACGATCATCGCCAGCGATCCGGAAGGCAGTGCGCGTGCCATCTCCACATCACCCGGTGCGTTAGAGCCGTGCTCACCATTGTCGTAATGCCCCATATGGGTCGCCGCGATAATAATGTCTGGCTTTTCTGTCTGTTGCAGCTCCTGAATCACCAGCTTCGCTTCATCGGCGGGTTTACGGAACTCAATATCGGTGAAGTTTTCTGGGTTGCCTAACTTCGCTGTGTCATCCGTCGTCAGGCCAATAACGGCGATTTTCAGATCCTGACGCTTAAACAGCGCCCATGGTTTAAACAGGCGCTCGCCGGTACTTTTCTGGTAGATATTGGCAGAAAGCAACGGGAACTTTGCCCACTTTTCCTGCTGGCGTAATACGGTGAGCGGGTTATCAAACTCATGATTACCGAGCGCCATTGCATCATAGCCCACCAGATTCATACCGCGAAAATCAGGTTCGGCATCCTGTAAGTCGGACTCGGGCACGCCAGTGTTAATGTCGCCACCGGAAAGTAGCAGCACGCTACCGCCTTCAGCCGCAACCTCTTTACGGATACCATCCACCAGCGTTTTTTGCGCCGCCAGACCATATTCGCCATATTCATTGCGCCAAAAATGACCATGGTGATCATTGGTATGCAGAACTGTAATTTTGTAGGTTTTATCCTGTTCATACGCCAGAGCAGTTTCACTCACCAGTGTCAATGTGGTTAACAGTGCTAACGCCACGCCCCGCTGCAATAATTTCATACTTCTCTCCCTGACCAGATTTCAACGTGTTGAAAAATAGTATGACGCGACATCATAGACAAGTCTGCGTCCGATGAAGATAAATCTGCATCCAGATTAGAAATTCTGTATTCAGCGTTGAGACTTCCTTCAGGCGGCACATACAGGTATGTTAGTCGGGTAATAATCACAAGTAAGATCATTCTTTACATCGCAACCCTGAAAAAGTGACGTTCCTATGGCAATGAGTGAACAATCCCAGCCTGTGGCGGGCGCGGCTGCGTCAACGACCAAGGCCCGAACATCGTTTGGTATTTTAGGGGCTATCAGCCTCTCACATCTTCTGAACGACATGATCCAATCGCTGATTCTGGCGATTTATCCGCTGCTTCAGTCAGAATTTTCTCTGACATTTATGCAAATTGGCATGATAACCCTCACCTTCCAGCTCGCCTCTTCGCTACTGCAACCGGTGGTCGGTTACTGGACAGATAAATATCCGATGCCGTGGTCGTTGCCGATTGGTATGTGCTTTACCTTAAGTGGTCTGGTGCTGCTGGCCCTGGCGGGCAGTTTTGGCGCAGTTCTGCTGGCGGCGGCGCTGGTCGGCACCGGTTCATCGGTCTTTCACCCGGAATCTTCCCGCGTGGCCCGGATGGCCTCTGGTGGGCGTCATGGTCTGGCGCAATCGATCTTCCAGGTCGGCGGCAACTTTGGCAGTTCCCTGGGGCCCTTGCTGGCGGCAGTGATTATCGCGCCTTATGGTAAAGGTAACGTTGCCTGGTTTGTGCTTGCGGCACTGCTGGCTATCGTGGTGTTGGCGCAAATCAGCCGTTGGTACTCTGCACAGCACCGCATGAATAAAGGAAAACCCAAAGCGACGATTATCAATCCACTGCCGCGCAACAAAGTGGTACTGGCGGTCAGCATTCTGTTAATCCTGATTTTCTCGAAATATTTCTATATGGCGAGCATCAGCAGCTATTACACCTTTTATCTGATGCAAAAATTCGGATTATCTATCCAGAATGCCCAGCTTCATCTGTTTGCCTTCCTGTTTGCCGTTGCCGCAGGTACGGTGATCGGCGGGCCTGTAGGGGATAAAATTGGGCGAAAATATGTGATTTGGGGCTCTATCCTCGGCGTTGCGCCGTTTACGCTGATTTTACCCTACGCCAGCCTGTACTGGACGGGGGTTTTAACAGTAATTATTGGATTTATCCTCGCTTCAGCGTTCTCTGCCATTCTGGTCTACGCTCAGGAGCTGCTTCCGGGACGTATCGGTATGGTTTCTGGACTCTTTTTCGGCTTTGCTTTCGGCATGGGAGGTCTGGGAGCGGCAGTTCTGGGGCTTATCGCCGACCACACCAGCATCGAGTTAGTCTATAAAATCTGTGCTTTCCTGCCACTATTGGGGATGTTAACCATATTCCTGCCTGATAACCGGCATAAAGACTGATTTCATTGCAGCCAAAGGCAAACTTTGGCTGCATCGTTTTACAGTCGCCATAAGCCTTTCCTCTGTTAAACCGCCTTCTGTTTTCCGATCCGTGATTTTTTTGCAGCTAATTCCATTTTTTTGCAAAATTCAACAATTATTCATAAACATCATCAATGAAATTGTCATAAACTATTACCTGTAGTTTTGGTTTTCCCGGCCAAAAATGGACACTAACCACCAGGAAAAGGAGACGGAATGCATCACGCCACCCCGCTTATTACCACCATTGTTGGCGGCCTTGTGCTCGCCTTTATCCTCGGCATGCTGGCCAATAAACTTCGTATTTCTCCTCTGGTGGGATATCTGTTAGCAGGTGTGCTGGCAGGACCATTCACTCCGGGCTTTGTTGCCGATACCAAGCTTGCGCCGGAACTGGCAGAGCTGGGCGTGATTTTGCTGATGTTCGGCGTCGGTTTGCATTTTTCGCTCAAGGATTTGATGGCGGTAAAGTCCATCGCTATTCCCGGCGCGATCGCCCAGATAGCCGTGGCGACGCTGCTGGGTATGGCGCTCTCTGCCGTGCTGGGCTGGTCGTTAATGACCGGTATCGTATTCGGTTTATGTCTTTCCACCGCCAGTACCGTGGTGTTACTACGCGCTCTTGAAGAAAGGCAATTAATAGACAGCCAGCGTGGGCAAATCGCCATCGGTTGGTTGATCGTGGAAGACCTGGTCATGGTTCTGACGCTGGTATTGCTGCCCGCAGTAGCAGGAATGATGGAACAGGGCGATGTGGGCTTCGCGACGCTGGCCGTTGATATGGGAATCACCATCGGCAAGGTGATCGCATTTATCGCCATTATGATGCTGGTAGGTCGCCGTCTGGTGCCGTGGATTATGGCACGCAGCGCAGCAACCGGTTCCCGTGAGCTGTTTACCCTGTCGGTGCTGGCACTGGCGTTAGGGATTGCCTTTGGTGCGGTGGAGCTGTTTGACGTCTCCTTCGCACTCGGCGCGTTCTTTGCCGGAATGGTACTGAACGAGTCTGAACTGAGTCACCGTGCCGCCCACGATACGCTGCCATTACGCGATGCGTTTGCGGTGCTGTTTTTTGTCTCCGTCGGGATGTTGTTTGATCCGTTAATTCTGATTCAGCAACCGCTGGCGGTGCTGGCAACACTGGCGATTATTCTGTTTGGTAAGTCGTTAGCCGCGTTTTTCCTGGTGCGACTGTTTGGTCACTCCCAACGTACGGCGTTAACTATCGCCGCCAGCCTGGCGCAGATTGGTGAATTCGCTTTTATCCTGGCGGGGCTGGGGATGGCGTTGGATCTGCTGCCGCAGGCTGGGCAAAACCTGGTACTGGCAGGGGCAATCCTGTCGATTATGCTTAACCCGGTGTTGTTCGCGCTGTTGGAGAAATATCTGGCGAAGACTGAAACGCTGGAAGAGCAGACTCTGGAAGAGGCAATCGAAGAAGAGAAGCAGATCCCAGTGGATATTTGCAACCATGCGCTACTGGTAGGCTACGGGCGTGTGGGCAGCTTGCTGGGGGAAAAATTACTCGCCTCTGATATTCCGCTCGTGGTCATTGAAACGTCACGAACTCGTGTTGATGAGCTGCGAGAGCGCGGGGTCCGGGCGGTATTGGGCAATGCGGCGAACGAAGAAATTATGCAACTGGCGCATCTGGAATGTGCAAAATGGCTGATCCTGACGATTCCCAACGGTTATGAAGCGGGCGAGATTGTGGCATCTGCCCGCGCGAAAAACCCGGATATTGAGATTATTGCCCGCGCCCATTATGACGATGAAGTGGCGTATATTACCGAACGCGGTGCAAATCAGGTGGTGATGGGTGAGCGTGAAATCGCCCGTACTATGCTGGAACTGCTGGAAACGCCACCGGCGGGTGAAGTGGTGACGGGGTAAACGGTGATTTCCGGATGTAAAATATAAAAAATATGTAGGCATGATAAGACGCGCCAGCGTCGCATCAGGCATCGAGAGCCAAATGCCAGATGCGGCGTGAACGCCTTATCTGGCCTACGAACCGACGATAACTTAACGATCCCAGTAAGACTCTTCCAGGCTGTCTTCACGCTCCGGCAAACCGCGCGTTAAACGTGGGGAATGCTGATTCAGCACCTGGTAGCTGACGCGGTTAGCATATTTACATACCTGCGCTAAAGACGAATAAGTCAGCCAGGTGAATTTATGTTTGCTGGAGTTTGGTACGTTGCTGCGGTGGTAGCTGTTGGCGGTAATGTCATGCAGCAACGCTGCCAGTGCGCCGTCCCCTGCTCCGTTGGTGTTCATGATTTTTTCCGGCCCGCCCATGTACGGCGCAATGTGCGAATAGACGCGCAGTGGGTTTTGACAATCCTTGTGGCGCATGGCGCGGCTAAACTCATACTGGTTAAATTCCGGGATAGCGCCCGGCAGCAGCGGATGCTGAGTTTTACGTTTCGCTTCGTCTTCGGTAAAACCTGCCATATATAAACCGATTGGCCCGGCGGTGCACAGTACCAGATCGACCCAGTCCAGCGCCTTGTCAGATGCCAACAACGGATCACTCTCTCCGGTCAACGCTTCGGCTTCATCTTCGTTCATCGCAAGGATAGAGACGTGTTCTTTGATGAATTGCTGCCACCACTGCGGATTCTCGGCAATGACAAACTTGGTGCCCAGCGTCAGCACCACCGGTACGTTATATTTCTTCGCGTACTCAATGGCTTTCATGGTTGCTTCCGGCATTGGTTCACCCGGCTTGCAACGCACCAGATAAGAGGTGATAACCAGCGCCGAAGCTCCGGCAATCACATCTTCCGGAATGCTTTCAGGCCGCAGCTGGTTCATGTGACCAGGGCTAATAGCAAAGGTACGTTCCCCGGACTCACCAATCAGCGTAAAGCAGCGACCAATCGGGCCGTCCACGCCTTGTAGATAGTTAAGATCGGTACGACTTGAGGTGTTACACAGATAACGATAGGCATAGCTGCCAATTTCAATATTGCTGCACATTACGCCCAGCAGCACCGAACGGTCGTCCGCGAGTACCGAGTAGTTATGCATGGTGTTACCAATGGTGCCACCTGCAAACTGATGGGTAATCAGTTTTTTCTGTTTCAGCTCCTGATAGAGTGCTTCGGCAACGTCCTCCTCAATCACCAGTGAATGCCCGACGCTTAATCCATAACGCACAATAAATTCATCATCCACTTTCGCTTCAATATCTACCAGTGTTTGCTCGATCCCCACTACCCAGGCGGCGCTGGTTTCGTTTTCTGACTGAAATTGCTGAAGCAGCGGATCGCGTGCGTTTACGGGGAAGTAATGTTTGGATTTACGTTTACCGGGAAATTTCATGGTCGTTTTTACGGGTGGTTAACTGAGCGGCGAATGTTAACACAATCTGACGGGAGCATGCGAGACGCGGCCAGTTTCAATATCAGCAGGCGGGATCGCATTTTCATGGCAGTGGTTCCTTACAATGACGTAATTTGAAAGGAGTTTTTGCATGAAGCCCGAAAATAAATTACCCGTCCTGGACCTTATTTCTGCTGAAATGAAGACCGTTGTGAATACTCTTCAGCCTGATTTACCGCCCTGGCCCGCAACGGGAACAATTGCTGAGCAACGACAGTATTACACGCTTGAGCGCCGATTCTGGAATGCTGGTGCTCCAGAAATGGCAACCCGCGCTTACAGGGTGCCAACAAAATATGGGCAGGTGGAAACACGTCTCTTTTTTCCACATCCAGATAGCCCGGCGACACTATTTTATCTGCATGGCGGCGGTTTTATTCTCGGCAATCTTGATACCCACGATCGCATTATGCGACTGCTGGCAAATTACACTCAATGTACAGTGATTGGTATTGATTATACTCTTTCGCCTGAAGCGCGTTTTCCGCAGGCAATAGAGGAAATTGTGGCTGCCTGTTGCCACTTCCACCAGCAGGCAGAGGATTATCAAATCAATATGTCCCGCATTGGATTTGCCGGTGATTCCGCAGGCGCAATGCTGGCGCTCACCAGTGCGTTGTGGTTGCGTGACAAACAAATCGATTGCGGAAAAGTTGTCGCTGTTCTGTTGTGGTATGGGCTTTACGGATTACAAGATTCCGTGACTCGTCGCCTGTTTGGCGGTGACTGGGATGGCTTAACGCAACAGGATTTGCAGATGTATGAAGAGGCGTATTTAAGCAACGACGCAGACCGTGAGTCGCCATATTACTGCCTGTTTAATAATGATCTCACTCGCAAGGTTCCCCCCTGTTTTATCGCCGGAGCGGAGTTCGATCCGCTGCTGGATGACAGCCGTTTGCTTTACCAGGCGTTAGCGGCGCATCAGCAGCCCTGTGAGTTCAAACTTTACCCCGGCACGCTACATGCTTTTTTGCATTATTCTCGGATGATGAAAACCGCCGACGATGCTCTTCGCGACGGCGCTCAGTTCTTTACCACTCAGCTTTAGCGATACGCTGCTACAAGATTAGCCATCATTTCGATATGTTCCGGCATGGCATTGAGCGCCGGAATATATTCATATTTTTTCCCGCCCGCACCGAGGAAGACTTCACGGTTTTGTTCGGCGATCTCTTCCAGCGTCTCCAGGCAATCCGCAGCAAAGCCCGGACACATCACCTGAATATGGCCTACGCCTTTTTCTCCGAGCATTTTTAGCGTTTCATCGGTATAAGGCATCAGCCAGGGTTCCCGACCAAAGCGCGACTGAAAAGTCATCATCACTTTTTCCGCTGCCATCCCCAGTGCGCAAGCCAGTTCACGAGTCGTTGTGCGACAACGCTGCGGGTAGTCATCGCCTTCATCGGCATAACGCTGGGGAATGCCATGATAAGAGAGCAGCAGCAGATCCGGTTCGCCATGTTTAGCGAAAGAGGCTCGTACGCTGTTCGCCAGTGCATTAATGTAATCGTGGTTATCGGCGTAATCACGAATAAACGATATCCCTGGAATGCGACGTTTGCGCGCCAGAATACGTGCCAGTTCATCCCATACCGCACCGACCGTTGAACAGGAGTATTGCGGATAAAGCGGCAGCACCACGATATGATCTACATGCTCTGCCAGGAGTTCATCTACGGCGCTTTCCAGTGATGGCGAGCCGTAGCTCATTCCCAGCGCCACAGGCGTCTCCGGTAAACGTTGTGCCAGCGCCTGCTGTTGCTGGCGGCTGTAAACCATCAGCGGAGAGCCACCTTCCATCCAGACAGAGGCATACAGCTTCGCCACACGCGGTGAGCGCAGCGGCAAAATCACGCCGCGCAGCAACGGCCACCACAACAGCCGTGAGGTATCTACCACGCGTCTGTCGCTTAAAAATTGTTTCAGATAGCGTTTTACCGCTTCAGGTGTGGGGGCATCGGGCGTCCCCAGGTTTGCCAGCAGGATACCGGTTTTAGTCTGACGCATTACCGCCTCTTATTGATTCAACTTGTTGATAATTATAGCGGAAAAGTGAAGAAGAAGAACTAATTGCTGTGAGAGGTTTTGCCAGAGGAGGAGGAGCAGACCTGCCCGAAAGCAGATCTGCTGCGGCTTGATTAGCCGAGGATCTTTTCCAGATCAGCGCGAACTTCAGCAACCGGTTTGGTGCCGTCAACTTTCGCGTATTTGGTGTTACCCGCTTCCGCTTCTTTGGAGTAGTAGCCGATCAGCGGTGCAGTCATCTGATGGTATTCAACCAGACGTTTACGTACGGTTTCTTCCTGATCGTCTTTACGGGTAGTCAGTTCTTCACCGGTAACGTCGTCTTTGCCTTCTACTTTGGGTGGATTGAATTTAACGTGATAAACACGACCAGACGGCGCGTGAACGCGGCGGCCTACGATACGATCAACAATCAGTTCGTCCGGTACGTCAAATTCCAGAACGTAATCAACATTGATGCCCGCTTCTTTCATCGCGTCTGCCTGCGGAATGGTGCGCGGGAAGCCGTCCAACAGGAAACCATTACGGCAGTCTTCCTGAGCAATGCGCTCTTTAACCAGCGCGATCACCAGTTCGTCAGTGACCAGTTTGCCAGCGTCCATAATGTCTTTTGCTTGTTTACCCAGCTCGGAGCCAGATTTGACCGCAGCACGCAGCATATCGCCAGTGGAGATTTGCGGAATACCATATTTCTCCATGATGAACTGAGCCTGAGTCCCTTTCCCCGCGCCCGGAGCGCCAAGCAGAATGATACGCATTGCGAAAATCCCCTTAAAATTTGTCGAATTTTTTGAAAAAGCGATAAAAGATACCACCATCAGGCGATTGCCTCAAGAAAGGCGCCTGAGGCTGAAACGGTTAAGGGGAGATAATTTGCGGAAAGTGCAGATAATGAAAAAAATGCCGGATGACACGAAGGTCATTCGGCACCACATTTAGCTGTATGCCGGATAAAATTCATCCGGCATTACATCAGGAAACCAGCAGCTGGTTCATACGACGAATAAACAGGTTCGGATCTTCCAGCGTACCGCGTTCTGCCAGCAGCGCCTGATCCAGCAACAGTTCGACCCACTCGCGGAACATGGCTTCATCTTCAGTATCTGCCGCACGTTTCACCAGCACGTGATCTGGGTTCAGCTCGAAAATGTATTTCACTTCTGGCACTTTCTGGCCCGCCGCGGCGAACAGTTTCGCCATCTGGGTGCTCATTTCGTCCGCATCAGTAGAAACGATCGCTGGCGTATCGGTCAGACGGTGGGTCAGACGGACATCTTTCACGCGCTCGCCAAGCAGGGCTTTCACACGGTCGATGAACGGAGTCAGTGCTTTCTCCGCTTCTTTCGCGCTCTCATCAACTTCGTCAGCCAGTTTTTCCAGCGACTCATCAACTTTAGACACGGACTGGAACGGTTTACCATCGAACTCCGTCAGATAGTTCATCATCCACTCATCGATGCGGTCGGAAAGCAGCAGAACTTCGATGCCTTTCTTACGCAGCAGTTCCAGATGCGGGCTGCTCTTCGCTGCCGCGTAGCTGTCTGCGGTGATGTAGTAGATTTTCTCCTGCCCTTCTTTCATGCGGGAAACGTAGTCTTCCAGAGACACAGTCTGCGCAGAAGAATCGGTATGAGTAGAAGCAAAACGCAGCAGTTTGGCGATCGCTTCCTGGTTAGCGAAATCTTCTGCCGGACCTTCTTTCAGTACCAGGCCAAACTGTTGCCAGAAGGTCTGGTATTTTTCTGCATCGTCTTTCGCCAGTTTTTCCAGCATTTGCAGCACGCGTTTGGTCAGCGCATTGCGCAGGTTACGCGTTATCGTGCTGTCCTGGAGGATCTCACGGGAAACGTTCAGCGGCAGATCGCTGGAGTCAATCAGGCCACGCACGAAGCGCAGATAGTTCGGCATGAACTGTTCTGCGTCGTCCATGATGAACACACGCTGGACGTACAGTTTCAGGCCGTGCTTATGATCGCGGTTCCACATATCCCACGGTGCCTGCGACGGAATGTACAGCAGGCTGGTGTACTCCTGCTTACCTTCAACGCGGTTGTGGCTCCAGGTCAGCGGATCGTTAAAGTCGTGGGCGATGTGTTTGTAGAACTCTTTGTACTCTTCATCGGTGATTTCCGACTTGTTACGGGTCCACAGCGCCTGCGCTTTGTTGATTTTCTCCCAGGAAATAACGGTTTCGCCGTCTTTCTCCTCGCGTTTTTCGATCTCTACCGGCAGCGCAATATGGTCGGAGTATTTGCTGATGATGGAACGGACGCGCCAGTCATCGAGGAACTCGTCTTCGCCTTCACGCAGATGCAGGGTGATTTCAGTACCACGATCTTCTTTGGTGATGTCGGCAACGGTGTATTCACCTTCGCCCGCCGACTCCCAGAAGACGCCGTTTTCTGGTTTTTCGCCTGCCGCGCGAGTACGCACGGTTACTTTGTCGGCCACAATAAACGCAGAGTAGAAACCAACACCGAACTGACCGATCAGCTGGCTGTCTTTTGCCTGGTCAGAACCCAGAGATTCAAGGAATGATTTGGTGCCAGATTTAGCGATAGTCCCCAGATGGTCAATCACTTCGTCGCGGGTCATCCCTACGCCGTTATCGGAAATAGTCAGCGTGCGCTTGTCTTTATCGAAAGAGACACGAACGCGTAGTTCGCCATCACCTTCGTACAGGTCCGGGTTAGAGAGCGCGCGGAAACGCAGCTTGTCTGCCGCATCGGAGGCGTTAGAGATGAGCTCACGCAGGAAGATTTCTTTATTGGAATAGAGAGAATGGATCATCAGGTGCAGAAGCTGTTTCACTTCTGACTGAAAACCACGAGTTTCTTGTCCTTTCATGTAGGTCTACCTCAATAATGCCATTTTAAGGTTAAAAACAGGATGAGGGAGAGATGGGGACAAGGGGGAATAATTTCAAGCGAGAGCAGGTGATTCTGCTCTCGTTTGCTTAAAAACGAATCTTATGACGCCCGGCAAGGGAGTGCGACAGCGTGGTGCCATCGACCATTTCCAGCTCACCGCCAACCGGTACGCCATGAGCGATACGGCTGGCTTCCACGTCATATTGGGCGCAAAGCTCGGCAATGTAGTTAGCGGTGGCTTCACCTTCAACCGTTGGGTTGGTGGCGAGGATCACTTCGGTGATTTTTTCCTCTGCCAGACGCTGTTCCAGGCGATCAAGACCGATATCATCCGGACCGATGCCGTCCAGCGGTGACAGGTGCCCCATCAACACAAAATAACGACCTGAAAACTGCCCGGTCTGCTCAATGGCGTAGATATCCGCCGGACTCTCCACCACGCAGATTTGGCCGTTTTCCTGACGACGCGGATTCGAACAGATGTTACAGACTTCCTGTTCGGTAAAGGTGCGGCAATCGGCGCAGTGGCCAATTTCCGACATCGCCCGGGTGAGCGCCTGTGCCAGACGCATCCCGCCGCTACGATCGCGCTGAAGCAGCGTGAACGCCATACGCTGCGCCGACTTCGGGCCAACACCCGGCAGACAGCGCAGTGCTTCCATAAGCTGTGTTAACAGCGGGCTGGTTTGCATCAGAACGGCATCTTAAAGCCTGGCGGCAGCTGCATTCCGGAGGATACAGAGGCCATCTTTTCTTTCTGCGTTTCTTCAATACGACGAGCTGCGTCGTTGAATGCTGCAGCCACCAGGTCTTCCAGCATCTCTTTGTCGTCTTCCAGCAGGCTCGGGTCGATCTCTACGCGACGGCAGTTGTGAGCGCCATTGATGGTCACTTTTACCAGACCTGCGCCAGATTCGCCGGTGACTTCCAGCTGCGCGATCTCTTCCTGCATTTTCTGCATTTTTTCTTGCATCTGCTGGGCTTGCTTCATCAGGTTACCCAGACCGCCTTTACCAAACATAGGTTTCTCTCTCAATCACGTTAAGGATGACGAACGTAAGCTGTGCTTACGCTCAAATGGGGCGGATACTTTCTTCATCCAGCTCCGCATCGAAGAATCGACGCAGGGTCTGAATATTATTATCCGCAATAATGGACTCGCGCGCATGCGCAAGTTTTTCTTCGTATATCGCCTGACGCCACTCCAGCGGCGTACGCACCGCAGGATTATCATCTTCAACGATAGTCAGTTCAACCGTTGAACCTTTTAACGTGCTCAACGCTTCAGCCAGTTTTTGCTGTGCGCCGCGGTTGTTCAAATGCCGCTGAGAGGAGCGCAAATGCAGACATACTGCGTTGTCGCTCTCCTCTTTCCAGGCATTTAACGCCACCTGTTCGATCAGTTTTGGCAGCGAAAGTTGGCTTACCTGTGCTGCCCACGGGTCGCGTTCAATGGCTTCTGCCGCCAGCTTCGCCGCCAGTTCCGGCGTTTTTTCATGTTCCAGCGCTTTTTTCAGCGCCTTCGGCGTGGCGACCACTTCTTTTTGCTGCATCACTGGAGTGGTAGCCTTCCAGCGATATGCTTCTTTTTTGGCTGGCGCTTTTTCCTGCGCCGATGGTGCCGGACGCGCCTGAACGCGATCGGTGACCGAAGCCAGTCTTTCCAGCGCAGCGTTATTCACCGGCCGCGCGCGGGTAGCGGCTGCCGGTTCACTCTTTTTTGCTTTGGTTGCTCCCTGTGCGCGCTGCAACTGCTGGCGCGCCGCCAGCACCTGGCTGGTGGTTTCTGAGAGCGGTACAGTCGGTGCCTGCTGCGGCGCTGATTTCGGTTGCGGCGGCACCTGGGTTGGCGTCATTACTGCCGTTGGCGCGACGGGCGCAAAGGACTGGCGTGGTACTTCTGGCTCAGGCAGCGGCATACGCGGATGGAACGCCAGCGCGCGCAGCAGCGTCATTTCAACGCCCATGCGGCGGTCCGGCGCATACGGTAATTCTTTGCGACCAATCAACAGCGTTTGATAGTAAAGCTGAATATCTGTTGGCGGTATGGTGCGCGCCAGTTCACGCATCCGCAGCTCAATGGCGGCCATGTCGTTGCCCAGCGCAGCTGGTGAAAGTTGTACCATCGCAATACGATGCAACAGGCCGAGCATTTCCACCAGCAACGCTTCCCACTCGATGCCTCGGGCAGCGGCTTCATTGATCAGCGACATTACGCGCTCGCCGTTGGCCCCGACCATCGCTTCAACCAGCGACAGCGCCTGATCGTCGTCAAGCGTCCCCAACATCGCACTGACGGCCTGGGTTGAAACCTGGCCGTCACCGCTGGCAATCGCCTGGTCGGTCAAACTTAAGGCATCTCGCAGGCTGCCTTCAGCGGCACGCGCCAGCAATTGCAGCGCCCGCGGCTCGTGAGCGATATGTTCTTCGCTGAGGATGTGCTCAAGCTGATGGCGAATTTGCTCGACATCCAGCGCCTTGAGATGGAATTGCAGACAGCGCGACAAAATCGTCACCGGCAATTTCTGCGGATCGGTCGTTGCCAACAAGAACTTGACGTGCTCCGGCGGCTCTTCAAGGGTTTTTAACAGTGCGTTAAAGCTGTGACGCGACAGCATATGCACTTCGTCGATCAGATAAACTTTGAAACGACCGCGCGCTGGCGCGTACTGGACGTTATCCAGCAGGTCGCGGGTATCTTCAACTTTGGTGCGCGAGGCGGCGTCGATTTCAATCAGATCGACAAAGCGCCCCTGCTCGATTTCACGACAATTATCGCACACGCCACACGGCGTCGCGGTAATGCCGGTTTCGCAGTTTAGCCCCTTCGCCAGCAGTCGGGCGATAGAGGTCTTTCCGACGCCACGGGTGCCGGAAAAAAGATAAGCATGATGAATACGCCCTAACGACAAGCCATTCGCCAGTGCGGTCAGCACATGTTCCTGGCCGACGACGTCAGCAAAGGTTTGTGGGCGCCATTTTCGGGCTAAGACCTGATAACTCATTGGCAGGCTCTGAAACGCTGGAAGGTGGATTCACGAAGGGGTAATGCTAACACAGCCCCGTCAGAACGGCGAGGCTGAATGCACATCTTGTGCTGTCCGTAGCGTGGGCAGCACAAGACTGGCGATAATTAATGGCCCGGGAACGGGACAAGGCTGTAGCTGGTAATGCCCTGTTTTTCGAGACGCTGTTCGCCGCCGAGATCGAACAGGTTGATAATGAACGCAGCGTCAGCCACTTCACCACCCAGACGACGGATCAGTTTAACGGTCGCTTCGATAGTGCCGCCGGTTGCCAGCAGATCGTCCACCACCAGAACTTTGTCGCCCGGTTGAATGGCATCAACGTGGATTTCCAGCTGATCGGTGCCGTATTCCAGATCGTAAGTTTCACTGATGGTTTCACGCGGCAGTTTGCCCGGTTTACGGACTGGTACAAAGCCAACGCCCAGCCCCAGAGCTACCGGAGCGCCAAACAAGAAGCCACGCGCTTCGGTGCCGACAACTTTGCTAATGCCCGCATTTTTGTAACGCTCAACCAGCAAGTCGATGCTGAGAGCGTAAGCTTTCGGGTCTTCCAGTAAGCTGGTGACATCGCGGAACAGAATGCCGGGTTTTGGGTAGTCCTGAATGCTTTTGATGCTATTTTTGAGATACTCAAGCTGCTGTGCAGTCGCGGTCATAAGTGTATGCCTGCTTGTTACGGTGGTACTCACGGCGCGTTTTAAACGTATCAAAAGTAACTGTTGTTTAACCTTCGACCGCCTGCGCCTGTGCTCGAAAACGCCAGAATGTACTGGCTGTACGCAATAATTGCAACTGCGATTGTTGTGCTTCAGTGCTTTTCTTGCTTTTCATCAATCACCGGAATTTGCCACATATAGAATAGCAAACAGGCAAGAATAACCAGCAACATGATGCGTACCCATAGCATCTGGACGAACCACAGAGAAATCGCAAACGTGAGCAAAATAAGCAAAATCGCCCGTGGTTTTACGCCACGCGGCATCGCATGATGTTTCTGCCAGAAACGTAGGTAGCTGCCAAACCATGAGCGGTAGAGCAACCAGGCGTGAAAGCGCGGAGAAGAACGGGCAAAGCACCAGGCCGCAAGCAGGATAAACGGCGTCGTCGGTAATATCGGTAATACCACGCCCAGCGTACCCAGCACTACCGCCAGCCAGCCAATGATGATTAAAATGATTCGTTGCATATTGAGTGTTGTCAGCTTACAGAGTGGCTACTTTAGCATAACAATTATCATTTTCATTGAGGTCTTATCGTGAAAACCGCCCTGCTACTGGAAAAACTGGAAGGACAGCTCACCACGCTACGTCAGCGTTGTGCCCCGGTAGCGCAATTTGCCACGCTAAGTGCCCGTTTTGACAGGCACCTTTTCCAGACCCGAGCGACAACACTACAGGTTTGTCTCGATGAGGCGGGCGATAACCTGGCTGCGCTTCGTCATGCGGTTGAGCTGCAACAGCTGCCGCAAGTGGTCTGGCTGGCAGAACATCTGGCGGCACAACTGGAAGCCATCGCGCGTGAAGCCGACGCCTGGTCATTGCGCGAGTGGGACAGTGCGCCACCGAAAATTGCCCGCTGGCAACGTAAACGTATTCAGCATCAGGATTTTGAGCGGAGACTTCGTGAGATGGTTGCCGAACGTAGAGCCCGCCTGGCGCGGGTGACCGATCTCGTGGAACAGCAAATGCTGCATCGTGAAGTAGACGCTTATGAAGCGCGCCTGGCACGCTGCCGCCATGCGCTGGAAAAAATCGAAAACAAGTTAGCGCGTTTAACCCGCTAACTATGGAGAAAGTATGTCACTGCAAAATGCCCCTGACGATGTAAAACTGGCTGTCGATTTGATTGTGCTGCTGGAAGAAAATCAGATCCCAGCCCGCACCGTGCTGCGCGCCCTGGACATTGTAAAACGCGATTATGAAAAGAAATTAATGCGCGATGATGAGGCGCAAAGCGAAAAATAAAAGGGGACGCTAAATGCCTCCTCAGATTGCTGGCAAACGCAAAACAGCCTGATGAGTTACGCTTATCAGGCCTACACCGCTCCTGCAATATATTGAATTCTTGCGGTTTCGTAGGCCGGATAAGGAGGTCACGCCGCATCCGGCATGAACAAGCGCACGTTGTCAGCAATCTCGGGGGCAACTAAATATCGCCCCCTTCCGTTATTACCCTACCGCTGGTGTCGGGTCATCGCCTTTGTAGTCGCGTTTGACTTCCGTCACCTCATCGCCCTTCGCGTTGTGCAGGTGCACTTCAAGCTGGTTAAAGGCAATGTTGATGTCGTTTTCACGGCATAACTGATCGATAGTACGGTTCAGCTCATCGACTGTACGGCTACGGTCACGCAGTTCACGCACATACAGACGCAGCTCATGATCCAACGTGCTGGCACCAAACGCCGTGAAGAAGACTTCCGGCATTGGTTCGTGCATCACCCTTGGGTGCTCCGTCGCCGCCTTCAGCAACACTTTACGCACTTTTTCCAGATCGGAGCCATAGGCGACGCCCAGACGTATCACCAGACGCGTGGTGGTGTCGGTTAACGACCAGTTGATCAGACGTTCGGTAACAAACGCTTTGTTCGGGATGATCACTTCTTTGCGATCGAAATCGGTAATCGTTGTCGCACGAATACGGATCTTACTTACCGTCCCCGAGAAGCTACCAATGGTTACCGTATCGCCAATACGCACCGGACGCTCGAATAGAATGATCAAACCGGAAACGAAGTTACCGAAGATCTCTTGTAAACCAAAACCAAGACCTACGGATAGTGCTGCCGCCAGCCACTGGAGTTTATCCCACGAGACGCCCAGCGATCCGAACACCGTCATCGCACCAACGGCAATAATGATGTAGTTAAGGATGGTAGTAATGGCATACGACGCGCCCTGGCGCATGTTCAGGCGCGAGAGCACCAACACTTCCAGCAAACCTGGCAGGTTGCGAATCAACGCCCAGGCCACCATTGAGGCGATAATCGCAAACAGCAGGCTGCCCATGGTGACGTTTTTCACCACCGCAGCGCCGGCTTCAGTGCCGTTGTAATGCCAGAGCGTGATACTGTCGAGATAGCTGAACACGGTGATCAAATCGGACCAAATTGCCCAGAACATGACACCGAACAGCGCAAACATCAGTAACATGGTAATACGCAGAGTTTGCTGGTTAACCTGCTCCAGTGCAATGGTGGGCTCTTCCGGCGGTTCGGCACCTTCTGCGCCCTCTTTCACCAGATTCTGCCGACGCGCCAGCGCACGACGCCAGGCGATACGCCGCGCCGCTACACTTAAGCCGCGCAATACCGTCTGGTACAGCAGGTTCCAGATGATCACGAGATAAACGGTTTCAATCCAACGCCCGGAGAGGCGCAGCGTGGTGTAGAAATACCCCGTGGCGGTCAGCACCATCAACGCAATCGGGATAATCGACAGCACGGTAATGGTGACCAATCGCATGGTGTGCGACTCTTTATCATGCCAGCTTTCGCGGCACATTGGCCATACCAGAAAGGCAATCAGCAGCAAGTTGAAGAAAATCATCGCCTGCCCCAGTACATCATCCATCAAATGCCGCGGGGAAAGTTCTGCCACCACAGACCAGAAATGGATTGGCAGCAACGCGAGACTGATGCGGACAATTTGCCGACGCCAGTGGCTGGTCTGCTGTTCCGGCATGCCGAAGTGACGCACGGCAACACCATTTTTCTCCAGTACCTTCCAGCACAGGCCAAACACCAGCCAGAAAATCGCCAGTTTTTTGCTGAACGACCACAGCAGTTCGCTGATGTTGAGCTGCATGGTCAACAGAATCAGACCAACTGCGAGAATAATCAGGCACACCGGCAGCGCGCGGATCAGGTCGATAAGAATTGCTTTTGGTGTGTTGAGCTGGCTGTCGTTACGCAGGGACCCCACAGCGGAAGCCAGTTTTTGTTGATATGCTTTCAACCAACCCAGACGCCAGTGGATCAGCCCGGCAATCAACAGCAGTGGCAAACCAGCGAGAAAAGCGATAAAAACGGCAGGCCAGGCTTTTTCCCAGTTCACCGTGATTTTCATCGACTTAAATTCATCTTTCAGGCTTTGTGGGAACGCTTTGATCCAGTCCCAGTCCATTGGACGGTTACTGTTCACCCAAAAGATTTGCTGAGTCAGGATGGATTTCAGGTTTTTCGACACACTCATTAACTGCTGTTGGTTAATTTGCAGGTTAATGGCCATCATCAGCTGGTTACCCAACTGTTTGTTAAGCTGATCCAGCAACTCGCGACGCATATCAACGATTTGCAATAACGAATCGTGAACTTCGCTGTTGACTTCGTTGGTGTGCCCCTCTTCCAGCTTGTTGACGAACGCATCGCTCTGGAAGAGAGCATCACGCTGCTGGTTGACTTCAAACTGTTCGAGACGCAAATCCGCAATGCGGTTGGTCATGTTTTCCAGTTCATCTGCCGAGGGCAGCGTTTGTTGCTGCTGGTAAAGGATACGAGACAACAGCAGGCTGCCCTTCAGGACGGCAATCTGCTCTTTAATATTGCGTTCCGATTGCAGCGCCCGCTCCAGCCAGTTTTTGACTTTGATGTTTTGCTGCATCAGCTGGTTACCGTTTTCAGTTGCGGTAATCAGACGCTGACTTAACTGCTGGTTAATTTCCAGTTCCTGCTTCACCAGCGGATTAGCCTGAATACGCGCAGCTTCATCCGGGGAGGCGGCTTCCTGCGCTGTTTTTTCGGTTAAGGTCAGGCGCTTGCTGTTTACCGCTTCTTGCAATAGTTGTAACTGGTGCTCCAGACGGGCACTGTTCGCCGTCACGTAATCACGCTGCTTTTGCAAGGTATCCTGTAAGACGGTGTTCCCTTCCAGGCTTTTACGCTGCTGGTCTATCTCAGCATTCAGCAAAACCTGTTGGGCCTGCATTAACACTTTCTGGCTGGGACGTAAGGCCGTATCGCCAACGTCTGTGCCATCCAGGCGGCTGCGAATTTGTTGCAGCTGCTGCGAAGCGTTATACATCGCATTTTGCACGCGTTCAGGCTGCGTCTGTAACGAAACCAGCTGGCTGTTATAAGACGCCAGATCGTTTTGTGCGTTTTGCAAATCGTCAAGCGCCTGAGCAACGCGAGTTTCCAGCTGGCGCAACGAAAGTGTACTCAAAATTTTGCGCGTTTCTTCGTCGTTATCAACATCGCTAAGTGCATTTAACGCCACGGTCGCCTGGCGCATTTTTTCGGGCGCTTCAGCCACTTTTTGCCGTAACTGAACCGTCTCTTCTTTTATGCGATCAATTTTATCGAGAGCGGCTAATGTGTCGGTCAGATCCTGCTGCACCAGTTTGTCCTGAGCAGAAAGATCTTTTTGTTTATTAAGCGAGTCAAGTTGCGCCTGCAGGTCAGCTTTTGTCGGCAGATCACCATTCGATGGCGCTCGCGCAAACGCCGCGTTTTGGCATAGCAAGACCAAAACAAAAACAATGAATGCTGAAGAAACAAAATGCCGTGATCGTTTGTAATACTGGAACATAGTCATGATGAATGAAGGTTTCTGAACCTGAAGAGCGACTTGAAAAAGTCAAACCGCAAGAATATCACGACGCAATGAACCAGAATAGCAACGGCGAAAATGTCCAGGAAAAATCCTGGGATCAGATTCAGGATTATTCGTTAGTGGCAGGATAACGAAGCGTAGGGCACAGGAGATACGTCTCCAGTAAGATGGCGACGTAATCGCGAGCTTCTTTTTTAAGATCAAAAGATTGCGGGGCAAAGAGCCAATTTTCCATCAGGCCGGAAATATAGCCACGCATAATAATTGCTGCGCGACGCGTCATTAAATCCGCAGGCAACATTTTGGCGTCAATACAATGTTTTAACGTTTGTTCTATACGGTCATAACTTTCCAGGCAGAGATTACGTTGTGCCTGTTGCACAACAGCCATTTCTCCGACAAATTCGCATTTGTGGAATATAATTTCCATCAATAATCGACGCCGCTCTTCTGTCACCGTGGTTTCAAGAACATGAATTAATATCTCTCTTAATACTGAGAGTGGATCACCAGGGAATTTTGCCTGATACTCAAGTTCGAGTTCACCAATATTGGATTCTGACAGTTCCCAGATCTCACTGAACAAATCCGACTTGTCTTTAAAATGCCAGTAGATTGCACCGCGCGTAACGCCAGCTGCTTTTGCAATCTTACCCAGCGAGGTGGATGATACCCCCTGCTGTGAGAAAAGACGTAGAGCCACATCGAGGATGTGTTGGCGCGTTTCCTGCGCTTCTTGTTTGGTTTTTCGTGCCATATGTTCGTGAATTTACAGGTGTTAGATTTACATACATTTGTGAATGTATGTACCATAGCACGACGATAATATAAACGCAGCAATGGGTTTATTAACTTCTGACCATTGACCAATTTGAAATCGGACACTCGAGGTTTACATATGAACAAAAACAGAGGGTTTACGCCTCTGGCGGTCGTTCTGATGCTCTCAGGCAGCTTAGCCCTAACAGGATGTGACGACAAACAGGCCCAACAAGGTGGCCAGCAGATGCCTGCCGTTGGCGTAGTAACAGTCAAAACTGAACCTCTGCAGATTACAACCGAGCTTCCGGGTCGCACCAGTGCCTACCGGATCGCTGAAGTTCGTCCTCAAGTTAGCGGGATTATCCTGAAGCGTAATTTCAAAGAAGGTAGCGACATCGAAGCAGGTGTCTCTCTCTATCAGATTGATCCTGCGACCTATCAGGCAACATACGACAGTGCGAAAGGTGATCTGGCGAAAGCCCAGGCTGCAGCCAATATTGCGCAATTGACGGTGAATCGTTATCAGAAACTGCTCGGTACTCAGTACATCAGTAAGCAAGAGTACGATCAGGCTCTGGCTGATGCGCAACAGGCGAATGCTGCGGTAACTGCGGCGAAAGCTGCCGTTGAAACGGCGCGGATCAATCTGGCTTACACGAAAGTCACTTCTCCGATTAGCGGTCGCATTGGTAAGTCGAACGTGACGGAAGGTGCACTGGTACAGAACGGCCAAGCAACTGCGCTGGCAACCGTGCAGCAACTTGATCCTATCTACGTTGATGTGACTCAGTCCAGCAATGACTTCCTGCGCCTGAAACAGGAACTGGCGAATGGCACGCTGGAACAAGAGAACGGCAAAGCCAAAGTGTCGCTGATCACCAGTGATGGCATTAAGTTCCCGCAGGACGGTACGCTGGAATTCTCTGACGTTACCGTTGATCAGAGCACCGGGTCTATCACCCTACGCGCTATCTTCCCGAACCCGGATCACACTCTGCTGCCGGGTATGTTCGTACGCGCACGTCTGGAAGAAGGGCTTAATCCAAACGCTATTTTAGTCCCGCAACAGGGCGTAACTCGTACGCCGCGTGGCGATGCCACCGTACTGGTGGTTGGCGCGGATGACAAAGTGGAAACCCGTCCGATCGTTGCAAGCCAGGCTATTGGCGATAAGTGGCTGGTGACAGAAGGTCTGAAAGCAGGCGAGCGCGTAGTAATAAGTGGGCTGCAGAAAGTGCGTCCTGGTGTCCAGGTAAAAGCACAAGAAGTTACCGCTGATACTAACCAGCAAGCCGCAAGCGGTACTCAGCCTGAACAGTCCAAGTCTTAACTTAAACAGGAGCCGTTAAGACATGCCTAATTTCTTTATCGATCGCCCGATTTTTGCGTGGGTGATCGCCATCATCATCATGTTGGCAGGGGGGCTGGCGATCCTCAAACTGCCGGTGGCGCAATATCCTACGATTGCACCGCCAGCAGTAACGATCTCTGCCTCCTACCCCGGCGCTGATGCGAAAACAGTGCAGGACACGGTGACACAGGTTATCGAACAGAATATGAACGGTATCGACAACCTGATGTATATGTCCTCTAACAGTGACTCTACGGGTAGCGTACAGATCACCCTGACCTTTGAGTCTGGTACTGATGCGGATATCGCGCAGGTTCAGGTGCAGAACAAACTGCAGTTGGCAATGCCACTGCTGCCGCAAGAAGTACAGCAGCAAGGGGTGAGCGTTGAGAAGTCTTCCAGCAGCTTCCTGATGGTTGTCGGCGTTATCAACACCGACGGCACCATGACACAGGAGGATATCTCCGACTACGTGGCGGCGAATATGAAAGACGCCATCAGCCGTACATCAGGCGTTGGTGACGTTCAGTTGTTTGGTTCCCAGTACGCGATGCGTATCTGGATGAATCCGAATCAGCTGAACAAATACCAGCTAACGCCGGTTGATGTCATTACCGCCATCAAAGCGCAGAACGCCCAGGTTGCTGCCGGTCAGCTCGGTGGTACACCACCGGTGAAAGGCCAACAGCTTAACGCCTCTATTATTGCTCAGACGCGTCTGACCTCTACTGAAGAGTTCGGCAAAATCTTGTTGAAAGTGAATCAGGATGGTTCCCGCGTTCTGCTGCGTGACGTAGCGAAAATTGAGCTGGGTGGTGAGAACTACGACATCATCGCAGAGTTTAACGACCAACCGGCTTCCGGTCTGGGGATCAAACTGGCGACCGGGGCGAACGCGCTGGATACCGCTGCGGCAATCCGTGCTGAACTGGCGAAGATGGAACCGTTCTTCCCGTCGGGTCTGAAAATTGTTTACCCGTACGACACCACGCCGTTCGTGAAAATCTCTATTCACGAAGTGGTTAAAACGCTGGTCGAAGCGATCATCCTCGTGTTCCTGGTTATGTATCTGTTCCTGCAGAACTTCCGCGCGACGTTGATTCCGACTATTGCCGTACCGGTGGTATTGCTTGGGACGTTTGCCGTCCTTGCTGCCTTTGGCTTCTCGATAAACACGCTAACAATGTTCGGGATGGTGCTCGCCATCGGCCTGTTGGTGGATGACGCCATCGTTGTGGTAGAAAACGTTGAGCGTGTGATGGCAGAAGAAGGTTTGCCGCCAAAAGAAGCCACCCGTAAGTCGATGGGGCAGATTCAGGGCGCTCTGGTCGGTATCGCGATGGTGCTATCGGCGGTATTCGTACC
This sequence comes from Escherichia sp. MOD1-EC7003, assembly GCF_002965065.1. Taxonomy (GTDB): domain Bacteria; phylum Pseudomonadota; class Gammaproteobacteria; order Enterobacterales; family Enterobacteriaceae; genus Escherichia. The sequence continues at coordinate 35,269 of NZ_PTRE01000067.1, forward strand.
GATGGCCTTCTTTGGTGGTTCTACTGGTGCTATCTATCGTCAGTTCTCTATTACCATTGTTTCAGCAATGGCGCTGTCGGTACTGGTGGCGTTGATCCTGACTCCGGCGCTTTGTGCCACCATGCTGAAACCGATTGCCAAAGGCGATCACGGGGAAGGCAAAAAAGGCTTCTTCGGCTGGTTTAACCGCATGTTCGAAAAGAGCACGCACCACTACACCGACAGCGTAGGCGGCATTCTGCGCAGTACGGGGCGTTACCTGGTGCTATACCTGATCATCGTGGTCGGCATGGCCTATCTGTTCGTACGTCTGCCAAGCTCCTTCTTGCCAGATGAAGACCAGGGCGTATTTATGACCATGGTTCAGTTGCCAGCCGGTGCAACGCAGGAACGTACGCAGAAAGTGCTCAATGAGGTAACGAATTACTATCTGACCAAAGAAAAGAACAACGTTGAGTCGGTGTTCGCCGTTAACGGCTTCGGCTTTGCGGGGCGTGGTCAGAATACTGGTATTGCGTTCGTTTCCTTGAAGGACTGGGCCGATCGTCCGGGCGAAGAAAACAAAGTTGAAGCGATTACCATGCGTGCAACACGCGCATTCTCGCAAATCAAAGATGCGATGGTTTTCGCCTTTAACCTGCCAGCAATCGTGGAACTGGGTACCGCAACCGGCTTTGACTTTGAGTTGATTGACCAGGGTGGCCTTGGCCACGAAAAACTGACTCAGGCGCGTAACCAGCTGCTTGCAGAAGCAGCGAAGCACCCTGATATGTTGACCAGCGTACGTCCAAACGGTCTGGAAGATACCCCGCAGTTTAAGATTGATATCGACCAGGAAAAAGCGCAGGCGCTGGGTGTTTCTATCAACGACATTAACACCACTCTGGGCGCGGCATGGGGCGGCAGTTATGTGAACGACTTTATCGACCGCGGTCGTGTGAAGAAAGTTTATGTCATGTCAGAAGCGAAATACCGTATGCTGCCGGATGATATCGGCGACTGGTATGTTCGTGCTGCTGATGGTCAGATGGTGCCGTTCTCGGCGTTCTCCTCTTCTCGTTGGGAGTACGGTTCACCGCGTCTGGAACGTTACAATGGCCTGCCATCCATGGAGATCTTAGGTCAGGCGGCACCGGGTAAAAGTACCGGTGAAGCAATGGCGCTGATGGAACAACTGGCGAGCAAACTGCCTACCGGTGTTGGCTACGACTGGACGGGAATGTCCTATCAGGAACGACTCTCCGGTAACCAGGCACCTTCACTGTACGCGATTTCGTTGATTGTCGTGTTCCTGTGTCTGGCGGCGCTGTACGAGAGCTGGTCGATTCCGTTCTCCGTTATGCTGGTCGTTCCGCTGGGGGTTATCGGTGCGTTGCTGGCAGCCACCTTCCGTGGCCTGACCAATGACGTGTACTTCCAGGTAGGCCTGCTCACAACCATTGGGTTGTCGGCGAAGAACGCGATACTTATCGTCGAATTCGCTAAAGACTTGATGGATAAAGAAGGTAAAGGTCTGATTGAAGCGACGCTTGATGCGGTGCGGATGCGTTTACGTCCGATCCTGATGACTTCGCTGGCGTTTATCCTCGGCGTTATGCCACTGGTTATCAGTACGGGTGCTGGTTCCGGCGCGCAGAACGCAGTAGGTACTGGTGTAATGGGCGGGATGGTGACCGCAACGGTACTGGCAATCTTCTTCGTTCCGGTATTCTTTGTGGTGGTTCGCCGCCGCTTTAGCCGCAAGAATGAAGATATCGAGCACAGTCATACTGTCGATCATCATTGATACAACGTGTAATCACGAAGGCCGCGCAGCGCTGAGGAATCCCCATAAATCAGCGCTAATAAACCAACACCATATTCTGGTAGGTTTTGGC
>NZ_PTRE01000068.1 GCF_002965065.1 Escherichia sp. MOD1-EC7003
CCTGGAAAGTTGATCTGAGCTCTCAGTAAATATCAATACGGTTCTGACGAGCCGCTTACGTTCATACCGAAGGAATCATTGTTGATTCTGTCTGGCATTCCAGTCATTCCTCCCGAGTCGGTAGAGATGGTTCGTGGTATCCCGTCGTCGCCTTTCGCCCTACGCCAGAGTACCAGATGCTGAAGAGATCGCGCGTAAAGCCGAGCTTTTTCGCCAACAAACCGGAGTTGCACCGTTTATTGTAGTTTTACCCGACATTAATAATGAAGCCAGTCTCAGGCAAAATGGCAAAGCGATGCTGGCGCATGCATCATCTTCAATGAGCGATGTAAAAGGAAGTGTTCTGTTACTTTTTACCACCCGCGAGCCACGGTTAATTATGATAACTAACGGCCAGGTTGATAGGTGTCTGTACATTTATTGCCGCGTTGCTATGGACGAGTAAGCGGTAAACGAGGCAGTAAAGTTCGCGTGCATTATGCCGGATGCGGCGTAAACGCTTTATCCGGCCTACAACATCGTGCAAATGCAATAAATTGCGTTTCCTCGTAGGCCTGATAAGCGTAGCGCATCAGGAAATTTTTCCCGCTTTATAACCCCTTCAGCAACTTTTCAACAAACTCTGGCACTACCTGGCTTGCCGGGCCGTAATATTTCTCGGCAAATTCATTACCGACCTGACTCGGTTCAAGATTTAGCTCAACCGTGTGCGCACCATGCAATTTCGCTTCATGGACAAACCCAGCCGCCGGATAAACATGCCCGGAAGTACCAATAGCAATGAAAATATCGGCCATCGATAACGCCATATAAATTTCATCCATGCCGAGTGGCATTTCGCCAAACCACACTACATGCGGGCGCAAAGGTGCCGGGAACTGGCAACAATGACATTTATCGTCTGGCGTCACGTCTCCAGTCCAGTCGAGGACCTGACCGCTTTGCGAACAACGTACTTTCAGCAGTTCCCCATGCATATGAATCACATTGGTATTACCTGCGCGTTCATGCAGGTTGTCAATATTCTGCGTCACCAGCAAAAAGCGATCGCCGAGAGTATCTTGCAGTTTAGCCAGCGCAAGATGCGCGGCGTTAGGCTGAATGTCTGGCTGCTGCAACTGTTGACGACGGGCGTTATAAAACGCTTGCACCAGTTCAGGATCGCGATCGAAACCTTCCGGCGTTGCCACATCTTCAACACGATGTTCTTCCCACAGGCCATCTGCGGCGCGAAAGGTACGAATACCTGATTCCGCAGAAATCCCCGCTCCTGTCAGTACGAGCACTCTTGGTTTTTCCATTGCTTCCGGCACCACTTTATCTCTGAAAAAAATACGCTGACGCAAACGCTCGCGCTGGCGGCGTTTATTTTTACGAAAACGACTTAACCGATGACCCCGACGCGACAGCATAGCAACCTCTGTTGTTAATCGGTTAGATGTAGGAAGGCCGCACCACGCATTCCTCCCGCATCACCGTGGCGCGCGCGTTCAACGCGCGGAACACGAGCTACAGGTAAAAGATGACGAGAAAGCCTACCCACCAGTTGCGTTGTGAGCGTCGGGAAATTCGATAACCCCCCCCCCAATAACCACCAGGTCAGGGTCAACAATGGTCAGGATATTTCCCAGACAAACCGCTAATAAATCCAGGTAACGCTCAACGTGCGCCCTTGCCTGCTCATCGCCTTGATCATAAAGCGCAATAATTTCGGGAGCCTGCAACGGTTGATGATAATAGTGTTGATACAGCCACGCAAAACCGCGACCAGACAGATAATTTTCAATGCAGCCATGCTGACCACAGCCGCAGCGGCGTAACGGGAAATCCAGCCCCATCATGGTTAACGCATCGACCGGCAAACGCATATGGCCAAACTCGCCGGTAATGTAGCTTTTACCGGTAATTGGTTTACCGTTGAAAATCAGTCCACCGCCAACGCCAGTGCCGAGAATCAACCCCATCACCAATGGATATTGAGTAAATTCATCATCCCAGGCTTCAGAAAGGGCAAAACAGTTGGCATCGTTATCAAGGCGTACATCGCGATCAAGACGTGCGCTCAGGTCGGCACGTAGCGGTTTACCGCTGGCGGCGGGAACATTAGCGGCATAAAGTGTGCCATCTTCTGTTTCCGGCATTCCAGGAATACCGATGCCGACAGAACCTTTACAACCAAAACGCTGGTCAGCTTCGGCCACCAGATCACACACTGCATCTAAAAATGCGTCATAGCTGTCACTCGGTGTCGGCACCCGCTTTTCCCACTGTAGCTGCCGACCGCTATCAAACACACCTAGCGCAATTTTCGTTCCACCAATATCAAACCCGTAATACATTGCCGCTCCTTGTTTTAATGTACTGCCTTTACTGGCCGCTAAGGACTCTCGCAGGGTCAATATTACTGGCGCGCCGCGCAGGATACCAACTTGCCAAAAGACTCAGCAACAATGCTGTGACCAGTACGTAGAAGACGTCCAGCCAGTGCAATTCCGATGGCAGGAAATCAATAAAATAGATATCGCTGGAGAGGAACTGATGGCCGATCAACTTTTCAATCCACTCAATAATCGGGGTAAGTTGCAGTGAAACCACTACGCCGATAATCACACCACACAGGCTGCCGAACAGCCCTGCCAACAATCCATACCAGACAAAGATGGCGCGAATTAAGCCATCTTTCGCCCCCAGCGTTCTTAATACTGCGATATCGCCACTCTTGTCTTTCACCGCCATCACTAAGGTGGAGACGATGTTGAAACAGGCCACGCCAATCACCAGTACCATCGCCAGATACATAATGGCACGGATCATCTGGATATCGCGATACATATAGCCGTAAGTACCAATCCAGCTTTTAATATAAACATAGCTGTTGGTCACTTCACCCGCATCGCGTACCAGCTTATTGGCGTTGAAAACATCCGTCATTTTAAGGGCAATACCTGACACGCTGGAACCCATATCAAGATATTGCTGAGCATCTGCCAGCGGGATCATGGCAAAACTGTGATCGAGTTGGCCACTCAACTGCAAAATACCGGCAATGTGCAAACGCACACGTTTTGGCTGCATCAGTTTATGCTCGGGATTCGAGTTGGGGATCATAATCGACACCCAATCCCCCTGCTTCACTTTCAGCGCATCTGCCACACCTTTGCCGATAATAATCTGCTGCTCACCCGCTTTAAAATTGCGCCAGGCATCCCTCTGGACAAATGAGGGTAATGCGCTCAGACGCTGCTCCTGTTGCGGGTTAACGCCCTTAACCTGAATTGCGCGCAGATTCGCGCCACTTTCCACCAGTCCGGTGAAATTAATATACGGCGCAGCTGCGGCAATACCCGGCACTTTTTGCACGTTATCCAATGCTTCCTGCCAGTTAGTCCACGGCTGATCCACCGCCTCAATTTCGCCATGCGGTACCACCGCCAGAATACGATTGTTCAGTTCGCGTTCAAAGCCGTTCATCGCGCTTAAACCGACGATCAATACCGCCACGCCGAGGGCAATGCCGATGGTAGAAATGACGGAGATCAACGACACCATGCCGCCACGTCGCCGTCCGCGGCTAAAACGCAGGCCAATTAATAACGATAAAGGCATCGCCATTACTCTGCCCCCATCAGGCTCAATTCTGCCGTCAAACGACCATCGCGCATTTCTAACTGGCGGCTCATGCGTTTCGCCAGTTGCAGGTCGTGAGTCACCACCAAAAAGGCGGTGCCCTGCAAGCGATTCAACTCCCCAAGCAACTGGAAGATGCTGTCGGCGTTACGCGCATCAAGGTTACCGGTAGGTTCATCTGCCAGTACCAGACGCGGGTTATTGACCAGCGCACGGGCAATCGCCACACGCTGGCGTTCGCCACCAGAAAGCTCTGACGGGCGGTGGTTCGCTCGATGCTCCAGCCCCACCGCTTTTAGCATTTCCAACGCTCGGCTGTTGATTTCAGCGGGCTTTTTCTTGCCAATCAGCAGCGGCATGGCGACGTTTTCCAGCGCGGTGAAATCCGGCAGCAGATGGTGAAACTGATAAATAAAGCCCAGCTTCTGGTTGCGCAGTTCTGCTTTCGCCGCCGAAGACAGTTTGCTCATAGGCTGACCGTTAAAGATCACATCGCCGGAGGTTGGCGTATCTAGCCCGCCCAGCAGGTGCAGCAAGGTGCTTTTACCAGAACCAGAGCTACCGACAATCGCCATCATTTCACCTTCGCCCACGCTGAAACTGACATTGTGCAGCACATCGGTTTGCACACTGCCTTCCTGATAGCGTTTGCACAGGTTGTCGCATTGCAACAGGATCTTATTCATAACGTAAAGCCTCAGCGGGTTGAGTGGCGGCAGCGCGCCATGAAGGGTAAAGCGTAGAGAGCAGCGCGATAGCCATCGCCACCAGCGCAATAACAATGACCTGTAAAGGTTCGATAGCGACCGGCAGTGCCGCACCATCAAGCAGGACGCCGATTATCGGCATCAGATTATTCAACTGGCTGGCAAGCAGTGCGCCAAACGACGCTCCGAGGATTGCACCGATAATCCCGGCGCTGGCCCCTTGTACCATAAAGACCATCATGATTTGTCGCGGAGTTAAGCCTTGCGTTTGCAAAATCGCTACTTCGCCCTGCTTCTCCATCACCATCAGCCCCAGCGACGTAATAATGTTAAACGCCGCAACGGCGACAATCAGGCTCAGCAGTAAGCCCATCATATTTTTTTCCATGCGTACGGCCTGGAACAACTCGCCTTTACGGTCACGCCAGTCCTGCCATTTGCTGCCTTCAGGCAGTTTTTGCTGGCTTAAAGAATCCACTTTCAGCGGCTCATCCAGCCACAAACGCCAGCCGGTAATATTGCCTGCCGGATAACGCATCAGACGCGAGGCATCCTCAATATTCACCAGCATTTCATAGCCATCGACTTCACTGTTAGCGGCAAAAGTACCAATCACATTGAACAGGCGCTGACTTGGAATACGACCCATCGGCGTGAACTGGCTGGCAGATGGCACCATCACGCGGATTTGATCACCGCGATTGACGCCCAACTGTGAGGCAAGTTGTTCGCCGAGGATGACATTATATTTACCCGGCTCGAGGTCAGCTTGTTTCACATTGACCAGATACGGCGTTAGTGGATCTTTTTGTGCCGGGTCGATACCCAGCATCACCCCGACCGCCACGCTGCGTGCGCTTTGCAGTACAACATCACCGGTAGTGACAGGTGCGATGCGGTTAACGCCATCCAGTTTGACTGCCGTTTCCGGGAGTTGCTGCGGGTTAAGAGAGCCATGCTCAGAAGAGAGAATTGCCTGTGGCATCAGGCCAAGGATGTTGTTTTGCAGCTCGCGCTCAAAGCCGTTCATCACTGACAATACAGTGACCAGCGCCATCACCCCGAGGGTAATGCCGATGGTAGAAAGCCAGGAGACGAAACGACCGAAGCGATCCGCTGCACGCCCACGCATGTAACGCAGGCCAATAAATAGAGCGACAGGTTGGTACATGAAATCCGTCTGGTTGCTGTAGCAAAGACACGAGTATATAAGCGAAAGCAAGATGGGTAAACGTCTGAACGGTAAGTGATCGTCAGGGCTAATGTGAAAAGCCCCCGTAAATCAATCGGCTAAAGTACCTTGTTGTTTAATGTTTCACTGCTATTGTCGATTGTGGTGCTCATGAAACTGTTTTATCAATTTGCTAAACCATGTCGATTACGGATAATGAACAACATTGCTTATCAGAGATATGCCCCACTATGTTGCGGCATACCCTAACGAGAATCTGACAACCGTTATGCCTGAACAATATCGTTATACGCTGCCCGTCAAAGCGGGTGAGCAGCGTCTGCTGGGCGAGTTAACCGGCGCTGCCTGTGCGACGCTGGTGGCAGAAATTGCCGAACGTCACGCCGGACCGGTGGTGCTTATTGCACCAGATATGCAAAATGCCCTGCGTTTGCATGATGAAATCAGCCAGTTCACCGACCAGATGGTAATGAATCTGGCTGACTGGGAAACCCTCCCTTACGACAGTTTTTCGCCTCATCAGGACATTATCTCTTCGCGTCTTTCCACCCTTTATCAGCTACCAACGATGCAGCGCGGCGTACTGATTGTTCCGGTGAATACGCTTATGCAACGCGTTTGCCCACACAGTTTTCTCCACGGTCATGCGCTGGTGATGAAAAAAGGTCAGCGCCTGTCACGAGATGCATTGCGAACCCAACTGGACAGCGCCGGTTATCGCCATGTTGATCAGGTGATGGAACACGGCGAATACGCCACGCGCGGCGCGTTGCTGGATCTTTTCCCGATGGGCAACGACTTGCCCTATCGTCTTGATTTCTTTGATGATGAAATCGATAGCCTGCGCGTATTTGACGTTGATAGCCAGCGTACGCTGGAAGAAGTAGAAGCGATCAATCTGCTACCCGCACACGAATTCCCCACCGATAAAGCGGCGATTGAGCTGTTCCGCAGTCAGTGGCGCGATACCTTCGAAGTAAAACGCGATCCGGAACATATTTACCAGCAAGTGAGTAAAGGCACATTGCCTGCCGGGATCGAGTACTGGCAGCCGCTATTCTTCAGCGAACCGCTGCCGCCGCTGTTCAGTTATTTCCCTGCCAATACATTGCTGGTGAATACTGGCGATCTGGAAAACAGTGCCGAACGTTTCCAGGCAGATACGCTGGCGCGTTTTGAGAATCGCGGCGTCGACCCGATGCGCCCACTACTGCCACCACAATCGCTTTGGCTGCGGGTGGAGGAGCTCTTCTCAGAGCTGAAAAACTGGCCTCGCGTGCAGTTAAAAACAGAACATTTACCGACAAAAGCAGCGAATATCAATTTAGGTTTTCAGACGCTGCCAGATCTGGCCATTCAGGCACAACAAAAATCGCCGCTGGACGCGCTGCGCAAGTTCCTCGAGTCTTTCGACGGCCCGGTGGTGTTCTCGGTAGAAAGTGAAGGTCGCCGTGAAGCGCTGGGTGAACTGCTCGCGCGAATTAAAATTTCCCCGCAACGTATTATGCGTCTCGATGAGGCCAGCGAACGCGGGCGTTATCTGATGATTGGCGCAGCAGAGCATGGTTTTGTCGATACTGTACGTAATCTGGCGCTGATTTGTGAAAGCGATCTGCTCGGTGAACGCGTTGCCCGTCGTCGTCAGGACTCACGGCGCGCCATCAACCCCGATACGCTGATCCGTAATCTTGCGGAGCTGCATATTGGTCAGCCGGTGGTCCATCTGGAGCACGGCGTCGGGCGCTATGCAGGAATGACCACGCTGGAAGCGGGCGGCATTACCGGCGAGTATTTGATGCTCACCTATGCCAACGACGCCAAATTGTATGTTCCGGTATCGTCACTGCATCTGATTAGCCGTTACGCGGGAGGTGCAGAAGAAAATGCCCCGCTGCATAAACTTGGCGGCGATGCATGGTCACGCGCGCGGCAAAAAGCGGCAGAAAAAGTGCGTGATGTGGCGGCTGAATTGCTGGATATCTACGCGCAACGCGCAGCCAAAGAGGGCTTCGCGTTTAAACACGATCGCGAGCAGTATCAATTGTTCTGTGACAGTTTCCCGTTTGAAACCACGCCGGATCAGGCGCAGGCCATTAACGCAGTACTTAGCGATATGTGCCAGCCGCTGGCAATGGATCGTCTGGTGTGCGGCGATGTTGGCTTTGGTAAAACAGAAGTGGCGATGCGCGCCGCTTTCCTGGCAGTAGATAACCACAAGCAGGTGGCGGTGCTGGTGCCTACCACCCTTCTCGCGCAGCAGCATTACGACAACTTCCGTGACCGTTTCGCCAACTGGCCGGTACGTATCGAAATGATCTCCCGTTTCCGCAGCGCCAAAGAGCAGACGCAAATCCTTGCGGAAGTGGCGGAAGGGAAAATCGATATTCTGATCGGTACGCACAAACTGCTGCAAAATGACGTCAAGTTTAAAGATTTAGGCTTGCTGATTGTCGATGAAGAACACCGCTTCGGGGTGCGTCATAAAGAGCGCATTAAAGCGATGCGGGCGAACGTGGATATTCTGACGCTTACCGCTACGCCGATCCCACGTACGCTGAATATGGCGATGAGCGGAATGCGCGATCTGTCGATTATTGCCACACCGCCCGCCCGTCGTCTGGCGGTCAAAACCTTTGTCCGTGAGTATGACAGTCAGGTGGTCCGGGAGGCGATTCTGCGTGAAATTTTGCGCGGGGGTCAGGTTTATTATCTCTACAATGATGTGGAAAACATCCAGAAAGCCGCCGACCGGCTGGCAGAACTGGTGCCAGAAGCGCGGATTGCCATCGGTCACGGGCAGATGCGTGAGCGTGAGCTGGAACGGGTGATGAATGATTTCCATCATCAACGTTTCAACGTGCTGGTTTGTACCACCATTATCGAAACCGGGATCGACATCCCTACCGCCAACACCATTATCATTGAACGCGCGGATCACTTCGGTTTGGCGCAGCTTCACCAGTTGCGCGGTCGCGTCGGACGTTCGCATCATCAGGCATATGCATGGTTGCTGACGCCGCATCCAAAAGCGATGACGACCGATGCGCAAAAACGTCTTGAAGCAATTGCTTCGCTGGAAGATCTCGGTGCAGGTTTTGCGCTGGCAACGCACGATCTGGAGATCCGCGGTGCCGGTGAACTGCTTGGCGAAGAACAAAGCGGGTCGATGGAAACCATCGGTTTCTCGCTGTATATGGAGTTGCTGGAAAACGCCGTCGATGCGCTGAAAGCCGGACGCGAGCCGTCGCTGGAAGATCTCACCAGCCAGCAAACAGAAGTCGAGCTGCGGATGCCGTCGCTATTGCCAGATGATTTCATCCCTGACGTGAATACGCGTTTGTCGTTCTATAAACGAATTGCCAGCGCCAAAACGGAAAACGAACTGGAAGAGATCAAAGTCGAGCTTATCGATCGCTTCGGCCTGTTGCCAGATCCGGCGCGTACCCTGCTGGATATTGCCCGTCTGCGCCAGCAAGCGCAGAAACTGGGGATCAGGAAGCTGGAAGGTAATGAGAAAGGCGGCGTGATCGAATTTGCCGAGAAAAATCACGTGAATCCAGCCTGGCTGATTGGGTTGCTGCAAAAACAGCCGCAGCATTACCGCCTTGATGGCCCGACGCGCCTGAAGTTTATTCAGGATTTGAGCGAGCGGAAAGCACGTATCGAATGGGTTCGCCAGTTTATGCGTGAACTGGAAGAGAACGCGATCGCTTAATGGTTAGATCGGGGGCGTTTCTGCGCCCCCATCTGCAACATTTACAAATCTTTTGCACTTCCCTGCACTATCCGACACAGTCACCATCCATGCTTCCGGCTGTAGTTCCCGCAGGACCAGATAACCCGATGGGCCATCATGCGATTCGCCTGGCGGCCTATGGCGGCGTTTATTTGCTTCACGGTACGAACGCCGATTTCGGCATTGGCATGCGGGTAAGTTCTGGCTGTATTCGTCTGCGTGATGACGATATCAAAACACTATTCAGCCAGGTCACGCCAGGTACTAAAGTGAATATCATCAACACCCCGATTAAAGTCTCTGCCGAACCAAATGGTGCACGTCTGGTTGAAGTGCATCAGCCGCTGTCCGAAAAGATTGATGACGACCCGCAGCTGCTACCCATTACGCTAAACAGTGCAATGCAATCATTTAAAGATGCCGCGCAAACTGACGCTGAAGTGATGCAGCATGTAATGGATGTGCGTTCCGGGATGCCGGTGGATGTCCACCGCCATCAAGTAAACCCACCAACTCTGTAAATTCCGGATAAAAAAATCCCCGCGACACAGCATGTCGCGGGGAAAAAAATCAGCAGTAGCAGGCACTAATGAGGGTTAATGCTTATTTATAAATTACTGCTGTTCCATGGAGGGTATTCGGACCGGTTACAGAAGTAATACGGAAAGATTTTGCGCCCATCTCATCCGCTTTTTGCGCCAGCTGCTCTTCCAGAGATCCCAGATTTGTCCCCGCGTTAGCACTGATAGTACCTACTTTTTGTTGCCCTTCTGGCGTTGACTGAACTTCGACAGCCGCAAAGCTGGCAAATGACATGGAGCTTAAAATCGCCGCAACGATGAGGGTTTTTACGTTTTTCATAATAGTGGCCTTATGCAGATGAATGACGTCGCAAGCAATTACTTAACGATCGATAACTAAATGATAGATGTGATCTGCGTCACATACAAGATGTTTTTTATAACAATCATTAATTAATTTAAAAATCTTTAAATTTCAGTTAAATAGAAAGCAATTATTTTTATGGGCTCTGGACTGGTGAACGGAGGTGATTATTTTTATAATAACCTTTCATTCACAGTCACCAGGTACAACGGCATCATGGCAACTGACTCAACACAATGTGTAAAAAAAAGCCGTGGCCGCCCAAAAGTGTTCGACAGGGACACCGCGCTTGATAAGGCCATGAAATTGTTCTGGCAGCACGGTTATGAAGCGACTTCTCTTGCGGACCTCGTCGAAGCGACCGGAGCCAAAGCGCCCACGCTATACGCAGAATTTACCAACAAAGAGGGGTTATTCCGCGCCGTACTCGACCGCTATATTGATCGCTTTGCTGCTAAACATGAAGCACAGCTGTTTTGTGAAGAGAAAAGCGTGGAGTCTGCTCTGGCTGACTATTTCGCTGCCATCGCCAGCTGCTTTACCAGCAAAGACACCCCGGCTGGCTGCTTTATGATCAACAACTGCACCACGCTCTCCCCGGATTCAGGAGATATCGCCAATACGTTGAAATCACGCCACGCGATGCAAGAGCGCACTTTGCAGCAGTTTTTATGTCAACGACAGGCGCGCGGGGAAATTCCGGCCCACTGTAACGTGACGCATCTGGCTGAATTCCTTAATTGTATTATTCAGGGGATGTCGATCAGTGCACGCGAAGGTGCATCGCTGGAAAAACTGATGCAGATTGCCCGAACTGCTTTGCGTTTATGGCCCGAACTGATGAAATAAAACACAAAAAAAAGCCCCTCAGCCTGAGCGAATGAGGGGCTAAATTGCAGAATACAGCCTTGTTATACTTTGTTATTCAAAATCAGTTGCCCATTACTATCTAACGGGATTTGCGTACCCGGATCGCGGTCCATGCGGATTTTGCCCTGTTGATCGCCAATCTTATAGGTCACATCATAACCGAGCATTTTTTCTGACTTGTCATACACCGTTTTACAACGCTGTTGCGTGGTAGTGTAAGTATCGCCTTCCTGAAGAGAGCCCTGGATCTGGTTACCGGCATATCCCCCCCCCAGCGCCCCCACAACAGTGGCGACATCTTTACCGCGACCACCACCAAACTGATGCCCTATCACGCCGCCAGCAACAGCGCCGAGCACCGACCCGGTAATACGATTTTCATCCTGCACCGGTCGACGATGGGTCACTGTGACGTTGCGACACTCCTGACGCGGTGTTTTAACCGTTTCTTTGATTGGGGTTGCAGACACAACCTGAGCGTATTGCGGGCCACGTTCAAACACGTTCAGACTGGCCACTGCGGCTACGCCCAGCGCAGCCGCGACACCAATCCCGATACCCGCCAACATTGATTTATTCACGGGAACACCTCCTTCTTTGCAATTATGCCAATCATGCAAGCGAAGGAGAAAAGCAGCTATCAGACAGAAGATGAAAAGCGCGGGAAGAACAGGAAAAACTGAGGGATTCAGAAGAATCTGAAGGGATGCCTGATGCGACGCTTAACGCATCTTATCAGGCCTATCGATCGCACTGTTCCCCAAGGGCGGATAAAGCGTTTACGCCACATCCGCCAGTGTACGTCGATTAATGCAACTTCAAACGCGGACGAATAACGCGGTTAATACTCCCCACCAGCATCATTAATCCGGTTTTAAAGTAACCATGTAGCGCAATCTGATGCATTCGGTACAGCGAGATATACACAAAGCGCGCAATACGCCCTTCAATCATCATTGATCCACGAGTCAGATTACCCATCAGACTACCGACTGTTGAGAAGTTCGACAGCGATACCAGCGAACCGTGATCTTTATACTGATAATTTTTCAGCGGATTACCGTTCATCTGCGCCAGAATGTTGTTCATTGCACAGGTCGCCATCTGGTGTGCGGCCTGTGCACGCGGTGGAACAAAGCCCCCTTCCGGACGCGGGCATGACGCGCAGTCGCCAATAGCGTAAATGTCTGGATCGCGCGTGGTTTGCAGCGTCGGTTCCACCACCAGCTGGTTGATACGGTTGGTTTCGAGACCACCAATATCTTTCAGGAAGTCTGGCGCTTTGATCCCTGCGGCCCACACCATCAGATCAGCCTCAATATATTCGCCATCTTTCGTGTGCAGGCCGCCTTTATCTGCACTGGTGACCATGGTTTGCGTCAGCACGCGAACGCCCAGTTTCGTTAACTCATTATGGGCCGCAGCAGAGATACGTGGCGGCAATGCAGGCAAAATTCGTTCGCCCGCTTCTACCAGCGTTACGTTCAGGGCTTCGTTGGTCAGGCCTTTATAACCGTAGCTGTGCAGTTGCTTGACGGCATTGTGCAATTCAGCGGAGAGTTCGACACCCGTCGCGCCGCCGCCGACAATCGCAATGTTCACTTTGCCATTCGCGCCCAGGTTGGCAGAGTATTTCAGGAACAGATTCAGCATCTCCTGGTGGAAGCGACGCGCCTGGTGCGGGTTATCGAGGAAAATGCAGTTCTCTTTAACGCCTGCCGTATTGAAATCGTTAGAGGTGCTACCCAACGCCATTACCAGAGTGTCATAGGCGATTTTACGTTCCGGAACCAGCAGTTCACCTTTCTCGTCGCGTAGCTCTGCAATAGTGATTGTTTTCGCTTCACGATCAATATCAATTACGGACCCCAGCTGGAACTGGAAACCATGATTGCGCGCATGAGCCAGATAGCTCAACGCATCGACGCCTTCATCAAGCGAGCCAGTCGCCACTTCGTGCAGCAGCGGTTTCCACAGGTGGCTGTGGTTACGGTCTACCAGCGTAATTTTGGCTTTTTTCTTGCGTCCCAGCTTATGCCCCAGCTGTGTCGCCATTTCCAGTCCACCAGCACCGCCGCCGACAATCACAATTTTTTTCAATGGCGTAGTCAACGTGACCCCCTTAAATTTATTAACCAATTGTTAATTAATAGTTATCATCATAGCTCTTAATTAACAACAGGTTACAGCAATGAAAATGTTCTTCGTTATTGAGAATAACATGAATGGTGCATTGGTCATACCAAAATTGATGCTAATCAAGTTTTGTTGCTGAAAAGATAGGCTGTTTTACCGAGTGAGATCAAAAAACAGAATTTATTGTTTATTATTTGTGCAACCAAGGAAGAGAGATACAGGGTGCAGCGTATATCGAGGGCGTTTGGTCGGCCTGATAAGATGCGCATCAGCTATTAATGCACGACTGTCGGATGCGGCGTGAATGCCTTTTCCGAGCGACAGAATCCGGGGCGCATCAGGTACGGCAAGGTTACCTGATGCGACGAGGGCATTTACCCGAGGGTTTTGAACGCCTTAATGCGCTGCAAATGCGGGGAAATATTCTTGAATTTGTGCGTCTGCTCTTCGTCCCAGACAATCTCGTAATAATGATGCAATTCTTCAGATGTCCGCTGGCTGTTAAGCGCTTCATCATTACGCGACAAAATCACCAGACAACGATCGCGATTCTTCTCGCGGAAGTTGGTCACACACTTAGTGGCAATATCGGCATACTCTTCCGGGCGATCAATCTTGCCTTCCATGTTCTCATAAGGGAACAAATTAGGGTTGAAGATCACCTGACGAATATCGCAAAGAAAACCAATCCGCTCTGCCCAGTATCCACCCAGACCAACGCCGCAAATCAGCGGACGCTCATCGACGTTCAGTTGCAACATTTTGTCCACTTCTTTGAGCAGATGCTGCATATCATGTTTCGGATGCCGCGTACTGTAGCTTATCAAGCGTACATCCGGGTCAATAAACTGCAATTGTAAGACTTTCTCGTGGTTACCCGGACTGTTAGAGTCAAAACCGTGTAAATAGATAATCATCGCTTCCTCACATAAGCCAGGGTTAGTAACCTGCTTTCTCTTCCTGCCAGCGTTCATGTAACTGATTCAGACGGCTGCTGATCGCTTTCCAGCGAGCCGAGTCCATCAGTTCCTGTCGCGAAAATGAACCTTTATGATACAAACGTGTAACACGTTCTGCCTTGATCGGTGACAGATTATCTAACACGCTGACGGCCCCTTTACGATTATTGCAGACCAGGATCATATCGCAACCCGCATCCAGTGATGCCTGCCCGCGTTCGGCATAACTACCCATAATCGCGGCACCTTCCATCGATAAATCGTCAGAGAAAATCACGCCGTCAAAACCCAGTTCCTGACGTAAAACGGTCTTCAGCCAGTAAGGAGAGCCGCTCGCCGGACGCGGATCAACATCACTGTAGATCACATGTGCAGGCATAATGGCGTCGAGTTTATTTTCGCGGATTAAGGAACTGAAGACCGACATATCTTTAGCGCGAATCTCCGCTTGCGGACGTGGGTCGCACGGCGTCTCTTTGTGTGAGTCTGCCGTTACTGCGCCGTGTCCAGGGAAGTGTTTGCCGGTAGTTTTCATTCCGGCTTCATGCATACCATCAATGAACTGCCTGGCGATTGCCAGGGCTTTTTCGGGATCGGAATGATAAGAACGCTCGCCAATCGCCGCGCTGATATGCCCAACGTCCAGCACTGGCGCAAAGCTGATATCAATATCCATGGCGATCATTTCGCTGGCCATCAACCAACCTGCCTCCTGCGCCAGCTTGCCACCTTCTTCCATTCCTGACAGCGCAGCGAATGATTGCGCCGCCGGCAAGCGGGTAAAACCGTCACGAAAACGCTGCACACGTCCACCTTCCTGATCCACCGCCACCACCAGATGATTACGCGAAGCTGCGCGGATCTGGCGCACAAGTTCACGTAACTGGGCAGGATCATGATAGTTACGCGTAAAGAGAATCAGCCCTCCCACCAGCGGATGCGCCAGTATTTCACGCTCTTCCGCGTCCAGTTCGTAACCTTCGACATCCAACATTACTGGACCCACACTGCTCTCCTTATTGTTTTATTAATAGCTGCCGCCAGGTGTCATCGGCCAGCCTGATAAATTGTTGATCGCCGGTTTGTCGCCAGCGGTACTCAAACCACCCTGCTTTCAACATCAGCAGCCAGGGAAACCAGCGCCTGACCTGACGCCATAATTGCGTCGGATTAATCTTCGCGCGCACGGCATAGTCATTGACCAATTGCCGGTGCTGGTCACTATTTTCCACCCACACCGCCGCCAGTTCCAGCGCGATATCACCATCTCCGGCATACTCCCAGTCGATGAGTTTTAACCCTGACACGCTATGCACTAAATTTCCGGCATGGACATCCATATGCAATGGACTTAAACGTAAAGGCCGTGGTTCCCGCGCTTTGCGCAGACGTTTTAACATTCGCAGCCACCCCGCGGTCCACCGCGCCGGATCGCTTTGCTGCCAGTACAGTTCCAGTAACGGCAACAGCGTTATTCGCCAGCCAAAACGCGGTCGTTGATGTAGATAATACAGCAAGCCTGCCAGTTCGTTGGTATCCGGCAAATGCGTTTTTACCTCGCCGGGCAGATAGTCAACCACTATCCATTCACGGAGATATAAATGTGGCTTCGGTGCAATGCATACGGGTAATTGTGATAAAGCCCGATACTGGCGTAAGAATGCGGACTGCGGCGCATCAGGATCGTGCGGCTGACGTACAACAAAACGCTGACCCTGATGTTCAATGAGAAAACTCCCGCCGCTAAGCCCACTATTAAACGTCGTAACGGGATGAAACTGCGGGAAAAAGCGCGACAGCAATTCATCGCGCGTGATGGAATTATTGCTGCGAAACGGCACCTTTACCTGACCAGATAATTTCGCCCGTCTGCACCAGCATCAGCTGCATTTGTAGGGTCGGAGCGTTGACGTTGCCAGAGGCGCTGGAGTACAGCACGTAATGAGCGCCGACATTGCGGGCAATGCCTATGGCTTTACTACGGGTGCCTAAACTGTCCTGCGGCGACAAACCTAACTGTTGCTTAGCCATCGACAGCTGCTGGGCAGAAACCAGGGTAAATTTACCGTTATTAGCCAGTGCATTTCGCAGCGTGTCGGTCGCTTCTGCGGCATTCAGCGAACCGTTAGTACGGTTGTTAACGCTATCAACCAACAGGACGCTACCTGCAGTCACGCCATCAGCCCCAAGCATCTTACTGACCATCGGCTGCATTGCGCCATTCCAGTCATAATGGCGAATATGCGGCGCAGGCGGTGCTGTTTGATCTTCGTGCTCAATTGGCCCTGGCTGCTGCGGGATCGTCGGCACCGATGGCACCGTAGGTACAGGCTGTTGTGGCTCGGCAGGTTGTTCCGGCGCGGGTTTCACTTCTTCTACCGGAGCAGGCTCTCGTTGCCCCACACACCCGGCGAGAAACATCGCCAGCGCAGTAATCAAGGCGTAGCGACTCATTTTAGTCATCAAGATTCACCCCTTACAAATATAGATAAAGTCTGACTTTGTGCGCCCCCAGAAAATTGGCGCTGCCATACAGCGTTACCGCCGAATGTGCGGGAATGGTAACGCTGCGTGGCGTTTCCAGAGGATGCATCTCCAGCCCTCTGGCGTCATACCAGTAAAAACGATAATGAACGGTAACGGGTTCTTGCCTTTCGTTATAAAGCGTTGAGGATGCTGAAGGTTGAATATCAGACGTCGAAAGCACAGGCTTTTCTGCACTGATGCCCGCAGCCAGTAAAGATGACTCCATCACCAGCGATTGTTCATCATTCACCGGAATTTCCGGATGTGAACGACAACCTACCAGCAGTAACAGCGCCAGAAACACCAGCCCAAAGCATCCTTTTCTCATCGTTACAGACCTTTATGCGCCAGCATTGGCCCCAGCGGACGGCCACCCAACAAGTGCATATGGATGTGATACACCTCTTGTCCACCATGGTGGTTGGTGTTCATGATCAGACGATAGCCATCTTCGGCAATGCCTTCTTGCTCAGCGATTTTTGCTGCTACCGTGATCATACGCCCTAGCGCCTGCTCGTGCTCAGCTGACACGTCGTTCACGGTAGGAATGAGGATATTCGGAATAATCAGAATATGCGTTGGCGCTTGCGGCGAAATATCGCGAAACGCCGTTACCAGATCATCCTGGTAGACGATATCGGAGGGGATCTCACGACGAATAATTTTGCTAAATATAGTTTCTTCTGCCACGACATTTTCCTTTTTCAAATAGCCATGCGTTGCGCCATGCTACGCCGCGCCACACTGCGAGTATAGAGTATGGTCGAGTTAAACCTGCTCTTTCAACCTTAACTCACGATTTCTTAAGCAAAAAATCGTTTTGCTGCCGCATATATCGCCATTATTTCCATTTCTGCCTTCGAATGCGCTGAAAAGACATTCTTTGTTTGGTTTACACAATAAACATGAATGCGTATATTTCTCATTTGCGTTTGCGTGCAAAACTATTAGCACACTAAATATAACCACTCATCCCCCCTTCCGGAGTGAGTCTGACGACAATATAAACCAAGAGATTTCAAATGCTTTCGACACAATTTAGCAGGGATAATCAACATCAAGCTACCACCAAACCGTCACTGCTTGCCGCCTGCATAGCACTGGCACTATTACCTTCCACCGCTTTTGCCGCACCAGCCACTGAAGAAACGGTGATTGTTGAGGGGTCAGCAACTGCTCCAGATGATGACGAAAATGATTACAGCGTAACGTCTACCTCTGCGGGTACCAAAATGCAGATGACTCAACGTGATATTCCTCAGTCGGTCACCATTGTTAGCCAGCAGCGGATGGAAGATCAGCAGTTACAAACGCTGGGCGAAGTGATGGAAAACACGCTGGGGATCAGCAAAAGTCAGGCAGATTCCGATCGCGTTCTTTATTATTCCCGCGGATTCCAGATCGATAACTATATGGTTGATGGTATCCCCACCTATTTTGAATCGCGCTGGAATCTGGGCGACGCACTTTCTGATATGGCTCTATTTGAACGTGTAGAGGTGGTGCGTGGCGCGACAGGACTCATGACAGGTACGGGTAATCCATCTGCGGCAATTAATATGGTGCGAAAACACGCGACCAGTCGTGAATTTAAAGGCGATATCTCAGCAGAATACGGTAGCTGGAACAAAGAACGGTATGTGGTGGATTTACAAAGCCCACTAACCGAAGATGGTAAAATCCGCGCACGAATTGTCGGCGGCTACCAGAATAACGACTCATGGCTGGATCGCTACAACAGTGAAAAAACCTTCTTCTCCGGCATTGTCGATGCTGATTTAGGCGATCTTACAACGCTTTCAGCCGGTTACGAATATCAGCGCATTGATGTTAATAGCCCAACCTGGGGCGGTTTACCGCGCTGGAATACTGATGGCAGCAGCAACAGTTACGATCGCGCGCGCAGTACCGCACCTGACTGGGCGTACAACGATAAAGAGATCAACAAGGTCTTTATGACCCTGAAGCAGCGGTTTGCTGAGACCTGGCAAGCGACGCTGAATGCCACCCACTCCGAAGTCGAATTTGACAGCAAAATGATGTATGTCGATGCCTATGTAAACAAAGCGGATGGTATGCTGGTCGGGCCATACAGTAATTATGGGCCAGGTTTTGATTATGTCGGCGGCACCGGTTGGAACAGTGGCAAACGTAAAGTTGATGCGCTGGATTTGTTCGCTGACGGTAGTTATGAATTGTTTGGTCGTCAGCACAATCTAATGTTTGGTGGCAGTTACAGCAAACAAAACAATCGTTACTTCAGCTCATGGGCCAACATCTTCTCGGATGAAATTGGCAGTTTCTACAACTTTAATGGCAATTTTCCACAAACCAACTGGTCACCACAGAGCCTGGCGCAGGACGATACCACCCATATGAAATCGGTATATGCCGCCACCCGTGTCACCCTTGCCGATCCATTGCACCTGATCCTCGGCGCACGTTATACCAACTGGCGGGTTGATACGCTGACTTACAGTATGGAGAAAAATCACACCACGCCTTATGCTGGTCTGGTGTTTGACATCAATGACAACTGGTCGACCTACGCCAGCTATACCTCTATTTTTCAGCCACAAAAAGATCGCGACAGTTCGGGCAAATATCTGGCGCCGATCACCGGTAACAACTACGAGCTGGGTCTGAAATCGGACTGGATGAATAGCCGTCTGACCACCACGTTAGCCATCTTCCGTATTGAGCAGGATAACGTCGCCCAGTCCACCGGTACACCTATCCCCGGTAGCAACGGAGAAACCGCCTATAAAGCGGTGGATGGGACAGTCAGTAAAGGTGTGGAATTTGAACTCAACGGTGCAATTACCGACAACTGGCAGCTGACGTTTGGCGCAACGCGCTATATTGCAGAAGATAACGAAGGAAACGCCGTTAATCCTAATCTGCCACGCACCACAGTTAAAATGTTCACCAGCTATCGGTTGCCTGTCATGCCCGAGTTGACGGTTGGCGGTGGTGTTAACTGGCAAAATCGCGTGTATACCGACACAGTGACACCGTATGGCACCTTCCGCGCCGAGCAAGGTAGCTACGCGCTGGTGGATCTCTTCACCCGCTACCAGGTGACGAAAAACTTCTCGTTGCAGGGAAACGTCAATAACCTGTTTGACAAAACCTACGATACCAACGTGGAAGGTTCTATCGTCTACGGCGCACCGCGTAATTTCAGCATTACCGGCACGTATCAATTCTGAATAACACTTGTAAAAAAGGCAGCCATCTGGCTGCCTTAGTCTCCCCAACGCCTTACGGATTAGTGGTTACGGATGTACTCATCCATCTCGGTTTTCAGGTTATCGGATTTAGTACCGAAAATCGCCTGAACACCAGAACCAGCAACCACTACGCCCGCTGCGCCCAGTTTCTTCAGCCCAGCCTGATCGACTTTAGACACATCAGCAACGCTGACGCGCAGACGGGTAATACATGCGTCGAGGTTAGTGATGTTTTCTTTACCACCAAATGCAGCAACCAGAGCCGGTGCCATTTCGCTGGTACCTGTCGCTTTTGCATCATCAGTCGCGTCTTCACGACCCGGCGTTTTCAAATCCAGTGCTTTAATCAGCACGCGGAAGATAGTGTAGTAAACAATCGCATAACCGATACCGACGATCGGGAACAGCCACAGTTTGCTGCTGTTACCAGACAGAACGATGAAGTCGATCAGACCGTGCGAGAACGACGTACCGTCGCGCACCCCCAGAAGAATACAGATTGGGAATGCCAGACCTGCCAGAATCGCGTGGATGATGTACAGGATCGGCGCAACGAACATGAAGGAGAACTCGATCGGCTCGGTGATACCGGTCAGGAACGAGGTCAGCGCCGCGGAGATCATGATACCGCCCACTTTCGCACGGTTTTCTGGTTTAGCAGAGTGCCAGATAGCAATTGCAGCAGCTGGCAGACCGTACATTTTGAACAGGAAGCCGCCTGACAGTTTACCCGCAGTCGGGTCACCCGCCATATAACGCGGAATGTCGCCGTGGAAAACCTGACCTGCTGCGTTGGTGTATTCACCAATCTGCATCTGGAAAGGTACGTTCCAGATGTGGTGCAGACCAAACGGTACCAGGCAACGTTCGATGAAACCATAAATGCCAAACGCAACTACCGGGTTTTGGTAAGCAGCCCACTGAGAGAAGGTCTGGATTGCAGTACCAATCGGTGGCCAGATGAAAGACAGCACTACGCCAGTAAAGATGGCAGCCAGACCAGAAATGATCGGCACAAAGCGTTTACCGGCAAAGAAGCCAAGATACTCAGGCAGCTTAATACGGTAGAAACGGTTAAACATGTACGCTGCGATCGCACCGGAGATGATCCCCCCGAGTACGCCAGTATCCGCCAGGTGTTTAGAGGCGATTTCTTCAGCAGGTAAATGCAGTACCAGTGGCGCAACTACGGCCATGGTTTTAACCATGATGCCATAGGCAACAACCGCGGCCAGCGCGGATACGCCATCGTTATTGGTAAAGCCGAGGGCGACACCGATCGCAAAAATCAATGGCATGTTTGCAAAGACGGAACCGCCTGCTTCTGCCATAACATGCGATACAACGGCGGGTAGCCAGCTGAAATTCGCGGAACCGACGCCCAGCAGAATACCTGCGATAGGCAGTACGGATACCGGCAGCATCAGCGATTTACCGACCTTTTGCAGGTTAGCAAATGCATTCTTAAACATAATTGAGAGTGCTCCTGAGTATGAGTGCTTTTTTTACGTTCTCACGCGTGGCAAGGGGGGAGAGCCTCGCCGTGTACAGGGCATCTAAGCGCCCTTTATTTATTACACAGAGTAAAATAATTCAGTACCGATTTGTTTGACGGCTATCACGTTTCAACTTCAGGTTATTGGAGAAGTTGCACATTTTGATAAAACATATGTCACAATATTTCAAACATGGTTATTCACCGCCCAATTTTCGGCGGTGAACTTTACTCGTTTTAGCCATTAATTACGAGCTTTAAAAAAATTCATTCAACGGATGGATTGTAGGTGGGAAGCGTCGATGTGAAACAGACGGGCGAAGTTATCGGTGGTTACCTGCGCCAGTTCTTCAACGGCAACACCTTTCAACACAGCCATGTACTCTGCAACATCACGAACCATCGCAGGTTGATTCTCTTTTCCTCGATGAGGTACCGGTGCAAGGTAAGGCGAGTCAGTTTCGACCAGTAGCCGATCCAGGGGGACATAACGCGCGGCATCGCGCAGTTGCTCCGCATTACGGAAGGTCACTATGCCGGAAAAGGAGATGTAAAATCCAAGATCCAGTAATTTGCCCGCCGTTTCTCTGTCCTCTGTAAAACAGTGTAGTACGCCACCGTAATCCGTCACTTTTTCTTCGCGCAGAATTGCCAGCGTATCGGCGCGGGCGTCACGGGTGTGGACGATAACCGGCTTGTTCAGATCACGACCAATCTGGATATGATGGATGAAGGACTCTTGCTGACGTACCTTAGTTTCCGGCGTGTAATAATAATCCAGCCCGGTTTCACCCAGCGCAACAACACCCTCTTCTGCCGCCAGACGGCGTAAATCTTCTACATCGTAGGGATCATCCTGGTTGAGCGGATGCACGCCACAAGAAAATACGACGTTGTCACGTTCGCCTACCAGATCCCGCATGTGTAAATAACCCGGTAATGTTGTGGCGACTGCCAGACAAAATTTCACATCGCGTGCGGCGGCTTTCGCCAGAACGTCATCCACGTCCTTATGCAAAGATTCATAATCCAGACCATCGAGATGGCAGTGTGAGTCGACTAAAAACATGATGTCTCTCTTAAAGATGAGGAACCGGTAGCACAACGCCCGGTTGCAGGTAATGCTCAATACGCAGTAAAAGATCGGTGATGAGAAGTTCGCGGTTGATGCCTGTGACAGACATTAACTGTTCACGAATGTGGCAAACATCCCCCAGTATAGCTTGCAGGCGCGAAGGAGAAAGCGGGGTTGCCAGTTCGACGACAAGGCCCGGCACATCAACATTGGTCATCTGCGCAGCGCCATGATGGCGTTTTAGCGCATCCATCAGCAACGTTGCCAGCCAGTGCAAACGCGCCGGAGCTTGTTCATGATTAAGGGCCGCCAGCAGCGAATACCAGTCGCCCGATTGCACGCTATATGCCAGAGCCTGACATAATGTTTCACGAGCCTGCCAGCTATCGCCCTGAAACAACGCCAGTGCCGCGCCCGGCGAACCAGCGCTTAGGCGCAGTGCAGCAAGTAATGTTTCCTGTGACATTGTCACTTCGCGTGAAAGCCAGGTCACGGCGTATTGTTCTGGCGGCGGCGCGAGGTAATGTAACCGACAACGACTACGTAATGTTGCCAGTAAACGTTCTGGCTCGCGGGTAGCAAGGAAAAACCAGGTTTCTGCTGGTGGCTCTTCAAGCGTTTTCAGCAATGCGTTAGCCGCGGCGTCGGTCAGTAATGCCGCATCGGTTACCCAAACAACTTTTGCACCACCTAAGCGTGCATGCTCATTCAGCTTTTCGGTGACTTCACGTACCGCATCAATGCCCAGCGCATTTTTCCCTTTTTCGGGAGCCAGGGTGTAATAATCGGGATGTGTGCCAGCCTGCATCAACTGACATCCACGACAGTGACCACAACTTTTATGGCCCTGCGGTTGTTGGCAGAGTAAATAACGGCTCAGAGCGTAGATTAAAGCATCATCGCCCATGCCAGGTAACGCCTGAATGAGTAGCGCATGGTGACCTCTTCCGGCCTGATAGCTGGCTACCAGTTTTTCGAAATCAGGTCGTAACCATGGATACCATCTCATGCGTTCTGCTCCTTAACCCAATGGGTCACGGTAGTACGGATTGCATCCATGACGGCCTCAAGCGACTGGGTGGCATCAATGGTATGAATGCTTTTATCTTGTCCTGCCAGTTCCAGATAGCGGGCGCGAGTGCGATTAAAGAAATCGAAAGACTCTTGCTCAATACGATCCAGCTCGCCGCGCGCGCGGGCGCGTTTTAAGCCAACTTCCGGGGTAACATCGAGATAGAGCGTTAAGTCGGGGCGAAAATCCCCGAGAACAGCATCACGCAGCGTTGCCAACATATGTTGGTCAATACCACGTCCACCGCCCTGATACGCCTGAGTGGAGAGATCGTGGCGGTCGCCAATCACCCAGGTGCCGTTAGCCAGCGCAGGTTTGATAACCGTTTCCACCAGTTGAACGCGCGCGGCATAAAACATCAGAACTTCGGCTTTATCGGTAATGACCTCATCGCCTACCGATTTGATATCCAGCACCAGGCCTCTTAACTTTTCGGCAAGTTGCGTACCGCCAGGTTCCCGAGTGAAAACCATGTCGCGGATACCCAGTTGCTCGAGCGTCTCAACCACCACATTACGTGCGGTAGTTTTGCCTGCGCCTTCCAGCCCCTCAATGACGATATACTTACTGCGCATTTTTTTCCTTAAGCACTTTCAGATAATCCTGAACAGACTTGTTATGACTGGCAAGATTGGTATTAAACGTGTGGCCACCTTTACCATCGGCCACAAAATAGAGATACGGCGTTTTTGCCGGATGCGCAGCAGCCTTCAGCGAATCTGCCCCCGGCGTAGCTATCGCACCTGGCGGCAAACCGGTAATGGTATAGGTGTTATACGCTGTCGGCGTTTCCAGGTCTGCACGAGAAAGTTTGCCATTATAACGCTCTCCCATCCCGTAAATCACTGTCGGGTCGGTCTGCAGACGCATACCAATACGTAAACGGTTGATAAATACCGAGGCAACCTGAGCGCGTTCGCTGGCAACGGCGGTTTCTTTTTCGATAATTGATGCCATCGTCACCAGCTGGTTTTTATCTTTATAGGGCAGACCATCCGCACGCCCTTCCCAGGCGCTATCGACCGCTTTCACCATTTTCTTGTGCGCTCGCTTGAGTAACGCGACATCTGTGGTGTTGGCGGTATACATCCAGGTGTCTGGCCAGAACCAACCTTCAATCCAATCTGGGTTTTCCAGTTCAAGTGCCTGTGCCACGGTAGCGTACTTATCGTCGCTCAGCGTGTGCTTGATATACGGGGCCTCACGTAATTGCTTGAGGTAATCGCTCAGACGCATCCCTTCTACCAGCCGCAGCGGGAACTGTGCCTCTTTACCGCTTTCCATCAACTTCAGCATCTCGCGTACGGTCATCTGTGGTGTAAAGCGGTAGCTCCCGGCTTTGAAGTGAGAAAGATCCGGTTCGATACGCAGCAGCCATTGAAAAACTCGTGGCCGATTGATGATCTTATCGGCATAAAGCTGTTCACCGAGCGCCAGACGTCCGGTCCCTGGCTTCAGGGTAAATATCGTCTCTTCTTGAATAAGCAATTTGCTGTCGGCAAGATGACGAACCTTCCAGACGCCCACACCAGCGGCGATACCCAGTACCAGCAGCAATAACAAGATAATCAATAACACTTTTTTCATGACTAATTCGGGCGCTCACAAAGTGGGGCTAAATATTCATATAACGTTGCTGACGAAAAGGAGACATCGCCACAGGCACGTACGGGTATCACTGGCATTAACGCATTACAAATGACCATCTCATCTGCCTGCAACGCCTCCTCCAGAGAGGCTTGCACTTCGACAAGCTGATAAGAGGATTGTGCCAGTAAACGGATACAGAATTGTCGCATAATGCCGTTAACACCTGCCTGATCCAGGCGCGGTGTATAAACTACGTTGCCCTTCCGCCAGAACAAATTAGCCGCACAGCATTCCGTAACCCACCCTTCGCTGTCAAGGACCAGCGCCTCATCGGCGTTTGTCTGCTCAAGATGAGAGCGGATCAATACTTGCTCAAGTCGATTAAGATGTTTAATCCCTGCAAGATGAGGATTGCGCCCCAGGCGCACCGGGCTTAGCGCTAACGTCATTCCCTCGTTACGCAAACGGTCGTAATGTGCAGGATAAGCCGTAACGGAGAGAATCCGCGTTGCCGGTCCGCTGTTCAATGTGCTGTACCCTCGCCCGCCGCTACCGCGACTGATCACGACTTTCAGCACACCATTCTGCTGTTCTGCTGCCAGCGTTTTCATCTCTCGTTCAAGCTGACGCCAGAAGTCACAGGAAATCATCAACCGCTGACAAGCATCCTGTAGTCGCTGGAGATGCGCCGATAACAAACTGACTTTACCGTCGATGACTCTGGCGGTAGTAAAACAACCATCACCAAACTGCGTTGCCCGATCGCTAACTGCCAGCGATTCCTGTTTATGACCGTTAATTAAGAACATACCGGCTCCTTATCAGAGGATTGTTAGTGTGGCAGCATGTTCACTACGGAACAAGTCGGAATAAAAACTAAGAAAAAAGGCCCGCAAGCGGACCTTTTATAAGGGTGGGTAATGACAATTTAGATCTTTTTAAAGATCAAAGAACCATTAGTGCCACCGAAGCCGAAGGAGTTACACAGAGTGTATTCCATTCCGCTGACCTGACGCGCTTCGTGCGGTACGAAATCCAGATCACAACCTTCATCCGGGTTATCCAGGTTGATGGTCGGTGGAACAGCCTGATCGCGCAGCGCCAGGATGGAGTAGATAGACTCTACTGCACCCGCCGCACCTAACAGGTGACCGGTCATAGATTTCGTGGAGCTTACCAACACACGGCTTGCAGCTTCACCGAAGATGGTTTTCACCGCCTGCGCTTCAGCTTTATCGCCAGCCGGCGTAGAAGTACCGTGCGCGTTAACGTAGCCAATCTGACTCGCTTCAATGCCTGCATCACGCAGAGCATTTACCATTGCCAGTGCTGCGCCTGCGCCATTTTCTGGCGGTGACGTCATATGGTAAGCATCGCTGCTCATACCAAAGCCGACGAGTTCAGCGTAAATTTTCGCACCGCGTTTTTTCGCGTGTTCGTACTCTTCAAGTACCAGCATACCGGCACCATCGCCCAGTACGAAACCATCACGCTCTTTATCCCACGGGCGGCTCGCCGCTTGCGGGTTATCATTGCGGGTAGATAATGCACGCGCCGCGCCGAAACCACCAACGCCCAGCGGCGTACTGGCTTTCTCTGCGCCACCTGCAACCATCACGTCAGCATCGCCATACGCGATAATACGCGCAGCATGGCCAATGTTGTGCATGCCGGAAGTACAGGCGGTCGCGATAGAGATGCTTGGGCCACGCAGGCCATACATGATAGTCAGATGACCTGCCACCATGTTCACAATCGTTGACGGAACGAAGAATGGGCTGATCTTACGTGGACCACCGTTCATCAAAGATGAGTGGTTTTCTTCGATCAATCCGAGGCCGCCAATCCCGGAGCCAATTGCGGCACCAATGCGGGTTGCGTTCTCTTCCGTTATTTCAAGGCCAGAATCCTGCATGGCCTGCCAGCCTGCAACAATTCCATATTGAATGAAGGCATCCATCTTGCGCTGTTCTTTGCGCGAGATAATGTCCTCACAGTTAAAATCCTTTACTAAGCCAGCAAATTTCGTTGCATAGGCGCTAGTATCGAAATGGTCGATTAGGCTGATGCCACTCTGACCGGCAAGCAGAGCTTTCCAGGTAGACTCTACGGTATTGCCGACAGGAGACAACATGCCCAGTCCGGTCACAACTACACGACGCTTAGACACGTTTGTCCTCCAGGGAGGGAAAAAATGATTCTAGTGGGACAAAAAGATAAAACTCAGGCGGTCGAACGACCGCCTGGAGATGTTCACTTACGCCTGGTGGCCGTTGATGTAATCAATGGCAGCCTGAACGGTGGTGATTTTCTCAGCTTCTTCGTCCGGAATCTCAGTATCAAACTCTTCTTCCAGAGCCATTACCAGCTCAACGGTGTCAAGAGAATCCGCGCCCAGGTCTTCAACGAAAGAAGCATTGTTGGTAACTTCTTCCTGCTTAACGCCCAGCTGTTCGCCGATAATTTTCTTAACGCGTTCTTCGATAGTGCTCATACTCTTAAATTTCCTATCAAAACTCGCTTTCGCGATGGTTTTCGTAGTGTATAAAATGTTGAAAAATTTGCAACTAAATCCCGGCAGGTCTTACCACGATTTTACGTTATTTTGAGGCCTTACCCCCCAATAACGCAAATCATTTTGCACTAATTATTACTCATAACCACGTAGACTGCGCGCAACATGAGCATTTTGTGCAAATCGCGGTCAGACCATGTACATCCCGCCGTTCACATGCAAAGTTTCACCCGTGATGTAAGCTGCTTCGTCGGATGCCAGGAATGCAACCGCGTTGGCGATTTCCTGTGCGCCGCCGAGGCGACCCGCAGGAACCTGCGCCAGGATACCCGCACGCTGGTCATCGCTCAGCGCACGTGTCATGTCCGTTTCAATAAAGCCCGGAGCAACAACGTTTACAGTAATACCGCGTGACGCAACTTCGCGCGCCAGTGATTTACTGAAGCCGATCAAGCCCGCTTTCGCCGCGGCGTAGTTGGCCTGACCGCCATTTCCCATGGTACCAACCACAGAACCGATAGTGATAATACGACCATGACGCTTTTTCATCATAGCGCGCATTACCGCTTTTGACAGACGGAAAACAGATGAAAGGTTGGTTTCGATAATATCGTTCCACTCTTCATCTTTCATTCGCATTAACAGGTTATCACGAGTGATACCGGCATTATTAACCAGGATATCCACTTCACCAAATTCTGCGCGAATTTTTTCCAGAACAGATTCGATAGATGCCGGGTCGGTCACATTCAACATCAGACCTTTGCCGTTAGCACCTAAATAATCACTGATCGCCTGAGCGCCATTTTCACTGGTCGCAGTGCCAATAACTTTCGCGCCACGGGCTGCGAGCGTTTCAGCAATTGCGCGGCCAATTCCGCGGCTTGCACCGGTTACCAGTGCGATTTTTCCTTCAAAATTCATGATTTTCCTCTTTTAAAGCTCGAGCGCCGCTGCCATCGCTGAAGGTTCGTTCAGCGCCGAGGCGGTCAGGGTGTCGACAATGCGTTTCGTCAGGCCAGTAAGCACTTTGCCCGGGCCGACTTCATAGAGATGTTGTACGCCTTGCGCTGCCATGTATTCAACAGACTTCGTCCACTGAACCGGGTTATACAGCTGACGTACCAGTGCGTCACGGATGGCATCACCATTGGTTTCGCATTTCACATCAACGTTATTCACAACAGGAACTGTTGGTGCGTTAAAGGTGATTTTCGCTAATTCTACTGCCAGTTTGTCGGCTGCCGGTTTCATCAGTGCACAGTGAGACGGTACGCTCACTGGCAACGGCAGTGCGCGTTTTGCGCCCGCAGCTTTACAGGCCGCGCCAGCACGCTCAACCGCTTCTTTATGACCGGCAATAACCACCTGTCCAGGAGAGTTGAAGTTTACCGGAGAAACGACCTGACCTTCTGCCGCTTCTTCACACGCTTTCGCAATAGACGCATCATCCAGACCGATGATTGCCGCCATAGCACCCGTTCCTTCCGGTACGGCTTCTTGCATAAACTTCCCGCGCATCTCAACCAGACGCACCGCATCAGCGAAATCAATCACCCCAGCGCAAACCAGCGCGGAGTATTCCCCCAGGCTGTGGCCTGCCATCATCGCTGGCGCTTTACCACCCTGCTGCTGCCATACGCGGTACAGCGCAACAGATGCAGTTAGCAGTGCTGGCTGGGTTTGCCAGGTTTTATTCAGTTCTTCAGCTGGCCCCTGCTGGGTCAGCGCCCACAGGTCATAGCCCAGCGCTGCAGAAGCTTCAGCAAACGTTTCTTCGACAATGGGATAGCTCGCCGCCATATCAGCCAGCATTCCAACGGTTTGAGAACCCTGTCCAGGGAACACAAATGCAAATTGCGTCATGTTTTAATCCTTATCCTAGAAACGAACCAGCGCGGAGCCCCAGGTGAATCCACCGCCAAAGGCTTCAAGCAGAACCAACTGCCCCGGCTTAATGCGTCCGTCACGTACAGCTTCATCCAGCGCGCACGGGACAGAGGCCGCAGAGGTATTACCGTGGCGATCCAACGTCACCACGACATTGTCCATCGACATGCCGAGTTTTTTCGCCGTTGCGCTGATGATGCGCAAGTTCGCCTGATGCGGCACCAGCCAGTCCAGTTGAGAACGGTCAAGATTATTCGCCGCCAGCGTCTCATCAACGATGTGCGCCAGTTCCGTTACCGCAACCTTGAAGACTTCGTTGCCCGCCATCGTCAGATGAATTGAATTCTCTGGATTCACACGGTCGGCATTAGGCAGCGTCAGCAATTCACCATAGCTACCGTCGGCATGCAGATGGGTGGAGATGATTCCCGGCTCTTCAGAGGCAGCCAGCACCGCAGCGCCCGCACCATCGCCAAAAATAATAATAGTCCCACGATCTGTTGGATCGCAGGTGCGCGCCAGCACATCGGAACCGACGACCAGAGCATACTTCACCGCCCCAGATTTCACGTATTGATCGGCTACGCTTAATGCATAGGTGAAACCTGCGCAGGCTGCGGCAACGTCAAATGCCGGGCAACCTTTAATGCCCAGCATACTTTGAATCTGACAAGCTGCGCTCGGGAAAGCGTGCGTAGCAGAAGTCGTTGCCACAACGATCAGGCCAATCTGGTCTTTCTCAATGCCCGCCATCTCAATTGCACGTGTCGCCGCTTCAAAGCCCATGGTTGAAACGGTTTCGTTTGGCGCGGCAATGTGGCGTTCGCGGATACCGGTACGAGTGACAATCCACTCGTCAGAGGTGTCCACCATTTTTTCCAAATCGGCGTTTGTCCGCACTTGTTCGGGCAGATAGCTGCCAGTACCAATAATCTTCGTATACATGTACGCTCAGTCACTTTTCGGTTATATACCGTCACTTGCAAACTGCGAGTTCGCTGGCAGCGTCCTGCTACCGCAGAGTTCCGCTTTTGCCACCGTCCAGCAGCTCAAAACCAGCTGGGTATACAGATTCCAGGCGAGCGGCAATTCGCAAAGGAACTTGTCGCTGCACCGCCTGCACTGCCTGTTCAATCGCGACCGCAAAAGCTCGCTGATTGGCTGCACCATGACTTTTTATCACCGTGCCGCGCAATCCTAACAGACAGGCGCCGTTATACTGGTCGGGGTTGAGGTGACTGAATCGCCTCGTCAGGCTCTTTTGTAGCCAACGTTTTAATAACAGTAGCCACCACGACCGTTTTCTCCCTTCCCCCTGAGATTTCAGCAGAGAAAGGAACATCCTGACAACACCTTCCATCGTCTTTAACGTGACATTTCCTGTAAAGCCGTCACAAACCAGTACATCTGTCTTGCCAGTTAACAACTCATTGGCTTCAAGATAGCCGATATAATTGATAGAAGGGATTGTTTTAAGCACCGCTGAGGCATCCCGAATACTGTCGAGACCCTTTACTTCTTCTTCACCAATATTGAGCAACGCCACGCGAGGATTGGGAATTTCCACCACCTCTTCAGCCAGGACCGAGCCCATAATGGCAAATTGCACCAACATTGTACTATCACAATCGACGTTGGCCCCTAAGTCGAGGACCACCGTTTTACCCTTTTGCTGATGCGGTAATACCGTTACCAGCGCCGGGCGCTCAATCCCCTCCAGGGGCTTGAGTAATAATTTTGCCAGCCCCATCAGCGCCCCGGTATTACCGGCACTGACACAGGCTTGCGCTCGACCTTCTTTCACCAACTCCAGGGCCACGCGCATTGAACTACCTCGACTGGCACGGATAGCTTGCGAAGGCCGGGCATCACTGGCGATAACTGACTGTGCAGGAATAATCTGCAGACGCGAACGTTGTTCAAAGTCAGCTTTAGCAAGTAATGGCGTGATGGCGTCGGGATTGCCGACTAAAAGAAGAGTGAGTTGCGAATTAGAATTCAGTGCCTGCAATGCTGCAGGCACTGTCACGGAAGGGCCAAAATCCCCTCCCATGACATCTAACGCCAGGGTTAGACGTGTCAAGGTATCGTCGCCGCCCGGTTTGGTCTTTCCCCAGGGAACTGGGGAAAATCCTCACTAAGCTTCATCACGCAGATGCGTGATTACTTAGCGATGACCTTGCGGCCGCGGTAATAACCGTCGGCAGTGATGTGGTGACGCAGATGTTTTTCACCAGAAGTTTTGTCTACAGACAGGCTGGTGACTGCGGTCAGCGCGTCATGGGAACGACGCATGCCACGTTTGGAACGGGTTGGTTTATTCTGTTGTACGGCCATGGACCTTACTCCTCAATTACGGTTTATCCCCGATCCAACGGGGAGCACCAATTACTTACGCTTTAAGCTGGCTAATACGGCAAATGGGTTTGGCTTTTGCGCTTCTTCAGGCAGTTCACCAAAGACCATGTCCGCTTCGGACACTTCACAGTGTTCAGAATCATGCACCGGAACTACTGGTAAGGTGAGGATGATTTCATCTTCAACCATTGCCAGCAGATCGATTTCACCGAATTCGTTAACCTCAATCGGTTCATACGCTTCCGGCAGTGCTTCAGCCTGTTCGTCTGAACGCACAGGACTAAAACAATACGTTGTGTAGACCTGATGAGTAAACGGCTTCCCGCAACGCTGACACTCGAGCGTTACCGTCACCTTCGCATCGCCGTTTAACACCGCGAGACGTTGGTTATCGATAGCGAACGACATGGAGCATTCCACATCACTGTCCACACTGACTACAGATTCGGCGACGCGCTCAACCTGATCAGGAGTATAAATACCCTGGTAATCAAGGCGTTTTTGAGCCGTACGAACCGGATCGAGAGTCAGGGGTAATTTTACCTTTTGCATAGGGCGCGCATATTAACTTTGTAACGTCATAGAGTCAAAGAAAAAGGCAGCCTGTGGTTGCCTTTTGCCAATAATTCGCACACATTGCGGCGTGTAGTTTAAAATGTCGCAATCTAATTCGCTATAGTTTACTTAAAAAATTATGCCTGAACTTATTCTAGCTTCAACTTCGCCATACCGCCGCATGCTGTTAGAGAAACTCGGCATGCCTTTCACCTGCGTCGCGCCCGAGGTAAACGAACTCCCCCTCCCCACTGAATCACCGCGCCATCTGGTGCTACGTCTGGCGCAAGCGAAAGCGCAGGCGCTGACCGAACGTTATCCTCATCACCTGATTATTGGTTCTGACCAAGTTTGCGTACTGGATGGCGAAATAACGGGTAAACCGCACACGGAAGAAAATGCGCGTAAACAATTAAAGAAAGCCAGTGGCAATATTGTGACCTTTTATACCGGCCTGGCACTTTATAATTCTGTTACCGGTCAGTTACAAACTGAATGCGAGCCTTTCGACGTCCATTTTCGCCATCTGACTGAACAAGAAATAAACCACTACGTTCGGAAAGAGCGCCCGCTAAATTGCGCAGGCAGTTTCAAAAGCGAGGGGTTAGGCATCTCGCTGTTTGAGCGTCTCGAAGGCCGCGACCCGAATACGTTGGTTGGGCTACCGTTGATTGCACTGTGCCAAATGCTGCGTCAGGAAGGGGTTAACCCGCTGTGTGAGTACAGTACATGACATTGCTGATAGCACAAAAGAGTCCTCCCCCTCAGCACATAGTACCCGAGGGGGAGTTAACTCAAGCAACTGCCATCAGGCTGGTGATTAGCATATTGCCGCCAACGAACAACAGCACCAGGTAGACAATGCGCAGGAAGGTTTCTTTTTTGATGCGTTGCAAAAAGGCCATTCCGAGGAAGAAGCCGATAGCCGCCATCGGAAAACCAATGGTCAACGCGCTGCCCAGGTGCGCCGTAAATGCCCCATTGCGGTACTGATTGAAGGCGTTCCAGGTATTAAAGACCACCCAAACCATATTCATGGTATTACGGAATTTCTCTTTTTCCTTAACAGCCTCAATAGTATAGACGGTAATCAGCGGCCCACCGATGGTGAACGCGCCGTGGACGATGCCGCCTAGAATCAGGCAGCCGTAGCGAAAGCACTTACTCGCCAGCGTATCAGGAGCGTTAGCCGCCTCAACCTTTTTAAAAATCATCGGGTTGACGATATGCTTATAAATATTCATCACCGCAATAATCGTCACCATTGCGCCAATGCATATCTTCGCCACGTTGGGACTAATGGTGTAAAACAGGTAGTTGCCGATTAAAATTCCCGGCACGCACAGTGCCACAATTTTTCCGAGATCGCGCCAAGAAACGTCACGCCACGTTTTCACCGCCAGAAAATAGAGGAACGGCAGTGTGATCACCGTGCCATACGGCACCCCAACTGAAGTGCCCAACAAGCCGTTGGTCACCGATGCCGCAATCACCGTACAACCAAAACCGGTGCACCCTTGAACAAAAAAGCCAACAATTTGCATCAAACCGACAAGTACAAAATCAAGATTAAAAGTCATTCTATCCGCCCTGGATATCTCGCCTAGGCCAACCAGGCACTAGAAAGCGAACGCTCTGCGCCCGCTTTGGTTAGCAACAAAAGTCTTAGAAATGCAGCTCAGTACGCTGAATCAGATCTTTTTGCAGAGGTTTGCCCAGTTCAACAAAATAGGCACTGTATCCGGCTACACGCACCAGCATATCTTTGTAATCCTCCGGCTTTTTCTGCGCTGCGCGCATCGTCGCCGAACTCATGATATTGAACTGGACGTGCATAGCCTGCTTGGCGATGTACTCGTCAATAAAGCTCACTAGGGTATCCCGCCCTTCGACGCCAGCGACGGCTTCTTGGGGGAAGCGAAGGTTCATTAGAGTGCCGTTAGTTGCGAGACTGTGATCGACTTTAGTCAGGGAATTGACCAGGGCCGTCGGACCATTGATATCATGGGAGCCGCCGTCGGTGTGTACCGGCCCCATATTGTCGGAGATAGGTTCGAACTTCTTACGTCCATCAACGGAAGCATTGGTATTCAACCCCATGCCAACGTTAGCGTTCACCGAATACACACCAGGACTAAACTCGCCACCGCGCGGCGTTTTACGCCCACTGATGTGACGGCAATAGCACTCGAACATAAACTTGAATAGATCGTCGGCATAATCAACATCGTTGCCGTAGTGATGTACTTTAGAGCTGTTGACCAGCGCGTACAATTTCTCGTGACCGACCCAGTTATCCTTTACCGCTTGCAGCAGTTGTGCGCCGCTGTGGCGCTGCTCATCAAACACCAGTTGTTTGATGGTCGCCAGGCTGTCGGCACAGGTCGCCATACCCGCCGCTTGCGGCGCAATACCGTTGTATTTAGCGCCACCTTCGGTCAGGTCTTTCCCTGAAGCCATGCAGTCCTCATAGAATGCAGAGACATACGGCACCGGTTTTAACGTACGGTGGGCGTTATCGATAATGTTCAGGCTGCTGCACATTTGATCTGTCCAGTACTCAAACTGTTTATCGACACTGACCAGCACCTCATCAAAGTTCTGATAGGTGTCAAGGCTGCCAGTATCTGGCCCCAACTGCTCGCCGGTACTCAGGCTACGGCCGCCGTTAAGTACCATCTCCATCATTTTCGGTGTGTTAACGTAAGCAGCGTCATGCCAGCCGTACTCTTTACCTGCCAGGTCCAGCTCAACACAGCCAACAACGCAGTAATCGCGCGCCTCTTCCAGCGTCATGCCCTTGCGCATCATGCCTTTGATCGACGGTGCATCGTTGAAAATCTTCGGATGCCCATAACCTGCGCGGATACATTCCACGGTCTTAATTTTTAACTCGTAAGGCGTGTTCTCGTGCATGCGCACACACACCCACGGATTCATCATTCGCGTATGCGCCGAACCTTCCAGCATTAGCATGGTGAGATCGTTGGTAGCATCGTTACCATCGCGGTCAACGCCACCCAGCGTCAAACTCTCACCACCAAAGCCACGACCATTACGGACCGCCACTGTGCCTTTGTCTTTCAGCTTGGTCGGGTTGTTCATTTTGACGTACTGCACTTCAATCAGCTCCAGCGCAAACGCTTTGCTGATAGTGTTGTTCTGCATATCCGCCGCATACCATGGATACAGCCACTGGTCCATACGACCATAAGAGATAGAGTGACCGTTACTTTCGATCTGAATCAGGGTGGTAGCGAAATTAAACAACTGTAACGCCTGCCAGAAGGTTTGCGGTGCGCCGCCTGCGATCTGCTGGCAGTTGAGCGCCATGGTAGTCAGTTCTTGCTTACGTTGCGGGTTAGCCTCTTTTTCAGCATATTGGTGCGCCAGCGCAGCGTAGCGGAGAATGTATTTTTTTGCCGCCTCCAGCTCAATAATCATCGCCTGATAAAAATCACGCTTATCACCATATTCCGGATCGCGTTTGCTCAGCTTTTGCAGCCCAGCCTCAGCGTTGGCAATCAGCCCGTTGTAGCCCACTTTCATCAAACACGCATAATCAATTGCCAGATGTCCGGCACCAGCATAGTGGTAAAGGTTGGTTTGAAAGATTTTCTCCCCCACCTCAGAGCCTTTGGTTTGATCTTTTTCGAGACGGCTGTTGATCAGGTCGTCAACCGTTTTGCCCTCCCAGTAACGGCACAGCTCGACAATTTCTTGGCGCTCTTCGTCGTTACGGATATAAAACTGATCGTTAGCGCGTTCTTCAAATGGTGAGTGCAGAATTTCATTGATGATCCAACTGACCGAAAACTCAGGATAAATCGGCGACGCTTTAGCCGGAGCGGCAATTTCACCGAGGATCAAATCTTCGTCATATATATACAGCTTGCTGTTCAGCAGAATATTTTCAAATGCGTAGGCGCATTTTAACTTGCGCGGCGCATCTTCATGCTGCTTATACGCCTCAGTGACCAAACGCAGACGTTCAACGTCAATTTCATACGGTCTGTCGAGGAACGTCTGGCGCAAATGATTAACGCGCGGAAACGGCGACCAGTCTTCGTGATTAACCTGATACCCCAAGCTATAGGTCTGGTCAAACGCCTGCGTACCACAGGCTGTGGTATGATGCTCTTTCATAACGGTTATCCTTTATAAGCTTAAAATAAAAACAGTTATTTTTCCTTTGTCCCCACCACGCAATGAATGCCGCGCTGGTTAAAATATTCGGCTATTTTCTGGATGTGTTTCTGGAATGAACGACGGTTGAGTTTCACGTCCTGCATTTCGTAAGGAATGCCTAATGATTGGTATTTTTCTTCCCCAAGACGCATAAAACTGAGCAACTGTAAGGTGCGAATGCGTCCGTTCATTTCATTAAGAATAAAATCAGCTGTGGCTTCAATATTCCCCATATCGTCATTGACATGGGGAATGACGGGAATACGTAAAATAATCTCCCGTTGCTGCGCGGCGAGTTTTTTTAGATTAGAGAGGATCTTATTATTAGGCGCATGCGTGTACATTTTATGGACTTGTGAGTCCATATGCTTAATATCGGAAATAATAATGTCAGTATAGGGTAGAACCGAGCTGACCTTTTTCCAGTCAACAAATAGAGAGGATTCAAGGCAGGTTTGAATGCCCTCGCTTTTGCAGGTTTTAAACAGCTCTATGACAAATTCTGTTTGTAGCAGAGGCTCGCCACCGGATACGGTGACGCCACCGCCAGAGCGTTCGTAATAGCCTTTGTCTTTACGAATGACATCCATACAGGCGGCGACGGACATGGGTTTACCCCAAACTTTTATCGCATCTGAAGGGCAAACTTCCTGGCAAGCCATGCAATTATCGCACAGGCTACGGTTGATCGTCGTGAGTTTACCACGTGTGAAGTTTAATACATTGGACTGAGGACAAACCTCTAAGCATGCGCCGCATTTTTTCACCGAAACGCATTTCGTTTTATAAACACCTAACTGCACATAGGGTTTCAAACTTTCAGGATTGCTGCACCAATCGCAGCGCAGTGGGCAGCCCTTCAGAAATAATTCAGTGCGCATTCCCGGTCCATCATGGATCGTGAAACGCTGGACATTAAAAATAATACCCTCAACTGGCAACTGATTCATACCCGTCATCCTGAAATATTCATATAAAATAACATCACGCATGCAAAATATTATTCACATGCACTAATATTTACTTTCAGCATCCCTATGAATATAGGGTATCGTAGAATGAACGTGTAAAAAAAGCGGCTACTCTTACTATTTTTATAGGGAGTTCTCCCTATTTTTCCTATTTATCTTCCAACCACTTATAGAGTTGGAATCGGCTATTTACGCCACACTTCACATAGATATTTTGAATGTGTTTTTTCACTGTGTGATAGCTTATTACCAGCTCATCAGCGATGGCCTGATAGGTCATGCCATTATACATCAAAGCGGCCACTTTTTGTTCGGCCTGCGTTAAGGGTAAGTTTACTCTACCGTAGTCTGTCGTCTTGCCCTCCTCTTTTTTTGAAATCGTGATCCAATGATAGGTATCGATGATACCGTTAGAATATCGCTGATCATAGGTGTATATTTTAAAGATGTAATTTTTTATTATTCGCGTTTGCACACGATTCGTTATTGTGCTTTCGCTTTCATTGCCCAATAAAAAGGGCAACCAGTTACAAGGTTTATTGCTGCTAATTTGCTCAGTAATTGAAGACCCGAGAATATCTTTGAGATACTCCTGCGCTACCACGTTGTAACTCATGATATGCATAAAATCATCCGTCACCAGATAGGCTTTCTCGCCTGAAGATATAATTTCATTTTGAATGTTCGAAATGATACGCACCTGTTCATGCTTTTTGAAGTTTTTATATGAATTAGCCACGTAAACATAGATTTTATTTAGTGTTGCCATTTCCTCTTCACTGAAATCCCCCGCATCGCGGCCCTTAAAAAAAGCCACCTGAATATAGGCATTGATACCAAACGCCATGGTGACGCTGTAGTGCTGTTGAAAATTTTCCTCCAGAAAGCGAACGTAGCCCGAGTATTCATAGTCCAAGCTGTTAATCACTATAGTTGATTTATACAATCGAGGTATCACGTTGAAATAGGTAAGGTGATCGTCCACCGCATCCTGGTGCAAAACATGGCGAACCACATCATTGGCAACAAACTTGCGATAAGGGTGCTCTTCGCTGTCGGGCATTACACCATTCCAGTTTACCCATGAAAGAAATTTACCCTGAGTATCAAAATAGGAGATGAGTATTTTTTTAAAGCCGAAATTCCG
This sequence comes from Escherichia sp. MOD1-EC7003, assembly GCF_002965065.1. Classification (GTDB taxonomy): domain Bacteria; phylum Pseudomonadota; class Gammaproteobacteria; order Enterobacterales; family Enterobacteriaceae; genus Escherichia. Next base: position 38,728 of record NZ_PTRE01000068.1, read on the forward strand.
TTCAATCGCATCAATAAGGACGCTACTGAAAAATTCACGCGCTGAAATTTGTCGTTCGGACATTTCAGAAAAAAAGTCCACCTGATCCACATTTTGATAATCACTCATAGCCATTTCCTTAATGAATATATGGCATTCCTTTTCAGATTAAACATAATCGCCGTTCCTGCGCTATTCATTTTTCAGTAAAGATATAACATTTTACATGGTTTACAATCTGATTATGTTTAAAGCCGCTTAATCTATTTAAGCGGCCACTTGTTAAATTCACATCGAATAATTACAACGCTTCATTATACAGATGAATAATATCATTTAACGTTGACTGGCGGGGGTTTACAAGTACGTTACCGCTTTTCATGGCGTCTCTGGCCATATCCGCAATCGCGTCGGCTTTTACACCAACGGCAGATAATGATGGTGGAATACCGCAATCTTTATTTAATTTACGGACTTCGTTAACAAGCATTTGTGGTGTGAATTCAGCGACGAGTTCATGACCTTCGCGAATATAATTAAAAATAGTTTTATAACGGCCACGATCGGCCAACGCGTTATATTCCAACACAGTTGGCAATAAAATCGCATTAGCGACACCGTGTGGAACGTGGAAAAAAGCACTCACCGGATGGCTCATAGCATGCACGTTACCCAAACGCGCCCAGGCAAAGGCAATCCCAGCGAAAGTACTACCCAACATCATATCGCAGGCTGCAGACTCATCTTTACGGTTGGCGATAAACCGACGAAGACTGCCGCCGATCAGTTGCATTGCTTTTTCTGCCATCGCATCGGTAAACGGCGACGCGTTGGTCGAAAGATAGGCTTCAATAGCATGAATCAGCGCATCGATCCCGCAGGCGGCGGCAATTGAAGCTGGCGCAGTCATGATCAATTCTGGATCTAATAGCGCATATTTCGGCAGGATCTCATAGCTGATAACCGACAGCTTATAGTTTCGCGCTTCATCGGTAATCACCGACGAAGCAGTGACTTCGCTGCCGGTCCCCGCAGTGGTCGGAATGGCAATCATTGGCACAATCGGACCAGGAACATTATTGCTGCCTTCATAGTCGGTAATACTACCGCCGTAGTTCGCCAGCACGCCAACCGCTTTAGCGACATCCATCGAGCTGCCGCCACCAAGCGCGACAATACTAGTGGCACCGCACTGCTGGTATGCTGCGGTCGCGTTATTAACGATATCCACGGTCGGGTTCGGTAGCACGTCAAGCCACGACGTATAGCGAATCCCCGCCGCCGCAATAATATCTTCGATTTTTTTGACCACCCCCAAGCTCGCCAGCCCGCGGTCGGAAATCAAAAAAACATGGTCGGAATTATTCTCTGCCAGAATAGTCGGCAGTTTTTTTAAGCTGCCGATACCGAACTCGATATTTTGCGGAATTTTAAAGTTAAAGCCTTTCATCACATCCCCTCACCTTACTGTATTATTAAATGTTTTAACCCACAAAATCGTTGAGATGGCTAAAAGTTGGCCACCAAGTCATACAGGCATAACCGACCACAACCACCATCACGATATGCACCACTGCCATCACGAAGCCGCCTTTAAGCATCTTCCGTGCGTCAAGACCGTAGGAGACCGGAATCGCCCTTACACTAATCGGCAACATAAACTCTGCGTTAAACGCCATCACGGTGATAAACCAGTACGGAATCGGGTTAAGCCCCTGCGCACTGGTAAACCCCAACACTATTGGCAGAATCACCGCCGCTGATGCCGTGGAGTTGGTGGTTTCCGACAGCAGACGCCCCAGAATGGCGAACGCCACGATGGTCAGTAACCCGCCGTCCAGCGACAGGCGGGTAATCAGGTTAGCGATACCAACGCTGGCACCGGAGTCATTAATCAGTTTCCCCAAGGCTAGTCCTCCACCGAAGAGGATTAGCATTCCCCACATGGTCTCTTTTTCTGCAAGCTCCCATGTCAACAACGGTCCTTTATTTGCTGAGGTAATCACAAAACAGATCGATCCGAGGATCAGATAAAGGTAGGCAGGCGACAGTGCAGGAAATAACGAGGCATACAGTGGGCGGGTAAACGCGCCCAGCAGCCCAATAAAAAATAGCACGGCGCATATTTTTTCATCCCGCGTCATCGGTCCTAGTTGATGATACTGTTTCTGAAACCAGTCACGCGTACCATCCAGTCTTTTGATCTCCAGTGGCATCAGCAGCATACAGCCGAGGCTCACCAGCGAGATCAGAATAAAGAACGGTCCCATGCGAATCAGCCAGTCTATATACATAAACTCGTGACCAATTTTGTCTTGCAGAATTGAAATCGCCGCCAGATTCATCGCTCCACCCAGCGGACTACCTACACCGCCAATACCGACACCCCAGCCGATAGCCAGCAAAATCGGAACCGCCGGTTTACAGTTGGAAATATCGTCATAGCCTGAGGCCGCCAACATGGCGACGGCAATGGGGGTAAACAGCGCACATACCATCACGTTAGGAAAGATGGTCGAAGTGACAATGCTGGCTAAAAACCACACCGTTACCTGCGATTTCATCGATGGACCGATCAACGACAACACCTTTAACGCCACCCGGCGGTCGAGACCGACGAGTGCCCAAGGCAGGCACAGTAGCCCCGAGCCAAGAATCAGGATGATGCTATCTGAAAAATACTGCATCGTGATGCTGCTCATCGGCACAATATTCAGCAGTGCGTTAATCACTATCGGCAGCAAGCTGGTCACAGCAACGTGGACCGGCCTGGTCACCCACCAGAAAATCATCCACAGCAATATGCCAATCGCTTGGGCACCCGACACGCTCAGATCATGCGAGAACAGCAGGACCGAGGCGACAAAAATTGTCGGGCCTAAGAGAATGAGCAATAAACGCCGAAAGTTATTCATCACCTGATCTCTGTGCATTCGCTCATAGCCAAAACGATTCAGCTTTCAGGATAAAAAAAACCTGATGAACGAGGGTTATCCTTTGATCTTGTTCATCTTTGCCTCTACTGCTTCTTCAATGGCAGAGTGAACATAAAAAATAATTCCTTATTTATCAAACATGTAACAAAAAAACATGGTGAGGGAAAGCAGGCGTTCTTACTATTTTGCATAGGGAGTCTTCCCTATTTTTGGCAAACTATGCGCGGGGTCACCTTAACTACACGAAGCAGCGACGGGGAAAAAACGATGAGGGGGAGATTAGACGGCGGAAGTGAATCCGCCGAGGGGGTTATTTCGTATTTCTCAGCACCTGCAAACAACGCTTCAGTGCGTTATCCATCGGCGCTTCAATGCGCATCACCTCACCGGTTCCCGGATGGGTAAATTTCAACGCTGCGGCGTGCAGGAACAGACGATTTAACCCCGTGCCAGCTTCAGTGAGCTGTCTGTCAAATTCACGGTCACCGTAGCGATCGTCAAAGGCAATCGGATGCCCCGCATACTGTGTATGCACACGGATCTGATGAGTACGCCCAGTTACCGGGCTACAACGCACCAGGGTGGCAAATGCATAGCGTTCTTCCACTTTAAAGCGTGTTTCCGACGGTTTACCTTCCTGACTCACACGCACAATACGTTCGCCGCTTTGCAGAATATTTTTCAGCAACGGCGCTTGTACGCTCTTCACATGCGACTGCCACTGACCGCGCACCAGCGCCAGGTAATCTTTTTGCATCCCCTTTTCACGTAATTGCTCATGCAGAGAACGCAACGCCGAACGTTTTTTTGCTACCAGCAACACACCTGACGTGTCCCGGTCGAGACGATGTACCAGTTCGAGGAACCGCGCTTCCGGGCGCAACGCCCGTAAACCTTCGATAACACCGAAGCTTAAACCACTACCACCATGTACCGCCGTGCCGGAGGGTTTATTCAGCACCAGGATATGGTCATCTTCATATAAGATGACGTCTGCCAGCGCCGCCACCTTTTGCAGATGTGGCGAAACAGCCTCTTCTTCCCGCTCAGCAACGCGAACCGGTGGTATACGCACCTCATCACCTGCTTCGAGCTTATATTCAGGCTTAATACGTTTTTTGTTCACCCGCACTTCGCCTTTACGCAAAATACGGTAAATCATACTTTTTGGTACGCCTTTCAATTGGGTACGCAAAAAGTTGTCGATACGTTGCCCCGCTTCGTCAGCAGTGATAGCAACAATTTTTACGGATGGAGTCTCTGTTTTCATGGTGGGCGATTCTAATTAGCCAACAGGATTCGCGCCACTCATTTTTCTATGCTTATATTTAGTTTTGCACCTTATTACTTCACTACGTGATCACTTTATTGATGGTTATTAAACCAATCACCAGCAAGAAGTGAAAAAACCGTGAGTAAGCGGGTGATAAATGGTAAAAGTCATCTTGCTATGACAAGGCTTGCAGTGGAATAATGAGAGCGTTTCCGTGTCCATCCTTGTTAAAACAAGAAATTTTACGGAATAACCCATTTTGCCCGACCGATCATCCACGCAGCAATGGCGTAAGACGTATTGATCTTTCAGGCAGTTAGCGGGCTGCGGGTTGCAGTCCTTACCGGTAGATGGAAATATTTCTGGAGAGTAATACCCAGTCTGTTTCTTTGATAATTGCGCTGTTTTTCCGCATGAAAAACGGGCAACCGACACTCTGCGCCTCTTTGAGCTGACGATAACCGTGAGGTTGGCGACGCGACTAGACACGAGGCCATCGGTTCACACCCGGAAAGGCGTCACTTTGCCCGCAGCTTAGTCGTCAATGTAAGAATAATGAGTAAGTTACGATGAAAAGAATGTTAATCAACGCAACTCAGCAGGAAGAGTTGCGCGTTGCCCTTGTAGATGGGCAGCGTCTGTATGATCTGGATATCGAAAGTCCAGGACACGAACAGAAAAAGGCAAACATCTACAAAGGTAAAATCACCCGCATTGAACCGAGTCTGGAAGCTGCTTTTGTTGATTATGGCGCTGAACGTCACGGTTTCCTCCCACTAAAAGAAATTGCCCGCGAATATTTCCCTGCTAACTACAGTGCTCATGGTCGTCCCAACATTAAAGATGTGTTGCGTGAAGGTCAGGAAGTCATTGTTCAGATCGATAAAGAAGAGCGCGGCAACAAAGGCGCGGCATTAACCACCTTTATCAGCCTGGCGGGTAGCTATCTGGTTCTGATGCCGAACAACCCGCGCGCAGGTGGCATTTCTCGCCGTATCGAAGGCGATGACCGTACCGAATTAAAAGAAGCACTGGCAAGCCTTGAACTGCCGGAAGGCATGGGGCTTATCGTGCGCACCGCTGGCGTCGGCAAATCCGCTGAGGCGCTGCAATGGGATTTAAGCTTCCGTCTGAAACACTGGGAAGCCATCAAAAAAGCCGCTGAAAGCCGCCCTGCTCCGTTCCTGATTCATCAGGAGAGCAACGTAATCGTTCGCGCATTCCGCGATTACTTACGTCAGGACATCGGCGAAATCCTGATTGATAACCCGAAAGTGCTCGAACTGGCGCGTCAGCATATCGCTGCATTAGGTCGCCCGGATTTTAGCAGCAAAATCAAACTGTACACTGGTGAGATCCCGCTGTTCAGCCACTACCAGATCGAATCGCAGATCGAGTCTGCCTTCCAGCGTGAAGTCCGCCTGCCGTCCGGTGGTTCCATTGTTATCGACAGCACCGAAGCGTTAACGGCCATCGACATCAACTCCGCACGTGCGACTCGCGGCGGCGATATCGAAGAAACCGCGTTTAACACCAACCTCGAAGCTGCCGATGAGATTGCTCGTCAGCTTCGCCTGCGTGACCTCGGCGGCCTGATTGTTATCGACTTCATCGACATGACGCCAGTACGCCACCAGCGTGCGGTAGAAAACCGTCTGCGTGAAGCAGTGCGTCAGGACCGTGCGCGTATTCAAATCAGCCATATTTCCCGCTTTGGCCTGCTGGAAATGTCTCGTCAGCGCCTGAGTCCGTCTCTGGGCGAGTCCAGCCATCACGTCTGCCCGCGCTGCTCCGGTACTGGCACCGTGCGTGACAACGAATCCCTGTCGCTCTCTATTCTGCGTCTGATCGAAGAAGAAGCGCTGAAAGAGAACACTCAGGAGGTCCACGCCATTGTTCCTGTGCCAATCGCGTCTTACCTGCTGAATGAAAAACGTTCAGCGGTGAATGCGATTGAAACTCGTCAGGACGGCGTGCGCTGTGTGATTGTGCCAAACGATCAGATGGAAACCCCGCACTACCATGTGCTGCGCGTGCGTAAAGGGGAAGAAACTCCAACCTTAAGCTACATGCTGCCGAAGCTGCATGAAGAAGCGATGGCGCTGCCGTCTGAAGAAGAGTTCGCTGAACGTAAGCGTCCGGAACAGCCTGCACTGGCAACCTTTGCCATGCCGGATGTGCCGCCAGCGCCAACCCCAACAGAACCTGCCGCGCCTGTCGTAGCCCCAGCGCCTAAAGCTGCACCAGCAACACCAGCAGCTCCTGCACAACCAGGTCTGTTGAGCCGCTTCTTCGGCGCACTGAAAGCGCTGTTCAGCGGTGATGAAGAAACCAAACCGATCGAGCAACCAGCACCGAAAGCAGAAGCGAAACCGGAACGTCAACAGGATCGTCGCAAGCCTCGTCAGAACAATCGCCGTGACCGTAATGAGCGCCGCGACACCCGTAGCGAACGTACTGAAGGCAGCGATAATCGCGAAGAAAACCGTCGTAATCGTCGCCAGGCACAGCAGCAGACGACTGAGACGCGTGAGAGCCGTCAGCAGGCTGAGGTAACAGAAAAAGCACGTACCACCGACGAGCAGCAAGCGCCGCGTCGTGAACGTAGCCGCCGCCGTAACGATGATAAACGTCAGGTGCAACAAGAAGCGAAGGCGCTGAATGTTGAAGAGCAATCTGTTCAGGAAAACGACCAGGAAGAACGTGTACGTCCAGTTCAGCCGCGTCGTAAACAGCGTCAGCTCAATCAGAAAGTGCGTTACGAGCAAAGCGTAGCCGAAGAAGCGGTAGCCGCACCAGTGGTTGAAGAAACTGCCGCTGCCGAACCAGTTGTCCAGGAAGCGCCAGCCCCGCGCACAGAACTGGTGAAAGTCCCGCTGCCAGTCATAGCGCAAACTGCGCCGGAACAGCAAGAAGAGCACAATGCCGATAACCGTGACAACGGTGGCATGCCGCGTCGTTCTCGCCGCTCACCTCGTCACCTGCGCGTGAGTGGTCAGCGTCGTCGTCGTTATCGTGACGAGCGTTATCCTACCCAGTCACCCATGCCGTTGACCGTAGCGTGCGCGTCTCCGGAACTGGCCTCTGGCAAAGTCTGTATCCGCTATCCAATTGTACGTCCACAAGATGTACAGGTTGAAGTGCTGCGCGAACAGGAAGAAGTACAAGCGCTGCCGATGGTGACTGAGGTTCCTGTCGTCGCAGCTGTCGAACCTGTGATTAGCGCACCGGTTGTTGAAGAAGTGGCTGAAGTCGTAGAAGCCCCCGTTCAGGTTGCCGAACCGCAACCAGAAGTGGTTGAAACGACGCATCCTGAAGTGATTGCCACCTCGGTAACTGAACAGCCACAGGTGATTACCGAGGCTGATGTTGCCGTAGCCCAGGAAGTTGCAGAACACGTAGAACCAGTGGTTGAACCACAGGAAGAGACGGCAGATATTGAAGAAGTTGCCGAAACTACCGAGGTTGTGGTTGCTGAACCTGCCGCACCAGTCGTTGCTGAAGTCGCAGCAGAAGTTGAAACGGTAGCCGCTATTGAACCTGAGATAGCTGTCGAGCATAACCATGCTACCTCGCCAATGACACGCGCTCCTGCTCCGGAATATGTTCCCGAAGCACCGCGTCACAGTGACTGGCAGCGCCCTACTTTTGCCTTCGAAGGTAAAGGTGCCGCAGGTGGTCATACAGCAACGCATCATGCCTCTGCCGCTCCTGCGCGCCCGCAACCTGTTGAGTGATAATTAGCTCAAAGTAAAAAAGCCCTGGTAACTGGACTGCCCCCCAAAAGTTGGACACCCAACTGATTAAGGTGCAGTTTTTTATGGCAAAGCCAAAATATCCTTATAAACCACTCCCCGCCCCCTTGCCGATAAATAAAAGCGCCCTGCTGGCTACGCTGGATTACCTCGAACCGTTACGCAGAAAAGCCCCCAATGCAGCAAATAGCGTTGATATAAACCAACGCTGGCAGGAAATTACTGTAAAAACGCAGCAACTACGCCAAATGAATCAACATAACGGTTGGTTACTGGAAGGACAGATTGAGCGCAATCAACAGGCGCTGGAAATGTTGAAGCCGCATCAGGAACCGACGCTGTACGGGGCGAACGATCAGACATCAACACCCCATCGTGGAAGTAAAAAGATTTCGATCTAAAAATTATCTCCGGCCTGCAGTGCAGGCCGGAATGCATTGTTACACCGTCCGGCGGGCAAACTCTTTGACTTTAAAGCCCAGCACCGCCAGTGCGGCAAAATAGGCAGCAATACCCGCAACAACAACCGCCATCAGACGCAGTAAACGCCAGGGCATGGACCCCAATGACCACTCCGGCATGATATGTAACATCCCTAAAAGCACGCCAGACATCACCACTACCGCCACCACCAGACGCAACAGAAACGCCATCCAGCCCGGTTGCGGGGTAAAGATTTTCTGCTTACGCAACTGCCAGTAAAGCAGCGAGGCATTCAAACACGCCGCCAGGCCAATGGAGAGCGACAGTCCGGCATGTTTCAATGGACCGATAAACGCCAGGTTCATCAATTGCGTCAAAATCAGCGTAACGATGGCAATTTTCACTGGCGTTTTAATGTCCTGGCGGGAATAAAAGCCTGGAGCCAACACTTTCACGACAATCAGGCCAATCAACCCCACCGAGTAGGCAATTAATGCCTGCTGGGTCATCAGCGCATCAAAGGCGGTAAATTTACCGTACTGGAACAGCGAAACGGTTAACGGACCTGAAAGAATGCCCAACGCCACCGCGCTCGGCAGCGCTAATAGAAAGCAAAGGCGCAGCCCCCAGTCCATCAAACGGTTGTATTCATCATGATTGCCGCTGGCAAAACTTTTCGACAGCGACGGCAGCAAAATAGTGCCAAGTGCCACGCCCAGGACACCGGACGGAAACTCCATTAAGCGGTCGGCGTAGTACATCCACGATACAGAGCCAGAGGCAAGAAACGAGGCAAAAATGGTGTTGATGATTAAGGAGATCTGGCTCACAGAGACGCCAAGGATCGCCGGTCCCATCTGTTTCACTACCCGCATTGCCCCGGCATCGTGAAAGTTAATGCGTGGCAAAACCAGCATGCCGATCTTCTTCAGATGTGGCAGTTGATAAACCAGTTGCAGGATACCACCCACGGTTACGGCCCATGCCAGAGCCAGCACCGGAGGATTAAAATACGGCGCGGCAAACAGCGCGAAACCAATCATGCTGATGTTAAGCAGTGTTGGTGCAAACGCGGGGATCGAGAAGCGGTTCCACGTATTCAGAATCGCTCCCACCAGCGACGCCAGGGAGATCAGCAAGATATAGGGGAAGGTAATCTTTAGTAGCTGGCTGGTCAGGGCAAATTTGTCGGCAGTGTCAGCAAAGCCTGGCGCAGTCACCATGATCACCCACGGTGCGGCGAGCATGCCAGCGACCGTCACAACCGCCAGCGCGAGTGTCAGCAGACCAGAAACATAAGAGACAAAGACCCGCGTGGCGTCTTCACCCTGCTTGCTTTTATATTCTGCCAGAATCGGTACAAATGCCTGGGAAAATGCCCCTTCGGCAAAGATACGGCGTAACAAGTTAGGAAGTTTAAAAGCGACGAAAAAGGCGTCGGTTGCCATCCCTGCGCCAAAGATTCTGGCGACAATTGCGTCACGTGCGAAGCCAAGCACACGCGAAAACATGGTCATCGAGCTGACGGCGGCCAGCGATTTTAATAAATTCATCGGTGTTCTAATCCAGACCCACGAGCAAAACGCCTGCAAGGCAGGCACTGAAAGAGGCGAATAGTCTACCTAGATTATGATGAATTGCTACCGCCAGATGTTACAGGGTTTATTCACTCATCGCATCGCGCCAGATCTTGTCAACGATACGCTGCGCCAGCACTGCCTGTTCTCCGGCGGTTTGTGGAACGGTCTGATTTTGCACGCAATCAATGAAGTGCCGCGCACATCCGACAAATCCACGTTGCTCAAGAGTACTCTGCCAACCTGGAATTGGTTTATGTACTACGCCCTGCCCGCGCTCCTCACTCCATTCACGCATATCCGTAATGTTGATGAGCGCACCATCAGTCACGGCCTGCACAGTTTCACGCTGACTTCCGGCACGGCGATGCATACAGGTGGTGATCTGCAAAGGGCCGACCGAAAAATGGTGCTCGGCAAATAGCATTTCACCAGCGTCGTTAATCAATAGCGTACCGCCATCCAGAGAGGCTTTGCCGCCCGACAACCATAGCGCGGTATCCACCACATGCAGATAATCATCCAACAACGTGAAATAAAGATCGTGTGGCCCGACGCTATTGCTACGATGTTTATCCATTCTTAGCGAGGCAGCGGGTGCGAGTTGCGTTTTTAACTCACCGTAGAGTGGTGCGAAGCGACGGTTAAAACCGACCATCAACGCCAGTTTTTTCCGCGCCGCCAGTTCCACCAGCCGTTCAGCATCGCGCAAATTTTCTGCCAGCGGTTTATCGACACAGACATGTACCCCTGCATTGAGTAACGTACTGACCACGTCAAAGTGGCTGGCGGTGCTGGAATGCACAAAAACCGCATCGCAACTGGCAGCAAGGCTGGATAACGAATCGGCATAAGGAATGCGCCAGCTTTCACAAATTGGCAGGGCTTTCGCACGCGTAGGCGACCACGCACCTTGTAACGTCCAGTCAGATGCTGCCGCCAGCACCGGTAACCACGCTTTTTGTGCAATACCGCCCAATCCCACTACGCCGATACGTAATTTTTTCACTTTAATCTCCCGGATGGGCCAGCAACGAATCAAGACGCTGTTTCAGTTCAGCCACTTCGATTTCCAGAGCTTCGACGCGTGCCTGTAAATCACCGTCAACCGCGTTTGACGTATCCGTTACCGTCGGCTGATCCTCAACCTCACCACTGAAAAGATGCATGTAGCGACTTTCGCGCTTACCTGGTTCTCGGGCCAGACGCACCACAAAAGGACCATCTTCGCGATTCGCCAGGTGTTCCAGCGTCGACTCAACTTCAGCCATATCGCTGAATTCATACATTCGTGCGGCGCGGCTGCGCAGTTCACCCGGCGTCTGGGCACCACGCAATAACAACGTAGTGATTAACGCCACTTCTGCGGCGCTCAGTTTCAGATCGCCAAATTCTGAATTACAAAAACGTTGCTCATATTTGGTGACCCGATTACCAAAACCGCTCACCGTGCGTAGATAATGACGTTTGACCAGATTATCCAGCTGCTCCAGCACTTCAGATTCACTCAGATTCATAACCGGTTCACGGTTCGTTTTCTGATTACAGGCCGTTACTACACCATTGACTGAGAGCGGGTATTGCTCCGGCGTGGTCACCTGTTTTTCCAGCAAGCAGCCAATCACGCGGGCTTCCAGAGCAGTAAGTTGATATTTCATGAGATTCTCCTTAGCGGCCAGGCGCCCAGTCTGGGGTGGTTAATGCCGTCAGTACGTGATCGCGCCATTGTCCATCAATCAACAGATAGTCTTTCGCATAGCCTTCTTTTTCAAAACCCAGCCGCGCCAGCAAATCGCCACTGCGTTTATTGTGCGGCATATAGTTGGCCATAATACGATGAATATGTTGGGTGCGTTGCATATAACGAATGGCAGCGGTCAGGGCTTCAAACATGAGTCCTTTGCCCTGCCATTTTTGCCCGATCGAATAGCCAAGATAGCAGGCATGAAAAGAGCCGCGAATAACATTGGAAAAATTGGCAACGCCAATAATCTCTTTTTCTTCCGGGTCGAATAAGCCAAAGTAGAAAGCTGAGCCTTGTTTATGAAATTCGTTAATCATCCCTAGCCTGGCCTGCCAGCCTGATGGATAGCAGTGGCTTTCGTCGCGCACTGGCTCCCAGGGCTTGAGGAAATGGCGATTCTCTGCGTAATAATCCGCCAGACGCCAGGCATCACGATCATGCACCAGACGCACGACCAGTCGGTCTGTGGTTAAGCGCACTTTTGGCACGTTACTGCGATAGCCAAACATTCTATACCTACTCCTTCCCATAACGTCTTTAATACGCTGTAAGTATTACTATACCTGCGCAACCAGACCCTGTGAAAAGTCCCAAATGCCATTTCCTGCATTATTCACATATTTGATAAAAACTCTCTATCAAAGCGACGTTTTGATAAAAAAATATTGTCCCCAAAGTGATGGGAAAAGTCGTAGCGGCAATGCAGAATAGAAAGTGCTCATCTTTTATTTCCCGGGAGGGGAAATGTCCCGCGTGTCGCAGGCGAGGAACCTGGGTAAATATTTCCTGCTCATCGATAATATGCTGGTCGTGCTGGGGTTCTTTGTTGTCTTCCCGCTGATCTCTATCCGCTTCGTCGATCAAATGGGCTGGGCCGCCGTCATGGTTGGTATTGCCCTTGGTCTACGCCAGTTTATTCAGCAAGGTCTGGGTATTTTCGGCGGCGCAATTGCCGACCGCTTTGGCGCCAAACCGATGATTGTCATCGGTATGCTAATGCGAGCCGCCGGATTCGCCACGATGGGTATCGCCCACGAACCGTGGCTGCTGTGGTTTTCTTGCCTGCTCTCGGGACTCGGCGGCACGTTATTTGACCCTCCGCGTTCGGCGCTGGTGGTAAAATTAATCCGTCCACAGCAGCGTGGTCGTTTTTTCTCGCTGTTGATGATGCAGGACAGTGCCGGTGCGGTCATTGGCGCATTGTTGGGAAGCTGGCTGTTGCAATACGACTTTCGCCTGGTCTGCGCCACAGGGGCAGTTTTGTTTGTGCTGTGTGCGGCGTTTAATGCCTGGCTGTTACCGGCATGGAAACTCTCCACCATACGCACGCCCGTTCGCGAAGGCATGACCCGCGTGATGCGTGACAAGCGTTTTGTCACCTATGTCCTGACACTGGCGGGTTACTACATGCTGGCTGTACAAGTGATGCTGATGCTGCCAATTATGGTCAACGACGTCGCAGGCGCCCCCTCTGCCGTTAAATGGATGTATGCCATTGAAGCGTGTCTGTCGTTAACGTTGCTCTACCCTATCGCCCGCTGGAGTGAAAAGCATTTTCGTCTGGAACATCGGTTGATGACTGGTTTGTTGATAATGTCATTAAGCATGATGCCGGTGGGCATGGTCAGCGGCCTGCAACAACTTTTCACCCTGATTTGTCTGTTTTATATCGGGTCAATCATTGCCGAGCCTGCGCGTGAAACCTTAAGTGCTTCGCTGGCAGACGCAAAAGCACGCGGCAGCTATATGGGGTTTAGCCGTCTGGGTCTGGCGATTGGCGGCGCTATTGGTTATATCGGTGGCGGCTGGTTGTTTGACCTGGGCAAATCGGCGCACCAACCAGAGCTTCCGTGGATGATGCTGGGCATTATTGGCATCTTCACTTTCCTTACGCTGGGTTGGCAGTTTAGCCAGAAACGCGCCGCGCGTCGTTTGCTGGAACGCGACGCCTGATTTGATACTCCCCTCTGACTCCTCCATACTGAAAGTGAACTGACAGCCAAATGGAGGAGTCACGTGAAGCTATACATTTACGATCACTGCCCTTACTGCCTCAAAGCCCGCATGATTTTCGGCCTGAAAAATATCCCCGTCGAATTACATGTTCTGCTCAACGACGACGCAGAAACACCCACCCGGATGATCGGTCAAAAACAGGTTCCCATTCTGCAAAAAGATGACAGCCGCTATATGCCAGAAAGCATGGACATCGTTCACTATGTCGATAAACTCGACGGCAAACCGTTACTGACCGGCAAACGTTCCCCTGCCATTGAAGAATGGCTGCGCAAGGTCAATGGCTACGCCAACAAACTATTGTTGCCGCGTTTTGCCAAATCGGCATTTGATGAGTTTTCCACTCCCGCCGCGCACAAATATTTCGTTGACAAGAAAGAGGCCAGCGCGGGTAATTTTGCCGACCTGCTGGCCCACTCTGACGGTCTGATTAAGAATATCAGCGATGATTTACGTATGCTGGACAAACTTATCGTCAAACCGAACGCCGTGAATGGCGAACTTTCGGAAGATGATATCCAACTATTTCCACTGCTACGAAATCTGACGTTGGTAGCCGGAATTAACTGGCCAAGCCGCGTTGCTGATTACCGCGATAACATGGCGAAACAAACACAAATCAATTTGTTATCGTCTATGGCGATTTAATCCTGACCCGCCGCGGCAGCCTGTATTCGCAGGTTGCCGCCGTTTTCAGTTTTTTCTGCTGGCGAGTTTATCGCTGATGACACATGCTGCGTTGTGTCAGGATATTGACGCAGATTTCATGTCGAGGACTACCATGAACAAGTTTTTATTTGCCGCTGCATTGATCATCAGTGGTCTGCTCGTTGGCTGTAATCAACTCACCCAATACACCATCACCGAACAAGAAATTAACCAGTCGCTTGCGAAACATAATAATTTCTCAAAAGATATCGGTTTGCCCGGCGTGGCTGACGCCCATATTGTTTTGACAAACCTGGCCTGCCAAATTGGTCGCGAAGAGCCGAATAAGGTTACCCTAACCGGAGACGCCAATCTGGACATGAACTCCCTGTTCGGTAGCCAGAAAGCGACCATGAAACTGAAGCTGAAAGCGCTGCCCGTGTTTAATAAAGAAAAAGGCGCGATCTTCCTGAAAGAGATGGAAGTAGTCGATGCGACGGTACAACCGGAAAAAATGCAAACACTGATACAAACGTTGCTCCCCTATTTGAACCAGGCTTTACGCAATTACTTTAACCAACAACCTGCTTACGTCCTGCGCGAAGATGGCAGCAAGGGGGAAGCAATGGCGAAGAAACTGGCGAAAGGTATTGAAGTGAAGCCAGGCGAAATCGTCATTCCGTTTACTGATTAATCACGAGGGCGCATTCGCGCCCCTTATTTTTCGTGCAAAGGAAAACGTTTCCGCTTATCCTTTGTGTCCGGCAAAAACACCCCTCAGCCGGAGCATAGAGATTAATGACTACACCATCCCAGGTATTAAAGATCCGCCGCCCAGACGACTGGCACCTTCACCTCCGCGATGGCGACATGTTAAAAACTGTCGTGCCGTATACCAGCGGAATTTATGGACGGGCTATCATAATGCCCAACCTGGCTCCCCCCGTGACAACGGTTGAGGCTGCTATGGCGTATCGCCAGCGTATTCTTGACGCCATACCTGCCGGGCATGATTTCACCCCGCTGATGACCTGTTATTTAACAGATTCGCTGAACCCTGATGAGCTGGAGCGTGGATTTAACGAAGGCGTGTTCACCGCTGCAAAACTTTACCCTGCAAACGCAACCACTAACTCCAGCCATGGCGTGACGTCGGTGGACGCAATCATGCCGGTACTTGAGCGCATGGAAAAAATCGGTATGCCGCTACTGGTGCATGGTGAAGTGACACATGCAGATATCGACATTTTTGATCGTGAAGCGCGCTTTATAGAAAGCGTGATGGAACCGCTGCGCCAGCGCCTGACTGCGCTGAAAGTCGTTTTTGAGCACATCACCACCAAAGATGCTGCCGACTATGTCCGTGACGGAAATGAACGGCTGGCTGCCACCATCACTCCGCAGCATCTGATGTTCAACCGCAACCATATGCTGGTTGGTGGCGTGCGTCCGCATCTGTATTGTCTACCAATCCTCAAACGCAATATTCACCAACAGGCATTGCGTGAACTGGTCGCCAGCGGTTTTAATCGTGTATTCCTCGGAACGGATTCTGCGCCACATGCACGTCATCGCAAAGAGAGCAGCTGCGGCTGCGCGGGCTGCTTCAATGCTCCAACCGCGCTGGGCAGTTACGCTACCGTCTTTGAAGAGATGAATGCTCTGCAGCACTTTGAAGCATTCTGTTCTGTAAACGGCCCGCAGTTCTATGGTTTGCCGGTCAACGACACATTCATCGAACTGGTACGCGAAGAGCAGCAGGTTGCTGAAAGCATTGCACTGACTGATGACACGCTAGTGCCATTCCTCGCCGGAGAAACGGTACGCTGGTCCGTTAAACAATAAAAATCGTAGCTACCTGTTGTCATTAGGCTATTTTACCTGTATAAATAACCAGTATATTCAACAGGGGGCTATTATGCGAATTGAAGTCACCATAGCGAAAACTTCTCCATTACCAGCCGGGGCTATTGACGCCCTGGCAGGTGAACTTTCCCGCCGTATTCAGTATGCGTTTCCTGATAATGAAGGCCACGTATCAGTACGTTATGCCGCAGCGAATAATTTATCGGTTATTGGCGCGACCAAAGAAGATAAACAGCGCATTAGCGAAATTCTCCAGGAAACCTGGGAAAGCGCCGATGACTGGTTTGTCAGCGAATAATATGCAGTAATTTTTGTTTTTGCCGGGTCGCCCCGGCTTTTTTATTTGACTTAATAAGTGTGAGTACAAAATTTCTACACTTCCACAAAATAATTGTACAATATGCTAAAAAAATATGAATAACATGCTGTTTTATTGTTCATATAAATCTTAAAAGCAGAAATTTATCTGCTCCCCTCTTTAAAAATTCGGTGAATACCCTTACTTGTTGGTATACTGAAGTTGCTTCAGATAAAAACGCATTGAACCTCGAATAACGTTGTCTAGTAACACGATTTAGGGGGCCATGATGGAAAAAAATAATGAAGTCATTCAGACTCATCCGCTCGTAGGGTGGGACATCAGCACCGTTGATAGCTATGATGCGCTGATGTTGCGTTTGCACTACCAGACCCCAAATAAGTCCGAGCAGGAAGGGACTGAAGTTGGTCAGACACTCTGGTTAACCACTGATGTTGCCAGACAATTTATTTCGATATTAGAAGCAGGAATCGCCAAAATTGAATCCGGTGATTTCCAGGTAAACGAGTATCGGCGTCATTAACATGACATGACCATCCACCCAAAAGGCACCTCACTGGTGCCTTTACCATTTCTGGGTTGTATATCTGCATTCAGTTAATTACTCTGCTTAAACCATGAGAGCAGAGAGAAAAAAATGAAATACGATCTCATCATTATTGGCAGCGGTTCCGTAGGCGCTGCCGCCGGGTATTATGCCACCCGCGCCGGTTTAAACGTGCTAATGACCGACGCCCATATGCCACCGCATCAACACGGCAGCCACCACGGCGATACGCGATTAATTCGCCATGCTTATGGTGAAGGCGAAAAGTATGTCCCGCTGGTCCTCCGCGCACAAGCGCTGTGGGATGAGCTCGCCCGCCACAACGAAGATGATCCCATTTTTGTACGCTCTGGCGTCATTAACCTTGGCCCGGCTGACTCCGCATTTCTCACCAACGTCGCCCACAGCGCAGAACAGTGGCAACTCAACATTGAAAAGCTCGATGCGCAAGGGATTATGGCCCGCTGGCCAGAAATACGCGTACCGGACAACTACATCGGCTTATTTGAGACTGATTCCGGCTTTTTACGCAGCGAACTGGCGATTAAAACCTGGATCCAACTGGCGCAGGAAGCTGGCTGTGCGCAGCTGTTCAACTGCCCGGTCACCGCAATTCGTCATGACGATGATGGCGTAACTATTGAAACGGCTGACGGTGAGTACCAGGCGAAAAAAGCGATCGTCTGCGCGGGAACATGGGTAAAAGACCTGCTCCCGGAGCTGCCTGTCCAGCCCGTACGCAAAGTATTTGCCTGGTATCAGGCCGATGGCCGCTATAGCGTGAAAAATAAATTCCCGGCGTTTACCGGTGAACTGCCCAATGGCGATCAATATTATGGTTTTCCGGCAGAAAACGACGCGTTGAAGATTGGCAAACATAACGGAGGCCAGGTTATCCATTCAGCGGATGAACGTGTTCCGTTTGCGGAAGTGGCCAGTGATGGGTCGGAAGCCTTCCCGTTCTTGCGCAATGTGTTGCCGGGTATCGGCTGCTGCCTGTACGGCGCTGCCTGCACCTATGATAATTCGCCTGATGAAGATTTTATTATCGATACCTTACCCGGCCACGATAATACACTACTCATTACTGGTCTGAGTGGGCACGGTTTTAAATTTGCGTCAGTTTTAGGGGAAATAGCCGCCGATTTTGCGCAAGACAAAAAAAGCGATTTTGATTTGACGCCATTCAGGCTTTCCCGCTTTCAATAATCATCATTACGGCCTCCAGAATGAGGCCATTTTTACAAGGGTATTTAATGCGTCGGTTAGTGAACTATCTCATCAATAATATTCGCGAGCATCTGATGCTTTATCTTTTTCTCTGGGGATTGTTGGCAATTATGGACCTGATCTACGTGTTTTATTTTTAGTCCTTCAGAACTGACATAAACTGACAAATATTTAACCTCCCTTTCATTTGTCGTGAAAAATTGAATAAGATTCTTCCTGCCTCTACAGCATTCATCAGACATCCCTGATGCTGAACCCACTAAACTTATGAAGATTCTTTCATTATTAATTCAAAATTATTGAAAATAACAATAAATATCATTTTGTTTGTTATTTTTGTGTTGCAATTCATTCTCCAACACGCCATCTTATTTCTCTTGCAAATTCGTTTCGGATGTACTTATGTCATTCACAAATACCCCTGAACGCTATGGTGTTATATCTGTGGCCTTACATTGGCTAAGCGCAATAATTGTCTACGGCATGTTTGCTTTAGGTCTGTGGATGGTCACGCTCAGTTATTACGATGGCTGGTATCACAAAGCACCCGAACTACATAAAAGCATCGGCATTTTGTTAATGATGGGGCTGGTTATTCGCGTTCTGTGGCGCGTCATATCTCCACCGCCGGGTCCGCTGCAAAGTTATTCACCCATGACTCGTCTTGGCGCAAAGGCAGGACATCTCGCATTGTACCTATTGCTGTTCGCCATCGGCATCAGCGGCTATCTGATCTCAACTGCCGATGGTAAACCGATCAGCGTCTTTGACTGGTTTGACGTCCCCGCGACTCTTGCCGACGCTGGCGCACAAGCTGACTTTGCCGGTGTCCTGCATTTTTGGCTCGCGTGGAGCGTCGTCGTACTCTCCGTTATGCACGGATTCATGGCCCTGAAGCATCATTTCATCGATAAAGACGACACTCTGAAGCGCATGCTGGGAAAGTCGTCATCTGACTATGGAGTATAAAAATGAAAAAAAGCCTGCTTGGTTTAACCTTCGCTTCCCTGATGTTTTCTGCCGGTTCAGCTGTCGCCGCCGATTACAAAATTGACAAAGAAGGTCAGCACGCCTTTGTTAATTTCCGCATCCAGCACCTTGGCTATAGCTGGTTATATGGCACCTTTAAAGATTTCGACGGTACTTTTACCTTTGATGAAAAAAATCCGGCTGCCGATAAAGTGAATGTGACAATTAACACCACCAGCGTCGATACTAATCACGCTGAACGCGATAAACATCTTCGCAGTGCGGATTTCCTCAATACCGCAAAATATCCACAGGCGACATTCACCTCCACCAGCGTGAAGAAAGACGGTGACGAACTGGATATTACCGGCGATCTGACGCTGAATGGCGTAACCAAACCCGTTACGCTGGAAGCGAAATTAATTGGTCAGGGCGACGACCCGTGGGGCGGTAAACGCGCAGGCTTTGAGGCCGAAGGCAAAATTAAGCTCAAAGACTTCAATATCAAGACAGATTTAGGTCCAGCTTCTCAGGAAGTGGATCTGATTATTTCAGTGGAAGGCGTACAGCAGAAGTAAGAGTGAAATATTGCCGGATGCCACGCATCCGGCAATGATATTTACTCTGTTGGATCAGGAATGCCCAATGTTGTATTCAGACGTCCACGAGACTTATTAAAGATCTTATTGCCATTTTCACGTCCTGCCCGACGGCGTCGCTGTTCTTCTGGCGGTAACGCACTTTCTTCGTAAGCGCATCATTTAAACCGTCTTTCGCCTCCCTTTCCTGTTTCCGATACTAATGTCCAT
>NZ_PTRE01000069.1 GCF_002965065.1 Escherichia sp. MOD1-EC7003
CCGGGAATGAACAAGTGGCTGCATCGTAACGGCTTCACCTACAAAAAACCGTCAGGCGTCCCCCATAAATTCAGTGAAGAGAAACAAAGGCAATTCATTGAATATTATAAGGAACTGAAAACAACTGTGGGTGATGAACCGATTCTCTTTATTGATGGAGTCCATCCGACTCAGGCCACTAAAATCAGCTATGGCTGGATACGCAAAGGCCAGAAAAAGTCAGTAAAAACAACAGGCAGCCGCACACGCCTGAATATCATGGGGGCGCTGGATCTGAAAGCCCCGGAACACCCGTTAATCTGCGAATATAAAACGATTAATGAGTACAATGTATCCCGTTTTTTCAATGAGATACGTAAGGTTTATCCTGATTATAACCAGAAAATCCACGTCATTCTGGATGGCGCAGGTTACCACCGTTCACAGTTAGTAAAAGACTGGGCAGAAGTGGTGAATATACAGCTCCATTATCTCCCACTGTACAGTCCAAACCTGAATCCGATAGAACGAATGTGGAAATTAATGAACGAACATGCCTGGAATAATCGCTACTTCAGCTGTACCGCACTTTCATACGTTTTTTGCTTAAGGTTGTTTAATCTGGAGTTTCGTTGCATCCGCAGTCGCGACGCCAGTGCCAATACCCGTCCCGACCGCAGCAGGTGTTGTTATATATTAATAGTTTACCGGAGAATAGGTTGACCATTCGCCACTGGCAACGTCAACCAGCGCAAAGCGGATCAGATAACGCAAAACCATGCCAGAACCTGTATATTTGTCATTCCTATACTCAGTCCACGATACTTTCTTTATGTCAGCACCATACTTACCCGTCTCCAGACTGGACCAGTACACAATTATGGCTTTCTGCTTCCCTTTAGCGCCCACATATCGCAATGCCTGCATAGAGTTCAGCATCCTTATTGCATGTGAGAATCCTTTTCCGCTTTAGCGTGCGGCTCGTTGCAAAATGATAGCTGATGGCAAACGTTGCAGGAAACGCATACGCAGCATCATCATAATGGCGGCAGAAGTCAGGCCGATAATAAAGCCTATCCAGAAGCCTGCCGGTCCCATCGGCTCAACCACCAGATCGGTCAATGCCAGGGTATAACCACTTGGCAAACCCAGCACCCAATACGCAGTAAAGGTGATATAGAAAATAGAACGCGTATCTTTATAGCCACGCAAAATCCCGCTGCCGATCACCTGTATTGAGTCAGAAATTTGATACACCGCCGCCAGCAACATCAGATGCGCGGCCAGTGTCACGACCTCTGAATTGTCGTTATACAGCAAGGCAATCTGTTCCCGCAGCGATACGGTAAATATTGCCGTCAGGGTTGCCATACAAACGCCAACCATCAGTCCTGTCCTGGCTGCCGTTTGAGCATCCAGCGTAGAGCCCTGTCCCAGACGATAACCCACACGAATGGTAACTGCTGCCGCCAGCGACATCGGAAGAACGAACATCAGCGAACTGAAGTTCAGGGCAATCTGGTGACCTGCCACATCAACAATACCGAGCGGAGACACTAACAGAGCTACGACTGCAAACAGCGTCACTTCAAAGAACAGCGCCAGCGCAATCGGCAAACCGAGTTGAATCAGTCGTTTCATAACTGCAGGATCGGGTTTCACGGTGCCTTTTTCGTTACGGATATCGCGCATGGAGCGGGCGCGTTTAATGTAAGAAACCATGGCAAGGAACATGACCCAATACACCGCCGCAGTAGCCACGCCACAACCAACACCACCGAGCTCTGGCATACCGAAATGACCATAAATAAAGATATAGTTCACCGGAATGTTAACCAGCAGGCCGATAAAGCCCATCACCATACCCGGCTTGGTTTTTGCCAGACCTTCACACTGGTTACGGGCAACCTGGAAGAAAAGATAGCCTGGCGCGCCCCACAGCAACGCACGCAGATAACCCACGGCTTTGTCTGCCAGAGCCGGATCAATGTTTTCCATGGAGCGGATAATGTAACCTGCATTCCACAGCACCAGCATAATAAGTACGGAAACAAAACCCGCCAGCCAGAAACTTTGTCGCACCTGATGAGCAATGCGCTCACGTCGACCGGAACCGTTCAATTGCGCGATAACTGGCGTTAATGCCAGTAGCAGTCCATGACCAAAAAGAATAGCCGGAAGCCAGATAGATGTACCGATGGCTACTGCCGCCATGTCTGTGGCGCTATAGCCGCCCGCCATCACGGTATCGACAAAACCCATCGCAGTTTGGGCGATTTGCGCGAGAATCACCGGGATTGCTAATGCTAATAACAGACGCGCTTCACTGATATACTTCTGCACGTGAACACCTTTTATTTGTAGTTATACGAGAGACTAAAAAGCCGCCTGAATGGGCAGCAAAAAGAAGAAACAGGGGAAATTCAGTCTATTGTAGCGAGGATTTATTAATTCTCCAGTGAAAAAATAGCCATTCTTACCCCTTCACTGGTAAGGGCGTTTTCCACCTGCTATTGTGCTGAACAGAATGCCTTAACTGATTTCAGGAGTTGTAAATATGTTTACGGGGATTGTACAAGGCACCGCAAAACTGGTGTCGATTGACGAGAAACCAAATTTTCGCACGCATGTGATGGTGTTACCCGACCACATGCTGGACGGCCTGGAAACCGGTGCGTCCGTGGCACATAACGGTTGCTGCCTGACCGTGACGGCGATTAACGGCAACCATGTCAGTTTTGACCTGATGAAAGAAACGTTACGCATTACCAACCTTGGCGATTTAAAAGTGGGGGATTGGGTAAACGTTGAGCGTGCGGCGAAATTCAGCGATGAAATTGGTGGACACTTAATGTCCGGTCATATTATGACCACTGCTGAAGTGGCGAAAATATTAACCTCGGAAAATAATCGCCAGATCTGGTTTAAAGTCCAGGATAGTCAGTTGATGAAATATATCCTGTACAAAGGATTTATTGGAATCGACGGTATTAGCCTGACCGTCGGCGAGGTCACGCCAACGCGTTTTTGCGTCCATTTAATTCCGGAAACACTGGAGCGCACCACTCTTGGGAAGAAAAAACTCGGCGCACGCGTCAACATCGAAATCGATCCGCAAACTCAGGCAGTGGTAGATACGGTAGAACGTGTGCTGACGGCACGAGAAAATGCCATGAATCAACCTGGTGCAGAAGCCTGATCTGAAATCGCCCCCGGAGTGGGGGCGATAGAATAGCCTTTAGCGGGCTACTCGAAGGCCGTTTTCGACACCGCGTGAGAAAACGACCTGCCAGAGCTGAATATCACGGGAGCGGAAAGCGCCTGCACAGGCATTCAGATAATAGGTAAACATCCGTTTAAAGCGTTCACTGTAATTATCCGCAATTTCTGGCCATGCGGCGAGGAATCGTTCATACCACGCCATCAACGTAGTATCGTAATCAGCACCGAAGTTATGCCAGTCTTCCATCACAAAGTGGGGTTCGCTGGACTGGGCAATCTGGCGTACAGAGGGCAGGCAACCGTTCGGAAAAATATATTTATTAATCCAGGGATCAACATTCAGATCGGTTTTTTTCGAACCGATAGTATGGAGCAGGAAAATACCTTCCGGTTTTAAATTACGATCCACCACCGCAAAATAGGTATCGTAATTTTTAGGGCCGACGTGCTCGAACATCCCCACAGAAACAATGCGGTCAAACTGGTCGTTCAGGTCACGATAATCTTGCAGCAAAATGGTGACATCCAGGCCTTCACAGCGTTCCTGAGCCATTTTTTGCTGTTCGGCAGAAATGGTGACGCCCACCACGCTTACGTCATAGTGAGACGCCATGTAGTGCGCCAGTCCACCCCAGCCGCAGCCAATATCCAGTACGCGCATCCCTGGTTTTAACTGCAATTTTTCACAAATCATTTTGAGCTTCGCCTGCTGGGCTGATTCCAGATTATCGGCATCTTTCCAGTAAGCGCAGGAATATTGCATGAAGGGATCAAGCATGCGGCTGAACAAGTCATTACCCAAATCGTAATGCTCTTTACCGACTATCCAGGCACGTTTTTTACTCTGAAGATTGAAGAGACGAGCACCTGCAATACGCAGCGTGTCTTTGAAATGATGGGGGAGTTGATTCTCGAGACCTGCGCGTAAAACTTTGCTAAAAAACATATCCAGTCGGTCACATTCCCACCAGCCATCCATATAACTTTCGCCTAACCCCAACGATCCTTCCTGCAGTACGCGTTTAAAAAAATCGGGGTTTTTCACACGAATATCTGCCGGAGTAGGACCGTTAATGGCTATACCGGCACGGCTAAGCAATTCGTTGGCGATACGGTACCAGTTGTCATCCGGTACACTGACTTCTTCTATACACGATGAACTCATAGTTTCTCCATCACTGGTCGGTGATCAGAACCTTAAAACAGCGTAGACGCTTTTTGGGCTTTGTGAGGAATCTCGCAGAAAAAACCGCGAGTCTATAATCCGACGTAGAACAGAGGGAAAGGAGGAACCCTTGCCGAAATGACCATCCATAGTGGGTCGGGAACGATCCTGTTCCCGTAAACACATAATATTTATCGTAGTCTTAACGACTCAAAATCAGTATAGGCCGCTAATTTCAATCATACAACAAAATTTTGTTAGCAGCCTAAGCATAACGATGTCGATATAGATCAGAGTGATTCGCTATGAGCGACTTCGGCATTGCCATGATTCTGGCAGTCAACTTCTTCACAACGTTGCATCATGTAACCCAGAGCGACCACCACCACAGTTGATAACATCACACTTGTGGTGGTGAGCAATGGTGTGCTGATACTAATAAGCCAGGAAACGACCAGACTTGCGAGGAAGCACAGACCCAGTTGCAGTGTGTTCTGCAATGCTGCGGCGCGACCGGTTGCATGTGGGAAGGGACGCAGCGCCTGGGCGACAACAATCGGGTAGATTGCACCGTTGGCAATTGCCATCACACAGAATGGGATCAGGATTTCGACCAGCGACACATGGCTAATGAATCCCGCAGCCCAGGTTGCAATGACGCTGACAGCAAACAGCTCCAGCAACCACGGTAACAACTGCTTGCCTTGCCATTTCTGCAGCGCGGCGCGACAGCCATAACCACCAATCAGAAACGCGATAGTTTGCGGAACATAACTTAAACCAATAACTGCCGGACTGTAACCCATTTCACTAAGAATGAACGGTGAACCGGTCAGCCATGCAAAAAAACTGGCAGAACAGGCCGCGTAAATCAACACGTTGCCACGATAGGTTTTTGAACGCAGCAGGTCGGTGAAAGTCAGCCCATCCTGACTATCGTTACGGGCCTTCGTCGTGGGTTTAAGCCAGAAAATGGGCAGAATCAGCACCACGGTAATGGCAAAAAGAGTGGCGAAAATCGCCTGCCAGGAAAAATGGACCAGCAGCCAGCTTCCTAGCAGAGGTGCCAGTGCCGGAGATAGACCCACCAGCGGCATGATGGTCGCAAAAATACGGTTAACTTTCTGGGAAGGGTAATAATCCGTCACTAATGCTTGCCAGATAACCGCTGCGGCGCAGACACCTACAGCCTGGACAAAACGCAATACCAGCAGCGTGGCGGCATTTTCTACCCACAGCATCCCCAGACAACCTAACGCAAAAATTGTCAGGCCGATTAATAACACCGGTTTACGGCCATAACGGTCGGAGAGCGGCCCCCACAGAAGTTGGGCAGCGGCAAAACCGGCAAGGAACAGACTAAGGCTGGCACTGACAGCAGACGCAGGCGTTTGCAGATCGGCCTGTATGGCGGCGAAAGCAGGCAGATACATATCGGTTGCCAGAAAACCGAGCACGCTCAAACCCGCCAGCCAGACTAAAAATCTTTTCCCAGGTTGCATGTATATTCTCTAAATCTCTCAAGTAAACACCGCCGCAAAGTGTAGGGAGTGAAATTAGTGTTGTGAAACGGTAATATTTGATGACTGGTTTCAAAAATTTTGCAGGCAGACTATGTGGTCAGAATATTCTCTCGAGGTTGTTGATGCGGTAGCGCGTAACGGTAGTTTTAGCGCCGCAGCTCAGGAGTTGCATCGCGTTCCTTCCGCGGTCAGCTATACCGTGCGTCAGCTGGAAGAGTGGCTGGCGGTGCCGCTCTTTGAACGACGTCATCGGGATGTGGAACTGACCGCTGCCGGGGCGTGGTTTCTCAAAGAAGGGCGCTCTGTTGTCAAAAAAATGCAGATCACCCGCCAGCAATGTCAGCAGATAGCGAACGGTTGGCGCGGTCAGTTAGCTATTGCAGTGGATAATATTGTCAGGCCAGAACGTACACGGCAGATGATCGTTGATTTTTATCGCCATTTTGATGATGTCGAACTTCTTGTTTTTCAGGAGGTGTTCAACGGTGTCTGGGATGCGCTTTCCGATGGGCGCGTGGAACTGGCGATTGGCGCAACACGAGCGATTCCGGTAGGCGGTCGTTATGCCTTTCGGGATATGGGGATGCTAGGCTGGAGTTGCGTTGTTGCCAGCCACCATCCACTGGCGTTGATGGATGGCCCGTTCAGCGATGATACGTTGCGCAACTGGCCGTCGTTGGTGCGCGAAGACACCTCGCGAACGCTACCTAAACGTATTACCTGGTTGCTGGATAACCAAAAAAGACTTGTCGTACCGGACTGGGAATCATCGGCAACCTGTATCTCGGCTGGGTTATGCATAGGGATGGTGCCAACGCATTTCGCTAAGCCGTGGCTCAACGAGGGTAAGTGGGTCGCATTAGAACTGGAAAACCCCTTCCCGGATTCGGCATGTTGTCTGACCTGGCAGCAAAATGATATGTCGCCTGCGTTAACCTGGTTACTGGACTACCTCGGCGATAGTGAGACGCTGAACAGTGAGTGGCTGCGGGAGCCGGAAGAGACTCCCGCAGCAGATGATTAACGACGATAGTCGCGGAACGGGCCATCAGCCACGGAGCGACGTTCAATCAACCGCGGATGCACTTCAATAGACTGTGGTTCTTCGCGTTTGTTGACGATACGATCCAACAGCATGTTGAACGCCGTTTCGCCCAGTGAATCTTTGGGCTGGTGGATCGTGGTCAGTGCCGGGGTAAAGTAGCGAGCGTTGCGCACGTTATCATAACCGATCAGCGAAACATCCTGCGGGACGCGCAGACCCATTTCATCAGCAGCACAAAGTGCCCCCATTGCCATGATATCGCCACCACAGAAGACGGCAGTAGGGCGATGCGGTTGCGACAGGATTTGCTGCATGGCGCGATAACCCGATTCAGGTTCAAAGTCACCCTGCACAATCCAGCTTTCCGGCACCTTGATCATCGCTTCTTCCATCGCTTTCATAAAACCGGCAAGGCGGCCTGCACCAGTGTTACGTTCCAGCGGGCCGGGGATAACGCCGATTTCGCGGTGACCGCGCTCTATCAGATAACGCCCGGCCATGTAGCCTCCTTCGAACGCGTTATCAATGACCGCATCGGTGAAGTCAGCTTTTGCTTCACCCCAGTCCATCACCACCATTGGGATATGGCGATACTCTTCCAGCATTGCCAGCAACGGCTCTGGGTACTCAGAACACATCACCAGCAGACCATCGACGCGTTTTTGCGCCATCATCGACAGATAAGCCCGCTGTTTCTCAAGATTGTTCCACGCATTGCCCAGAATCAGGGTGTAACCTTTCTGGAAGCAATTTTTTTCAACCGCTTCAATGATCTCGGCAAAATAGGCCGCTTCGCTGCTGGTCGCCAGCAAACCGATAGACTTGGTGTGGTTAACCTTCAGGCTACGCGCCACCGCGCTAGGGGAGTAGTGTAATTCTTTGATCGCTGCCCACACGGCGTTGCGCGTTTCTTCAGCGACGAAACGTGTTTTGTTGATCACGTGTGACACAGTTGTAGTGGAAACGTTTGCTCGTTTCGCTACATCTTTTATTGTTGCCATTCCATTTCACTCCAGACCCTAACTTCAGCTCCTGCAAAATCGCAAGGTAAACGTTTGCCTTTACACACCTTACGCACAACAAAAGTGTTGCGGTACGCCGGAAAAACGACACGGAGCGTCAGGAAGGGGTCAATGGCCAGTACGCAAATAGTGTAAGCGTGGAATTTTGGCTGATCTTGACCAAAAGGGGAAGTGGTAAAAACATTTATCATTATAAATGACGGGAGATTTTTTCATCACAATGTGTAAAAATGCGTAATATCACTTTTTGTGTGGTAATAAAAAAGGAGAAAACTTGATGAGCACCGACCTTAAATTTTCACTGGTAACAACGATTATCGTCCTCGGTTTGATCGTGGCCGTGGGTTTAACTGCCGCGCTGCACTAATTTCCTCTCGAGGGAGCGCGTTCTCCCTCGCATCTCCTTCCTGTTTGTGAGCAAAATGGCAATATGAGGCTGATGCTTTCACGTATTCTGACCAGTCTTAATTGCGGGCATTTTTTGACCTGAGTTCGGGAGTGGCAGCAAGCGAAGCACCGGGTCTGTCTTCATCAGAGCCTTTAACCTCAGAAATGTACTGGGTGCAGTGGCAGGTGCGCAGTGATTTTTGGCTGTTTAGGTTACAATTTTGCGTCGGTGATAGGGACGATTGTCGTGGGACTGGCATTGTTGCTGGTGTTTATGTCGGTCAAAAAACAGCCTGAAGCAGTTTGTGTTGCCACCAATTGACGAAAAAGAACGCAGAAGGCTAACCTTCTGCGTTACTTCAATTATGCAGCGAGATTTTTCGCGACAAATTCCCAGTTCACCAGCGCCCAGAAGTGCTCCAGATAACCAGGACGCGCGTTGCGATAGTCGATGTAATAAGCGTGTTCCCAGACATCAACGGTCAGCAGCGGCGTTGCATCGGTGGTCAGCGGAGTACCCGCGTTAGAGGTTGAAACGATAGCCAGTTTGCCATCGCTGTTTTTCACCAGCCAGGTCCAGCCAGAACCAAAGTTTTTGATCGCTGCATCAGTAAATTGAGCTTTGAAATCGTTAAAGCTGCCAAAAGAAGCCGTGATGGCGTCAGCCAGTTCACCGGTCGGTTCCCCACCCGCGTTCGGTGCCAGGCAGTTCCAGTAGAAAGTATGGTTCCAGACCTGAGCTGCGTTGTTGAATACGCCACCTTCAGAGCTGCGAATAATCTCTTCCAGTGTTTTACCTTCAAACGCAGTACCTTTGATCAGGTTGTTCAGGTTAGTAACATAAGTCTGATGATGTTTGCCGTAGTGATACTCGATGGTTTCCGCAGAAATGTGCGGTGCCAGAGCATCTTTAGCATATGGTAGTGCAGGTAATTCGAATGACATTGCTACTCTCCTTTATTATTAATTTGCATACGTACAATAGCCTTATTGTGCGTATGGATAGGGTAGCAAATTAAAAGGTGAGACAAAAGATGAACTTACCCTGTTGCCGTAACAACAGAGTAAAGTTTTAGCGAAGTGTTTTTGGCGTCATTACCCGACGAGCACCAACATAGTGGCGCTGCCAGTAGTCTTCACTGAGAGAAGTGATTTGAATTTCCTGACCCGTGCGCGGTGACTGAATAAATTTGCCGTTGCCGACATACACGCCGACATGATCGGCTGTACCGCGTCCCTGAGTACGGAAGAAGACCAGGTCGCCGTTTTTCAGTTCACTACGTTCGATTGGCGCTGCATCGCGCAGGTGATACATTTCATTCGCCGTACGCGGAATACGAATTTTCACCAAATCTTTATAAGCGTAATAAACCAGGCCACTGCAATCAAAACCGGTACGCGGTGAGCTGCCGCCCCAACGATATGGCTTACCAATTTGCTGCATTAGTTTATTCATTGCCACTTTCGTGGCTTTTTGCACCTTCGCTTTGTGTGCGTCGGCAAGGGTTCCTGACGCGGCATTTTTGACTTTCACACAATGCGATTTATAGCCCTTACGTTTGGTACACTTCTCGGTAAAGCTGGCTGAGGCTGTTTTATTGACGGCTTGTTTGCTGCGAGTTTTGGCGTTTTTAGAAGCGGTATTGGAAGATTTTTTAACGGAAGAAGCGGTTTTGCTTTTAGTTGTACTTTTACTGGCGGCTTTTTTCGCTGTTTTCTGGCTGGCTTTCTGGGTCTTTTTGGTGGTTGCCGTGCTTTTCTTTTTATCTGCTTTTTTGGTGATATGAGTGGTAGCAGAACTCTCCCTGGCTTGCTTTGAAGCATGGGCCATAGGCGTTAAAGGCAGGGTAGTAAAAAGCAAAGCACAGAGCGTGATCGAAAAACGGTTTATCCGCGCC
Source organism: Escherichia sp. MOD1-EC7003 (assembly GCF_002965065.1). GTDB lineage: Bacteria > Pseudomonadota > Gammaproteobacteria > Enterobacterales > Enterobacteriaceae > Escherichia. The sequence goes on from NZ_PTRE01000069.1 coordinate 10,242, forward strand.
ACTGAGCGTCCCTCTGTTAAGGCAGGTCTATCATGCCTGCGTCTGATTTACAAAACTTAATGATTCTAATGCATAGAAGAAGAGAAAGTTAATAGCTTTTATTGTTAAAGAATACGTTTCGTCGGCGAGCGCAAAAAAATGCAGCAGTGAAAGCTAAAAATGGTCACAAATACGCCAGCCTGCCGTGCGTCAGGGAAGAAACGAATATTTGAAATGCAACAAATAGAGTAAAGGGATAAAATAGCAAAAGCGTGATGAAAATGTTATTTTCCGATGCCGCACTGACCCGCTACAATGTCAGATTACTGCCGTAAAGAAGTTTAAGGAAGCAAGACAATGAGCACCACTATCGAAAAAATCCAACGCCAGATTGCTGAAAACCCGATCCTGCTGTACATGAAAGGTTCACCGAAACTGCCGAGCTGCGGTTTCTCTGCCCAGGCAGTCCAGGCGCTTGCCGCATGTGGCGAACGTTTTGCCTATGTTGATATTCTGCAGAATCCGGACATTCGTGCGGAACTGCCGAAATATGCTAACTGGCCGACCTTCCCGCAGCTGTGGGTTGATGGCGAGCTGGTCGGCGGTTGTGATATCGTGATCGAAATGTATCAGCGTGGCGAACTGCAGCAGCTGATCAAAGAAACTGCCGCTAAATACAAGTCTGAAGAGCCGGACGCTGAATAATCCGTCCTGAAATACTGACGGAGGCGAACAGGCATCCGTCAGTGCTTTCCTGTCCTCATCCAGTTCCTGTGGCGAACTGGAAAATCCCGGTTCACGTAGCCGTGTTGTCGCACGGGGGGATCATTCACTGCTGTTAGTGCAGCGGTTTGCGATTGAACGGGATGCGTTCGTTCACCCCAGTCACTCACTTATCGCCTTTTTGCAACTCGAATTATTTAGAGTATAGATGCCTGAGCTATTGCATGACATCAGGCATCGACTTGATTACACCTCTTCGGCGGCAGGCAGCGGCCAGCCTCCCAGACGTTTCCAGCGGTTGACGATTTCACAAAACAGCACAGCAGTGCGTTCGGTGTCGTACAGCGCGGAGTGCGCCTGGGCGCTGTCGAAGTCCATCCCCGCGGTCTGGCAAGCCTTTGACAATACGGTTTGTCCGAGTGCCAGCCCGGCCAGTGCAGCAGTGTCAAAAGTGGCGAAAGGGTGGAATGGATTACGTTTCAGTGAGGCGCGTTCTGCGGCAGCCATCATAAAGCTGTGATCGAAATTGGCATTGTGCGCCACCATAATGGCGCGGTTACAGTCGCTGGCTTTAATGCCTTTACGTACAACTTTAAAAATTTCGTGCAGCGCCTCGTATTCGCTGACCGCGCCGCGATCGGGATCGTTCGGGTCAATGCCGTTGAAGGCGAGGGCCTCTGGCTGCAAATTTGCGCCGACAAACGGTTCGACGTGGAAATGTAATGTGGTGTCCGGCATCAGCCAGCCTTGTTCATCCATTTTCAGGGTGATGGCGGCAATCTCAAGCAGCGCATCGGTTTTGGCGTTAAATCCGGCTGTTTCAACATCGATCACAACAGGATAAAAACCACGAAAACGGTCGCACAGACCGGTAAGTTGAGCGTTATCGGACATCTGATTCTCTTAATACGGATAAATTGCAGCGTGCATTATGACAAATATTACTTGTCGATGCAGTAAAGATGCGGGCGCGATGACTTCACGCCCGGCAGGAGATTAGTTGCCCAGACCGCGACCGGCGTCTTTCTCTTCGATTAATTCAATTTTGTAACCGTCCGGATCTTCCACAAACGCGATAACCGTAGTGCCGCCTTTTACCGGACCCGCTTCACGGGTGACGTTACCCCCGTTTTGACGGATTCTTTCGCACGCTTCAGCGGCGTTATCAACGCTAAGCGCGATGTGACCATAAGCAGTGCCGAGTTCGTATTTATCCACGCCCCAGTTGTAGGTCAGCTCAATCACGGCTTCTTCGGTTTCCGGGCCGTAACCAACAAATGCCAGTGAGTATTTGTATTCCGGGTTTTCGCTGGTACGCAGCAGTTTCATGCCCAGTACTTTGGTATAAAAATCGATGGAGCGTTGCAGATCGCCAACGCGCAGCATGGTATGAAGAAGACGCATCTTTATATCCTCAAAATGGCTAACAGATTCAGAATGTTGTTTTAGTATAGCGGCGGCTTTGCGCCGCTCGCAATGTTCGATTACAGCGTCGGGTAATCAGTATAGCCCTGCGCACCGCCCCCATAAAAACTTTCAGCATGCTGTGGGTTAAGCTCGGCTTTACGCTGCAAACGGGCAACCAGATCCGGGTTCGCAATCCAGTCACGACCAAATGCCACGGCATCAATTAACCCTTTGCCTATCAGCGTTTCGGCTTTTTCTACCGTGTATGCACCTGCGCCGATAATCGGACCGTGGAAACGGGCGCGTACTTTTTCGCGGAATGCATCAGTATACGGTTCACCTCCCGCCCAATCCGGTTCGGACATATGCAGATAAGCAATGCCGCGTTTACCCAGTTGTTCAATTAGATACAGTGCATCGGCTTCTTCATTTGGGCCATTATCCGTGTTCTGGAAAGTACCGATTGGCGAAATGCGAATGCCAATGCGATCGGCACCCCATTCTTCAATTCCGGCATCGACCACTTCCAGCACCAGACGTGCGCGATTTTCCACGCTGCCGCCGTACCGATCGGTACGATGGTTCGATGAAGGCGAAAGAAACTGATGCAGCAAATAACCGTGAGCGGAGTGGAGCTCCACCAGATCAAACCCGGCTTCACGAGCGTTAGCAATGGCCTGACGGAAATCGTTGACGATACCCGGAATCTCTTCCAGTTCAAGCGCACGTGGCATGGAGGTTTCAACGCGGATCGCCTGACCATTTTCATCGCGCAGAGAAGTGCGTGTTCCCGCGCTAAGTGCAGAAGGCGCTACCGGTGCCTGACCGCCAGGTTGCAGGCTGGCGTGAGAAATGCGCCCGGTGTGCCACAGCTGCACGGCCATATGACCATTTTCAGCATGAACGCCAGCGGTGATTTTTTTCCATGCGGCAATTTGCTCCGGGCTATGGATGCCAGGCGCGCCTGCATATCCTTTTGCCTGGGCAGAAATTTGTGTGGCTTCGCTAATAATCAAACCGGCACTGGCACGTTGGCGATAGTACTCTGCCATCAACGGGGTAGGGATGTCACCCGGTTCAATACTGCGCAGACGCGTCAGCGGTGCCATAAAAATACGGTTTGCCGCCGTGATCGCGCCCACTTTCAGTGGGGAATACAGTTTTTCAGATGACATAAAGGCTCCCGTTCGTCTGGTGATAAAAAATGCCTGCTAAGCGGCAGGCGTCGCAATAATGGTTTTTACATGGGCCAGCGCGTTTTCCAGTGGCTCGAAACTGCGCGAAATTTTGGCCTGCAGATTCGCGCCCAGCCACAGTGCGTAAAGCACTTGTGCCTGTTGCAGCGGTTCGCCACAAAAGGTTAAACAATGGTTCTCACGGCCATTTTCCAGCGCCTGAGAGAGCAGTGCGATCACGCCGCGAGCACCGTTATCCATCGCATTGCGCATATCTTCTGACAGATCGCACACTTCAGCAGAGAGTTTTACTGTCAGGCAACCACTGATGGTTCCATGTTGGCAAAACTGATTCAGCGTCTGCTGGTAATAAGCCAGTATGCGGTCGCGGTAGTTACCTTCGCTGGATTGCAGCAACTCTGCCAGTCGCTGGTGATATGCCGCGAAATGGCGCTCAAGCATGGCAACGCCAAACGCTTCTTTAGAGCGAAAGTAGTGATAGAAGGACCCTTTCGGCACTTCAGCGGTTTTTAGTAATTCGCTTAATCCCATCCCGGTGAATCCACGTTGCAGACAAAGTTGCTCACCCGTCGCCAGGAGATGTTCGCGAGTATCATGTTCGGTGTGTTTGTTCATGTGTTGGAGTGTAGTAGACCAGTCGGTCTAGCGCAAGCAAAGTTGCTACTTTGGACATTAACAGCTTCAATAATGGTAATAATCTTATCGGAGGGGGCGAGGTGGCAGAGCAATTAGAGTTCTTTCCCGTCCAGAGCCCGTGCCGGGGAATTTGCCAGTCTGATGAACGCGGATTTTGTCGCGGCTGTTTTCGTAGCCGGAATGAGCGTTTTAACTGGAATAAAATGAGCGATGGCGAAAAACAAGAGGTGCTACGCCTTTGTCGGCAACGATTAATGCGCAAATTACGTGCAAATAAGCCAGCGTCATCAGACGAACCAGAGCAGCCATCACTCTTTTGAGCATAATCTTGCGTATACTCCTCTCATATCTGATAAGAGGAAGTGATTATGGTTCAGCGTATTACTATTGCGCCGCAAGGCCCGGAGTTTTCCCGTTTTGTGATGGGCTACTGGCGACTGATGGACTGGAATATGTCTGCCCGCCAGCTGGTCAGTTTTATTGAAGAGCATCTGGATCTCGGTGTGACCACAGTGGACCATGCTGATATTTATGGTGGCTACCAGTGTGAAGCGGCGTTTGGTGAGGCGTTGAAACTGGCACCTCACCTGCGTGAGCGGATGGAAATTGTCAGTAAATGCGGTATCGCGACGACCGCGCGTGAAGAAAACGTCATTGGTCATTACATCACTGACCGCGATCACATCATTAAGAGCGCCGAACAGTCGCTGATTAATCTCGCGACCGATCATCTGGATCTGCTGTTAATTCATCGCCCCGACCCGTTAATGGATGCCGATGAAGTAGCAGACGCGTTTAAACAACTGCATCAGAGCGGCAAAGTGCGCTATTTTGGCGTATCGAACTTTACGCCTGCGCAATTTGCCCTGTTGCAATCACGCCTGCCGTTTATCCTTGCCACTAATCAGGTGGAAATATCCCCGGTGCATCAGCCATTACTGCTGGATGGCACGCTCGACCAACTGCAACAACTGCGTGTTCGTCCGATGGCGTGGTCCTGCCTTGGTGGTGGTCGTCTGTTTAATGATGATTATTTCCAGCCGCTGCGTGATGAACTGGCTGTAGTGGCAGAGGAGTTAAACGCGGGCTCGATTGAACAGGTGGTTTACGCCTGGGTATTACGTTTACCGTCGCAGCCGCTGCCAATAATCGGCTCCGGCAAAATTGAGCGCGTGCGGGCAGCTGTCGAAGCGGAAGCACTGAAAATGACTCCTCAACAATGGTTTCGTATCCGGAAAGCGGCATTGGGTTACGACGTACCGTAAGCACTTTTAGGAATAGCCGCCGTTCAAAAATGTGTCACTGGTTTACACTTATTCAGGAATGCACAATGAACGGAGGTCCTATGAAACGTTTTAGTCTGGCCATTCTGGCGTTGGTTGTTGCGACCGGCGCACAAGCTGCCAGTGAAAAAGTCGAGATGAACCTCGTCACGTCGCAAGGGGTTGGGCAGTCAATTGGTCGCGTCACCATTACTGAAACCGATAAAGGTCTGGCGTTTTCGCCCGATCTGAAAGCATTACCTCCCGGTGAACATGGCTTCCATATCCATGCCAAAGGAAGTTGCCAGCCAGCCACCAAAGATGGCAAAGCCACTGCGGCAGAATCCGCAGGCGGGCATCTTGATCCACAAAATACCGGTAAGCATGAAGGGCCTGAAGGTGCCGGACATTTAGGCGATCTGCCTGCGCTGGTAGTCAATAATGACGGCAAAGCTACTGATGCCGTCATCGCACCTCGCTTGAAATCACTTGATGAAATCAAAGACAAGGCGCTGATGGTCCACGTTGGCGGCGATAATATGTCTGATCAACCTAAACCGCTGGGCGGTGGCGGTGAACGCTATGCCTGTGGTGTGATTAAGTAATTAAGAGGCCAGCGTACCTTGCGGCGGTGCTTGCTCAAGTTGCGAAAGCGAGCAGTACAGCCGCCACACAATTGCCGCCAGCTCACGGGCGGCAGGTTGATGATGACGGGCAAGGCTGTCGCAAATCCGCTGTAATTCTTCAAGTGTGGCCGCCAGTGATTTTTGCTGAACGCCACGCTCACTCATCACTCCCCGCAACAGTGAAATACAGTTATCCCGTACTCGCGATAACGGATCGGAACGCGATTCCCAGTCGCGTAATTGCCAGACAACATGAGAACAGTTCAGCAGCACGACCCCCCAGCGTAATAACCAACGGCGAGCCAGCGCATCCTGGCTGTTACTCAACTGACTGACGTGATGATAAGTGAGCGATTCAAATTCGCTTTCACTCAGTGTTGGATGGCGGCTTAGCTGATCGACAAAATCCCGGCGCAGTGCGCGAATATGACGACGGCTTTTACGAGCATCCGACCCTGGACGCAAAATGGCGAACGCTAACCACGCCAACGCTACGCCAACGATTTTTGCCAGATTATCGTTAAGAAAATCAGCAAAATCATACACCGGGGGATTAGTGACAGCGATGAACGAACCCATAAAAACAATCAGTTGTCCCCACAATGCGGCAAGTTTTGGCATCTGCAATTTAAGAAGCTGCATCGTCGCCAGCAGGGGGAAGAGAAACAGCAAAAATTGCCACAGATCGCTAATCTGTACCATCAAACCGAACTTAATCACAAAGCTAAATAGCGAAAGTAATACCAGCGTGCGCAACAGCAGCGACAACGACTTAAACGGTGCCGCGACGGCAGAGTAGATTACGCAGCCAATTGCTGCCAGCGTTAATGCGTTGGCACCTGCATCCCATTGCGCGGCAATACTCCATGCGCCAATCATCATCAACGTACAAAATGTACGCAGCCCGCTCCACATAGCTTCGGCGTTATCGGTATGACGTGCCAGGCCGGAAGTCAGGGGGAATCTGGCATGATCATCTACGCCGCTTTGCAGACAATGTAATTCCTGACTACTTTGCAGATAAAGGCGGCAAAAATAACGTAGTCGCTGCCAGAAGGCGACGTGTCGGTAGTCGGCGTCGTTGGACGGGCGTAGCGGGGCGATAATACGTGCGACGGTGTAAAAATCTGTTTGCGAACGGGTGAGCACCGTCAGCAACTGTTCGAGAATTTCTCGTGTAGTACCCGGCGGTGAGGGCCAGTTAAGCAACATACGTCGCAGGCTGGAGATGACGCTGGTCATACGTAATTGCTGGTGGAGCAGCGCATTAAGGCGCGCGTTTTGCTGGCGAAAACGATAGTGGCTCCAGAAAGCCTGAATACGCAGCAAATTCATAGTCAGTATCTGCCCAATCACCCCTTCATGTGCTGCGCGAATAGCATCGGTTGTTTCAGGCTGCCAGAGCAAACTGGCATGTTCCAGTAATCGGGCGTGCATGTTTTTCAATGCGGTTAAAAGGGCCGTAGCATCGGAACTGCTCGGCAGGATCATCATCATCATGCCGCCGCACAAAATACCGACTATCACCTCGCAAACGCGCGCCTGAGCGATATCCCACAGCTGGCTGGCTTCAGTAATATTAACCATCGGAAAGGCGATAATGGCAGCCGTGTAGCCCGCCAGTTGAAATGCATACGCGACGTTATTCGTGAAGTGCGCACAGGCCCAGGTACAAAAACCAAGCCAGGCCGACATGCTCAATAGAAAAAACCACGGCTCATTGAGCGTATGTCCGGCAAGAAGCAATGCCGCGATGGCGCCCAGTAAACTGCCAGCAATACGTCCGAGGCTTTTGCTGATGACACCGCCAACGGTGGGAAAGCTAACCACTGCAGCCGAGGTCATCGCCCAATAGGGTTCATCCAGATTCAAATAATAGGTAATCGTCAGCGCCAGACACATGGCAAGGGTATTGCGTAACGCATAACGCCATTGCGCCAGCGTGGCCCTGAACCAGGGCAAGTTGCGCAAGGACCATGACGATGCGTTCATTATTGACCTACGGCAATGCTACAGGTGGTGCCCGACACCAACATGACATCGCTTGGGACGTTATTCAGCGCAAAGCGGACGGGAACGCGTTGGGCGAGGCGAACCCAGGGGACATTAGGTTTCACATCCGGAATCAGACTGGAATCACTTTCAACGCTCTGATCATAAATCGCCCGACCGATACTGGAAACGTGACCCTGTAACTTTTTGTTGTCGCTATAGAGGGTAATTTGTGCTGGTGCTCCTTCGCGGATATGGCGCAATTTGGTTTCTTCAAAATAACCAATGACGTAAAAGGAGTGGCTGTCGACAAGAGCAAACAGCGGTTTTCCGGTCTCAGCGTAGTCGCCGATGCGGGTCGTGAGATTAGTTATCCATCCACTCACCGGGGCGCGGATTTCCGTTTGCGCCAGTTGCCATTGCGCCTGTTTAAGCGTCGCCTGTGCGGCATCAACACTGGCCTGCATCGCTTTAACATTGAGGTTCGCGGTATCGAGTTCTTCGGCAGAGATAAAATTTTGTGAGAGATGACGACGACGGTTCGCTTCGTTATTGGCTTTGGCAAGGTCAGATTGCGCTTTAGCCAGCTGAGCCTGTGCGTTCAACTCGGCGATCTGAAAGGGGGTTTTATCGATCGTAAGCAGAAGATCACCCGCGTTAACCAACTGGTTGTCTTTTATATTCAGCTCAACAATACGTCCTGGCACCTGTGGCGTGACTGAAACCTGTTCTGCGCGTATTTTCCCGTCGCGTGTCCATGGAGACTGCATGTAATAATTCCATAGCCACCATCCGGCAAGAACCGCAACGACCGCTACAATGATTGTTGATAAATACTTAATTGTTTTTATTGACATAGTTACCACGCAATTAGTATTGCCAGAGCAAGGCAAACGCAAATCGCAAACAGCGATAAATCCATTAACAAGGGATGCCAGATGTCACCGGCGTAAATCCAGCCACGAAGCAGGCGGTGTACAACAAGCCAGATGACGAATCCAAACGCGAAGGCTTTGAAAAACGGAGGAAAGTAGACGGACGCACCGAACACCAGATCTTGTAAGGGCAATCCTGTTGCATTGAGCATAAACTTCACAAATTAGATCCTTTACGACCGAATATATTGCGTTAGATTAATAAATACTCTTTAGGTGCGAAAAATTTACGCGCAATCGCTGAAAAATATGTCTGACGGTAACCAAATGCAGCAATACATTTGTTTTAGCAATACAATTGCTGCACACTATTCTAAAAGTCGCATAATATCTTAGCAAGCTAATTATAAGGAGATGAAATTGGAATCGCCACTAGGTTCTGATCTGGCACGGTTGGTGCGCATATGGCGTGCTCTGATAGACCATCGCCTGAAACCGCTGGAGTTAACACAAACCCATTGGGTTACGTTGCACAATATCCATCAGTTACCTCCAGACCAGTCGCAAATTCAACTGGCAAAAGCGATTGGCATCGAGCAGCCATCACTGGTCCGTACTTTGGATCAACTGGAAGAAAAAGGGTTAATTTCGCGTCAAACGTGTGCAAGCGATCGTCGGGCCAAACGTATTAAATTGACGGAGAAGGCAGAGCCACTGATCAGCGAAATGGAAGCTGTTATTAACAAAACCCGCGCGGAAATTTTACATGGCATCTCCGCAGAGGAACTGGAACAACTGATTAAGCTCATCGCCAAACTTGAGCATAATATCATTGAGTTACAGGCCAAAGGGTGAAGTGAAGGGGGCGAGTGGTCAGTAACCTGACCACTCGCAAACTTTTTAGCGCGGGGAAACGGTCACCTGGCTGCCGTTGCTGGCCAGTACGACACGTTGTCCTGGAGAGAAACGAGAGTTGCCTTGTTTCTGTACCACCATGATGGTGTTGCCATCGTCTTTACGAATTTCGAGCTCGACACCCTGCGTTTTGTTCATTGCACTCTGTATGCCCTGACCGGCTACACCACCTGCGACAGCGCCTGCGGCAGTCGCCAGAGAACGCCCGGTCCCGCCACCAACAGTATTCCCCAGGAAACCACCAAGAACAGCACCGCCAATTGCGCCGATAACGTTGGAATCATCACCGCCCTGAATCTGTACCGGACGTACGTTAACGATGGTGCCATAGCTGACATTCTGTACTTGTTTCGCTTCAGAAGCGGTATAAACATCCCCTGACAGAGTGTCGTTATTAACACAACCGACAAGAGACAGACCTACCATTGAAACAACCAACACGCGTTTAATCATTGAAAAATCTCCTGTTCACCATGAAACGCCACGCAAGCATCCCTCATGGTCAAAGTATATGGCATATGTGAATCCATGGTTACATGTTCTACCAAATATGAGCAAATCATAATGAAAGTAGGATCAACCAATTATAAACAAAACATTCATGATTATTATTGATTTTAAGATAATGTTTTACTACCAACGGTAAAAATCGGTCATTCCGCATGGTATTCACGAAAAGTTTATGTTTGAGTGGAGCGCAAACATCAGATTGAAAAAGGATGAACTATGAAATCGGGCCGCTTTATTGGCGTTATGTCAGGCACCAGCCTTGATGGTGTTGATGTTGTGTTGGCAACAATTGATGAGCACCGGGTCGCGCAGCTGGCAAGTTTGAGCTGGCCGATCCCGGTGTCACTAAAACAGGCTGTACTGGATATTTGCCAGGGCCAGCAGCTAACACTTTCGCAGTTTGGACAGCTTGATACTCAACTCGGGCGACTTTTTGCTGATGCGGTCAATGCCTTGCTTGAGGAACAAAACCTACAGGCAAGAGATATTGTTGCTATTGGTTGTCATGGTCAAACTGTCTGGCATGAACCGACGGGCGTGGCGCCGCACACTTTACAGATAGGCGATAACAATCAGATTGTAGCGCGCACCGGAATTACAGTTGTTGGAGATTTTCGCCGTCGCGATATTGCCTTAGGAGGACAAGGCGCACCGCTGGTACCTGCGTTCCATCATGCGCTGCTGGCTCACCCAACCGAGCGCCGAATGGTGCTCAATATTGGTGGCATCGCCAATTTGTCACTGCTCATTCCTGGGCAGCCGGTAGGGGGCTACGATACCGGTCCGGGTAACATGCTGATGGATGCCTGGATCTGGCGTCAGGCCGGTAAACCTTACGATAAAGATGCTGAGTGGGCACGGGCGGGTAAAGTTATTCTTCCACTGCTGCAAAATATGCTCAGCGACCCGTATTTCTCGCAATCTGCGCCGAAAAGCACCGGACGCGAATACTTTAACTACGGCTGGCTGGAGCGCCATTTGCGCCATTTTCCGGGGGTGGATCCCCGAGATGTGCAGGCCACACTGGCAGAACTCACTGCCGTGACCATTTCTGAACAAGTTTTGTTAAGTGGTGGCGGCGAACGATTGATGGTATGTGGTGGCGGTAGTCGTAATCCGCTGCTCATGGCGCGTCTGGCGGCATTACTGCCCGGCACAGAAGTCACCACCACTGATGCCGCTGGCATTAGTGGCGATGACATGGAAGCATTGGCTTTCGCCTGGCTTGCCTGGCGGACGCTGGCAGGTTTACCGGGAAATCTACCGTCCGTCACCGGCGCAAGCCAGGAGACGGTGCTGGGAGCTATTTTCCCTGCCAACCGGTGATATCAGAGTTAACTGAATTTTTCTTACCGCGTCTGCCGTTACACTTGGATCGTTAGGGAGGGCGTATTGCCCTCCAGACCAGGAAAGTCTTCGGGATATGTCTATGAAAAAACTGTTACTGATCTGTTTGCCGGTACTTCTCACTGGCTGTAGCGCGTTTAATCAACTGGTTGAGCGCATGCAAACCGATACGCTGGAATACCAGTGTGATGAAAAACCGTTGACGGTCAAACTGAATAATCCGCGCCAGGAGGTCAGTTTTGTTTACGATAATCAACTACTGCATCTCAAACAGGGCATTTCAGCGTCTGGTGCACGTTACACCGACGGAATCTATGTTTTCTGGTCGAAAGGCGAGGAAGCGACTGTCTATAAACGCGACCGCATCGTCTTGAATAACTGTCAGTTACAAAATCCACAGCGTTGAGATTTTTCCAGGGGCGGCGCACAATAGCGTCACCCACTGACAATCCGTAAAGAAAACCATGTCTGATAATGACGAATTGCAGCAAATTGCACATCTGCGCCGTGAATATACCAAAGGTGGATTACGCCGCCGCGATCTTCCCGCCGATCCATTAACACTTTTTGAGCGTTGGCTCTCTCAGACTTGTGAAGCCAGGCTGGCTGACCCTACCGCGATGGTGGTCGCTACCGTGGATGAACATGGTCAGCCTTATCAGCGCATCGTTTTACTCAAACATTACGACGAAAAAGGCATGGTGTTTTACACCAACCTCGGTAGCCGTAAAGCACATCAAATCGAAAATAATCCGCGTGTTAGCTTACTATTTCCGTGGCATACCCTTGAGCGCCAGGTGATGGTGATCGGTAAAGCGGAACGACTTTCGACGCTCGAAGTGATGAAATATTTTCATAGTCGCCCACGCGATAGCCAGATTGGTGCATGGGTTTCGAAGCAGTCCAGTCGTATTTCTGCCCGTGGTATCCTTGAAAGTAAATTCCTGGAACTGAAACAGAAGTTTCAACAGGGCGAAGTGCCATTGCCGAGTTTTTGGGGCGGTTTTCGCGTCAGCCTTGAACAGGTTGAGTTCTGGCAGGGCGGTGAGCATCGTTTGCATGACCGCTTTTTGTACCAGCGTGAAAACGATGCGTGGAAGATTGAGCGTCTCGCCCCCTGAAAAGATGCAAAAATCTTGCTTTAATCGCTGGTACTCCTGATTCCGGCACTTTATTCTATGTCTCTTTCGCATCTGGCGAAAAGTCGTGTACCGGCAAAGGTGCAGTCGTTATATACATGGAGATTTTGATGGCAAGCAGTAACTTGATTAAACAATTGCAAGAGCGGGGGCTGGTAGCCCAGGTGACGGACGAAGAAGCGTTAGCAGAGCGACTGGCGCAAGGCCCGATCGCGCTCTATTGCGGCTTCGATCCTACCGCTGACAGCTTGCATTTGGGGCATCTTGTTCCATTGTTATGCCTGAAACGCTTCCAGCAGGCGGGCCACAAGCCGGTTGCGTTGGTAGGCGGCGCGACGGGGCTGATTGGCGACCCGAGCTTCAAAGCTGCCGAGCGTAAGCTGAACACCGAAGAAACTGTTCAGGAGTGGGTGGACAAAATCCGCAAGCAGGTTGCCCCGTTCCTCGATTTCGACTGTGGAGAAAATTCTGCTATCGCGGCGAACAACTATGACTGGTTCGGCAATATGAATGTGCTGACCTTCCTGCGCGATATTGGCAAACACTTCTCCGTTAACCAGATGATCAACAAAGAGGCGGTTAAGCAGCGTCTCAACCGTGAAGATCAGGGGATTTCGTTCACTGAGTTTTCCTACAACCTGTTGCAGGGTTATGACTTCGCCTGTCTGAACAAACAGTACGGTGTGGTGCTGCAAATCGGTGGTTCTGACCAGTGGGGTAACATCACTTCTGGTATCGACCTGACCCGTCGTCTGCATCAGAATCAGGTGTTTGGCCTGACTGTTCCGCTGATCACCAAAGCAGACGGCACCAAATTTGGTAAAACTGAAGGCGGCGCTGTCTGGTTGGATCCGAAGAAAACCAGCCCGTACAAATTCTACCAGTTCTGGATCAACACTGCGGATGCCGACGTTTACCGCTTCCTGAAGTTCTTTACCTTTATGAGTATTGAAGAGATCAATGCTCTGGAAGAAGAAGATAAAAACAGCGGTAAAGCACCGCGCGCCCAGTATGTGCTGGCAGAACAGGTGACACGTCTGGTGCATGGTGAGGAAGGTTTGCTGGCGGCAAAACGTATTACCGAATGCCTGTTCAGTGGTTCCTTGAGTGCGCTGAGTGAAGCGGACTTCGAACAGCTGGCGCAGGACGGCGTACCGATGGTTGAGATGGAAAAGGGCGCTGACCTGATGCAGGCGCTGGTTGATTCTGAACTGCAACCTTCCCGTGGCCAGGCGCGTAAAACTATCGCCTCCAATGCCATCACCATTAACGGTGAAAAACAGTCCGATCCTGAATACTTCTTTAAAGAAGAAGATCGTCTGTTTGGTCGTTTTACCTTACTGCGTCGCGGCAAAAAGAATTACTGTCTGATTTGCTGGAAATAATGCATTAAGTGCAAAGGGGGAGTGAGAAATCACTCCCCCTGGTTTTTATACAGGGAACATGATGAAAAATATTCTCGCTATCCAGTCTCACGTTGTTTATGGTCATGCGGGTAACAGTGCGGCAGAGTTTCCGATGCGTCGCCTGGGCGCGAATGTCTGGCCGCTGAACACCGTTCAATTTTCTAATCACACCCAGTACGGCAAATGGACTGGCTGCGTAATGCCGCCCAGCCATTTAACCGAAATTGTGCAAGGCATTGCCGCCATTGATAAATTACACACCTGTGATGCCGTATTAAGTGGCTATCTGGGATCGGCAGAGCAGGGTGAACATATTCTCGGTATTGTCCGGCAGGTGAAAGCAGCGAATCCGCAGGCGAAATATTTTTGCGATCCGGTAATGGGACACCCGGAAAAAGGCTGTATCGTTGCACCGGGTGTTGCAGAGTTTCATGTGCGTCACGGTTTGCCTGCCAGCGATATCATTGCGCCAAATCTGGTTGAGCTGGAAATACTCTGTGAGCATCCGGTAAATAACGTCGAAGAAGCGGTTCTGGCAGCGCGCGAACTCATTGCGCAAGGACCACAAATTGTGTTGGTTAAACACCTGGCGCGAGCTGGCTACAGCCGTGAACGTTTTGAAATGCTGCTGGTCACCGCCGATGAAGCCTGGCATATCAGTCGTCCGCTGGTGGATTTTGGTATGCGCCAGCCGGTAGGTGTTGGTGATGTGACGAGCGGTTTACTGCTGGTGAAACTACTTCAGGGGGCAACGCTGCAGGAGGCGCTGGAACATGTGACCGCTGCGGTATACGAAATCATGGTAACCACCAGGGCAATGCAGGAATATGAACTGCAAGTGGTTGCTGCTCAGGATCGTATTGCCAAACCTGAACATTACTTCAGCGCAACGGAGCTCTGAAATATCTCATTTCGGCCCACAGTGACCTGTGGGCCGATGGCTATTACTTTAAGCCTTCTGCCGACAGCGCGTCTTGTACTTCCGGACGTTCAGTCATACGTTGCATAAATGCCGCAATGTGCTCTAACCCTTCCAGATTCAGTTTCACCGCGTATGCCCAGCGCAGAACCGTAAACAGATAGGCATCAGCAATCGTAAATCGTTGCCCGCAGATCCAGTGCTCATCCTTCAGTGCATCGTTCACATATTGCAGCTTCTTCTCCAGTTGTGCGCGAGTTGTTGGTTTGTACTCTTCCGGTGTATCAGGGCGAAACAGCGGAGTAAAGCCTTTATGCAGCTCGGTGGCGATGTAATTCAGCCATTCGATGGTTTTATAGCGGGAAATACTGTTTACTGGTGCCAGCAACTGGCGGTCGGGTACGTTGTCGGCAAGATACTGCATAATCGCTACGCCTTCCGTCAGTAAAGTACCATCGTCCAGCAGTAATGCAGGCACCTGTCCCTTAGGATTAACGGCAAAGTAATCGTCACCGTTTTCGAGGCGTTTTTTCATTAAATCCACACTGATGAGCGTAAAGTCCTTTCCGCTCTCACGCAGGATGATATGGGAAGCGAGAGAACAGGCGCCCGGTTTGTAGAACAGTTTCATCGGTAACTCCTTTTGTCTGTGGTTTAAAGTAGGGTAGTGCGTTGCTGAACAAAAAAAAAGCCGCTAACGAAAAGTTAACGGCTTGTAAAAGAGTTTCCCTGAAATTTACGCTACAGCATCTTTCGCCGCTTTGTCTGCAGCATCATCCTGCGTCATGCGATTCAGTTTCGGTGCGGTCAGCAGCATCAGCACTGCGATAACGGCAGTGGCGATACCAATCTGCAAGAAGACACGGCCATAGACTTCAAGCGACATCAGCGGATCGGTCACGTTATCCGGAACCGCCATCATACCCGCAACATAACCACCAATCAGGTTTGCGCCAGCAGTGGTCAGGAACCAGCTACCCATAATGAAGCCCATCAGACGCTGCGGAACGAGTTGTGCAACCATCGCCAGACCCAGACCGGAAATCATCAGTTCACCGATACTCTGCAGGCCATAGCTTACTACCAGCCAGCTTACAGAAACGATACCAGCGTCAGACGCGAATTTCGCACCCAGCGGCAGAATCAGGAACGCGCCAGAACACATCACCATACCGATTGCGAATTTAGTCGGCATCGGCAGGGTATCGCCCATCTTGTTATAGATAGCGGCCAGAATCGGGCTACCAATAATGATCCAGAACGGGTTGAGTGCCTGATACTGTTCAGGTTCTACTGCCATACCCAGAATAGTATGTTCAACGTTACGAATCGCAAAGAAGTTCAGTGACGTTGGCATCTGGCTGTACAGCACGAAGAAGATGATTGCTTCAAGCATCAGGATGAAGGCAACGATCATTTTGCGACGCGCAGCACTTTTCATCGAGAAGGCTTCTTTACCGAAGATAACCACGATACCGAAGGCAACAACGCCCAGCGCCATACGCGCAACTTCCTGATTGTGCAGCAGCCAGGTGGCAACAGTGATCAGTACTACAACACCAATAATGGTCAGCAGCAGGTTACGGTAGTTGATAGGCTCGAAGTCAGGTTTTGAACCGTACTGCTTAACCCAGCGTTGGCAGAAGGCAAAGTTAACGATAGTGATCAGCAGACCCACAACGCTTAGCGCAAATGCAACGCTCCAGCCGTATTTCGCGGCCAGCCACGGCGTAGCAATCATAGAGAAGAAAGAGCCGATGTTGACGGACATGTAGTACATGGTGAATGCACCGTCCAGACGCGGGTCGTTTTTCTCATAGCAAGTAGAAAGCAGTGAAGACGGGTTGGCTTTAAACAGGCCGTTACCGACCGCAATCGCCGCCATACCCATATAAACGATACCGGCATCGTGACCAGACCAGGCAACCAGAGCATAACCAATCGCCAGCACAATAGCGCCGAGCATAATTACGCGTTTAGTACCCAGTACCTTGTCACCTAACCAGCCGCCGATAGCGACCAGACCATAAACCAGGGCACTAAAGGAGGAGAAAAGGGTGATTGAATCCGCTTCAGACATACCCAGTTGTTTAACCAGGTAAACAGCCATAATTCCTTGTAGGCCGTAATAACCAAAACGTTCCCATAACTCAATCGAGAAGATGAGATAGAACGACTTCGGTTGTTTGAAAGCGTTCAAACTGACGCTTTCAGTTGGTTTTTGGTTTGCAGTGGACACTTTTACCTCTTTTTTTACAACCCATATTAACGGGGGGGCTTTCTCGCGTTATGCCTAAAAAACATACGCGCAATTGTTATAGTGGGAGGGGAAACGGCAGGTAATGTTCACTATCTTGCACTTTCAGACAAGTCCTTTGTAATAATCTGTTACATATAACTGAAGTGGGGAATTCAACCATTCCGGGAAATGTTATCCAGCGTTAAATTTTTCAAAAAACGTAACGGCAGATTTTTTCACTACATTGAGAGGGGGATGATGGTCTAATGGAGATATGTTCTGCTATTTGCTGTCTTTTCTGGTGAGATAGTCCAGATTTAGAAAAATAGGTAGTGTAATGTTTTGTAGGTCAATGTTTGTTGCGTGTGTAAATTTAAATGATTTTAACCTTGTTCTTGCAATGTTTTTACATTGCCACAGCATCGTGATTTTGATCACGAATGAATAGAAAATTTCGCTATTAAAAAAACAATTAACCTGCATTTTTGGTTATCTGCAAACGGATTACCTGATGATAACGCGACATAGCGGCATCATTGACGTTAAAAAGATGTTTTACAAGAGGATAAAGAAAGGTTATGGATGGGGTAATCGGTGTTACCCCGTTTCTTCAGATATCAACTTTCTCTTTGTATTCACAAAGATCTTCAATAATGCAGGAGCCACAGCGGGGCTTGCGGGCAATGCAGGTATAACGCCCGTGAAGGATCAACCAATGGTGGCAATCGACTTTAAACTCTGCCGGAACCACTTTCAGTAGCTTTTCCTCTACCTGTTCGACGTTTTTCCCCGGCGCAAACTGAGTACGATTACAAACGCGGAAGATGTGCGTATCGACAGCAATAGTCGGCCAGCCGAATGCAGTGTTTAATACGACGTTGGCTGTTTTACGACCTACGCCGGGCAGGGCTTCAAGTGCAGCACGATCTTCCGGAACCTCGCCATTATGCTGTTCCAGTAAGATACGGCAGGTTTTGATGATATTTTCTGCTTTGCTGTTATAAAGCCCAATAGTTTTGATATAGGTTTTCACTCCTTCGACGCCCAGTTCAAGCATCGCTGAAGGCGTATTAGCCACCGGGTAGAGTTTCGCCGTCGCCTTATTAACGCTGACATCGGTGGCCTGAGCGGAAAGCAGTACGGCAATCAGCAATTCAAAAGGCGAACTGAAATTAAGCTCGGTTGTGGGATGAGGATTGTTCTCTCGCAGGCGAGAGAGGATCTCCAGGCGTTTTGCTTTGTTCATCAGACATTCCCTGTTTCACCGTTTGGCAATGCACGTTCAGCAGCAGCTTTAGCACGGCGTTTTTTCATTCTTTCATCAATCAGGTATTTGCCTGCCAGCATCAGTCCCAGGCCAATAAATGCACCTGGTGGCAGCATTGCCAGCAGGAAAGGGGAGTCGGTATGGAAAATCTCTACGCGTAATACTTTTGCCCAGCTACCTAACAGCGCATCAGCACCATCAAACAATGTGCCATTGCCGATAATTTCGCGTAGTGAACCCAGCACGAACATCGCGCAGGTCGCACCCATGCCGATTGAAAAGCCGTCCAGTGCCGAAAGTGCCGGACCTTTTTTGGCAGCGAAGGCTTCAGCGCGACCCACAACGATACAGTTAGTGACAATCAGCGGAATAAAAATCCCTAACGATTGATACAGGCCAAAGGCGTAGGCGTTGATCAGCATTTGTACAGCGCTGACCACCGAGGCGATGATCATCACGTAAATGGGAATGCGGATCTCGGCTGGCGTCCAGTGACGCAGTGTCGAAATGGTCAGGTTGGTCAGCGTCAGCACCAGCGTTGTCGCAAGTCCTAAACCCAGGGCGTTAGTGGCAGTAGACGTGACTGCCAGTAGCGGACAAAGGCCGAGCAACTGGACCAGCGCAGAGTTGTTTTTCCATAACCCTTGAACAATAACGTCTTTAATTTCGCTCACGGTTTATTCTCCACAGGCAGGAAGTTGAGACAGTTGTGCCGGTAACGTCTGAGCGTACAATCCGGCGCGTTTTACCGCATTAACCACCGCGCGGGGAGTAATCGTCGCGCCGGTGAACTGGTCGAAATCACCACCATCTTTCTTCACCGCCCAGTGCGCATCATCCGCACTACTGATTTTTTTACCCGCAAAATGGGTGATCCAGTCAGAAAGGCGCAGTTCAATCTTATCGCCAAGCCCTGGCGTTTCGTGGTGCTCTGTCACGCGCGTGCCCAGTACCGTGCCGTTAAAATCGGCTCCTACCAGCAGCTGAATCGCGCCGGAATAGCCATCTGGCGCGGTTGCTTCCAGAACGGCAGCTACCGGTTTGTCATCCTGTTTGGCGATGTAAACCCGATGCTCACCTTTACCTAACTCTGGTGCAGTCACTCGATAGCAATTCTGCGACAGCGCATTGTTATAGCGTTCGGTTGGCAGCACCTGATCAAATAACGCTTTTTGTTGCAGACTGGCCTGTTCAGCAATCGTCGTTTTGGTCATCTGGTTGATGGCCGCAGTTAACCCTGTTGAACCCGCTGCAAATAGCGCCAACGTAATGCCGTGTTTTTGGATAGTTTTCAGCATGGTTTACCCTTTGCGATGGCCGTAGACGCGAGGACGCGTGTAGTAATCGATCAGAGGAACCGTAATGTTCGCCAGCAGGACGGCAAAAGCCACGCCGTCAGGATAGCCGCCGAAACTGCGGATCAACCAGACTAATAAGCCCGCCAGCGCGCCGAAAATCAGCCGACCACGATTGGTCGTAGAAGCGGTAACCGGGTCAGTCAAAATAAAGAATGCGCCGAGCATGGTCGCACCAGACAGCAGATGAATTTGCGGTGATGCCAGTGTTTCTGGTGAGAACAACCAGCCCAACGTTGCGCATAACGCCAGCGTTACTAAGAAGCTGAGGGGAATATGCCAGCGAATCGCTTTCTGCCATAGCAACCATACGCCGCCAGCCAGCCAGGCGAGATTTACCCATTGCCAGCCTGCACCCGCGAAAATACCGCTGTAGATCGGATATTGCATAATCTGTTCAACCGAATGGCCGGCGCGGACAGAGGTTTTGAATGTATCCAGCGGTGTCGCCTGACTAATGCCATCAATACCTAAGCGTAGCGTGTTCATATCAGCGCCACTGGCGGTATGACCGCTGAAAATAACCTGTACGGCGTCGATAAAACCAGGGATGTTGACCGCAATTTCATGCGGCGGTAACCAGCTGGTCATCTGCACCGGGAAGGAGATCAGTAAGACCACATAACCAATCATTGCCGGATTAAATGGGTTTTGCCCCAGGCCGCCATACAACTGTTTAGCGATGATCACCGCAAAAACCGTAGCCAGCACGACCATCCACCACGGCGTGAGGGGAGGAATACTTACCGCCAGCAATAAACCTGTCAGCAATGCTGAGTTATCTTTCAACGTTGCGGCTACCGACTGCTTGCGTAGTTTGAGTACGAGAGTTTCGGCTAACAGAGCACTGACCGACGCCAACAGGATCTGCACGAGAGTGCCCCAGCCAAAAAACCACAGTTGCGCTGCGATTCCTGGTACGGCTGCGAGCAACACCAACAGCATAATGCGCGATGTCTGGCGTTGGTTATGGGTATAAGGGGAACTAGCTATTCTGAATACCATTTAGTCCTCGTTTACAACCTTTTGCGGGGCGGCTTTTTTGGCCTGAACGCGGGCAATAGCCGCGGCAACTGCCGCTTTGCGCGGATCAACCTGTTCTTCTGGTTCCGCATTAGCCTGTTGTTGTTCCAGCTTACGTGCTTTGGCACGGGCAATAGCAGCTTCGACGGCGGCTTTGCGCGGATCGACCGGTTGTTCTGGTTCCGCATTAGCCTGTTGTTGTTCCAGCTTACGTGCTTTGGCACGGGCAATAGCGGCTTCGACGGCGGCTTTGCGTGGATCGACCGGTTGTTCTGGTTCTGCGTTAGCCTGTTGTTGTTCCAGCTTGCGTGCTTTGGCACGGGCAATAGCGGCTTCGACGGCGGCTTTGCGCGGATCGGCCTGTTGTTCTGGTTCTGCGTTAGCCTGTTGTTGTTCCAGCTTACGTGCTTTGGCACGGGCAATAGCGGCTTCGACGGCGGCTTTGCGTGGATCAGCAACGGTTGCTGTGTCGTTAGTTTGCTGCAATTCAGCCTGCTTCGCTCTGGCTTGCGCTTTACGGGCTTCCCGTGCTGCAATAATTGCACTGTTATCCGGGCGTTCGCCCGCTTTAATCACAACAGGCTGTGTAGCCCTGGCCTGTTTCTCTTTCACTCGCGCCAGAGCGGCAGCAATCGCATCTTTATCTTTAGCGGCAGGTTGAATGGCTGCGCTTTTATGTCGTTCAAGGCGAGCCGCTTTTTCGCGTTCCAGACGAGCCTGGCGTGCTTCGAAACGCGCTTTGGCTTCTGCCGCGCGTTTCTCTTCCTGACGAATTGCCGCAATTTCAGCTTTTTCCTGGCGGAAATATTGCACCAGGGGGATATTGCTCGGGCAAACCCACGCGCAAGCCCCACATTCAATGCAGTCGGCAATGTTATGTGTGGTGGCTTTATCGTGCTGCTGACCTTTGCTGAACCAGTACAGCTGTTGCGGCAGAAGATCCGCAGGGCAGGCGTCAGCACAGGCGCTACAACGGATGCAGCTTTGTTCTTCCTGTAGTTCGCCAAATTCATTGGCTGAAGGAGCCAACAGACAGTTGGTAATTTTTACGACCGGGACATCCAGCCACGGCAAGGTAAAGCCCATTAGCGGGCCGCCCATAATCACCATTTGATCGCCAGAAGGACAGAATCCGGCATCATTCAATAAGTGGCGCACTGGCGTACCCAGTCGTGCCCAGACGTTACCAGGGTGTGCGATTGCTTCGCCAGTCAGGGTCACGACACGCTCGGTAATCGGCTCGCCATCAATAACGGCACGTTTCACTGCGTAAGCGGTGCCGACGTTTTGCATTAATACGCCGATATCGGACGAGCGGCCGCCATGTGGAACCTGCTTCCCGGTCAGAATGTAGGTTAATTGTTTGGCGCCGCCAGAAGGATATTTGGTTGGAATCACTCGTAGAGAAATATCGTGGGAGTCCGCAAGCACTGCGCGCAGCATGGAAATCGCCTGCGGTTTGTTATCTTCAATGCCGATAAGAACTTCGCGTGGCTGCAGGATATGCGCAAGAATGCGAATACCCTCTACGACCTGAGCCGCGCAATCCTGCATTAAACGGTCATCGGCAGTAATGTACGGTTCGCACTCGGCTGCGTTGATAATCAACGTTTCAATTTTATCACCACCGCCCTGCAATTTAACGCCTGTCGGGAAGCCCGCACCACCCAACCCGGCAACACCAAACTGATGAATGCGTTCGATTAACGCTTCCCGACTGCGAGAGCGATAGTCGGTCCAGCCGTCGCGCGGGACCCAGCAGTCTTCGCCATCGGCATCAATAATCACGCTTAATTCAGCTAAGGCTGAAGGATGAGCCGTAGAGTGGGGCGCAATAGCCGTAACGGTCCCCGAGGTGGGGGCGTGAACCGGCAGCATTTTGCCGCGACCACGGGTAAGCGGCTGGCCGCGCAATACTTTATCACCGACGCTAACGCACAACTCACCTTCAGCGCCAATATGCTGTTTCAGTGGAATGACAAAACGCTGCGCCAGTGGTACCTGGCGCAGCGGCGTACCGTTGGACTGGGTTTTCATCTCAGGTGGATGGATGCCGCCGTTGAAATCCCAGATTTTATTTTTTCTGAATGCAGAGAATAACTTAAGCATGGTGTTCCACGGGAATGATACGCACGGGAATGGTGTTCAGATCCCATTTCCAGGAATCAGGTGTTTCTGCGACCGGTTGCAACGAGATGCAGTGTGTCGGGCACGGATCAACACATAAATTGCAGCCAGTACAGAGATCACTCATGACCGTATGCATGGCACGGGTAGCGCCAATGATGGCATCTACCGGACACGCCTGAATACATTTAGTGCAGCCAATACAGTTATTTTCATCAATAACCGCCACCATCCGCGCTGGTGTTAGTTCTTGCGTTTCGCCATCCAGCGGCTGCGGCTCGACATTAAGCAACTCGGCAATTTTTAGCATCACAGCTTCGCCTCCAGGGGCGCAGCGGTTGATTTTTTCACCGTTACAGCTGATGGCTTCCGCATAAGGGCGACAGCCGGGATAACCGCACTGGCCACACTGGCTCTGCGGTAAGATTTCGTCAATTTTCTCAACGACCGGATCGTCTTCCACCGCAAAACGGCGGGAGGCATACCCCAGAATGGCGCCAAACGCCAGGCCCAGCAGGCTCACGGCGGCAACGGCAATCCAGATAGCATTCATTACAACTTCACCAAACCACTAAAGCCCATAAAGGCCAGAGACATAAGACCTGCGGTAATTAACGCAATGGCATTACCGCGAAAAGGTGCCGGGACATCAGCCACAGCAAGGCGTTCGCGGATGGCGGCGAAGAGAACCATCACCAGCGAGAAACCGACAGCGGCAGAAAAACCGTACAGTGCCGACTGCAAGAAATTGTGGCCGAGATTGATATTCAGCAACGCCACGCCGAGCACTGCACAGTTGGTGGTGATAAGCGGCAAAAAAATCCCCAGCAGACGGTAAAGCACCGGGCTGGTTTTGCGCACCACCATCTCGGTGAACTGCACAACCACAGCAATCACCAGAATAAACGCCAGGGTGCGCAGGTAAATCAGATTAAGCGGGATCAAAATCCACGTGTCGATAAGCCAGGCGCAAATAGACGCCAGCGTCATCACAAACGTTGTTGCCAGCCCCATGCCCATCGCGGTTTCCAGCTTTTTGGAAACCCCCATAAACGGACAGAGACCGAGAAACTTGACCAGTACAAAGTTATTGACCAGTACAGTTCCGACAAACAGTAACAGGTAGTCAGTCATTTTTTGGCCTGAAATAAAAAAGCCGCCTATTATCCGTTAATCCAGAGCAGGCGACAACAGGTTAACTGTAAGGTTATTACGGATTCACAAACGTCGCTTTCACCCGCGACGAGCGTTTGAAATAGGGGACGATCAATGCGGTTGCCAACAAAGTAAACAGCAACTGGCGAACGGCTATGCCATCTTCCACGGGTGAAAAAGCGAACGCTTTTACTGCCAGTAATACGGAAATAAGCAGCCAGATAATATAGTGTTTAGGAACACAACGCCGACGTTTAAAGAAAGCGATGGTCAACCACAATGTGTAATACCACATGGCGATAGCGGTTATA
The DNA here is from genome assembly GCF_002965065.1 of Escherichia sp. MOD1-EC7003. Classification (GTDB taxonomy): domain Bacteria; phylum Pseudomonadota; class Gammaproteobacteria; order Enterobacterales; family Enterobacteriaceae; genus Escherichia. The sequence goes on from NZ_PTRE01000069.1 coordinate 34,651, forward strand.
AAAGAAACGGCCCATAAGATTTGTGTTGTCAGTGCTTGTTCGCCGAGCGTTTGAAATGTTTGCTGAGAAGACAACGCAGTGGCATATAGCAACAGCGCCAGCGTCGTGCTCAACAGAGCGACTAAAAGCCAGGCCAACGGGCCAAGCAACCAGCCTCCAATACGTTGTGGCGTTGTGGTGGTCATAGGTTCTCCAGAATAGCGACGCAAACAGGCAAATCTAATTTTAGGGGCGTGATTATAAGGCTTTTATAACCGATCGCTACTTTCTTTATTGGACATAGTGCCAGACGGACTTCGGTATCTGGCCGAGGTCAAACAAACGCCCGCCAGAAACCAGTTCTGCGCGGCGGTGATCGGCGGCACGATACATATTGAACAGTTCCTGATCGTCCGTCAGGGTGTAATTAAGATGGTCGTAGAGTTTTTCCAGACTTTCGAGTGAACTAATTTTGCGAAATTTTAATAAGTAGTCCTGAACAGTCATAAAAGGTCCATAAAATAATTAATACCAAAGGGGGAGGTATTATTAGTGATGGTAAAATCTCACCAAAAGTGAACGCTTGTGTTATTACAATAATAAGAATGCGCTGATGCCAAATATCCAGGGATGAAAACTGCTCTGAAAAGAATAACTCGATTTACTATCCCTGACAATCACCAACAGCATCGCACAAGATAATAAATTCCTGGTTTAATATCCGACAAGTAGAAACATGCACCCGGATGGGCGGCATGTTGCTCTACAAGCACAGAGTTTACTTGTGTTGTATCGTAGCACTCTGTTCAGGGGGGTGGTAGTTGTCAATGTGACTCGCCACGCCAAGAAGAATGACTGAAACGGCAAGAACGATCCAACCGGTTAATTCAATAAGACGATTCATTACTGCCCACATCTATGTTGATTGATCCATTAACTTCAGGGGGTAAATGTTACTTAGCAATAATAGCTCCAGCAAGATTTTTACTGAGGTTTTTGCGATATTTAGCTTTTGTTGTTGGAAAATTCGCTATTTTTTTGACTTAAGTTAAATAACTTCCCTTATGGTTGGCCGGTTATTAAATTGTTGAGCGAGGGTAAAGGATAGTGTCAAATAGCCATCATACTTCAATGAGAGGCAATGACATGAGCGACAACATCCGTGTTGGGTTGATTGGGTATGGTTATGCGAGCAAAACCTTCCATGCGCCCCTGATTGCGGGCACGCCCGGGCTGGAACTGGCGGTAATTTCCAGCAGTGATGAAGCAAAAGTAAAAGCCGGCTGGCCAACGGTTACGGTTGTCTCTGAGCCGAAACATCTGTTTAACGATCCCAGCATAGACCTGGTTGTCATTCCTACACCCAACGATACCCATTTTCCGTTAGCCAAAGCGGCGCTTGAGGCGGGTAAACATGTGGTCGTTGATAAACCTTTCACCGTGACACTGTCACAAGCGCGAGAGCTGGATGCGCTGGCAAAAAGCCTGGGGCGTGTGCTGTCTGTATTTCATAACCGTCGCTGGGATAGTGATTTCCTGACGCTAAAAGGTTTGCTCGCGGAAGGTGTGCTGGGTGAAGTCGCTTATTTTGAGTCTCATTTTGATCGCTTCCGTCCACAGGTGCGCGATCGCTGGCGTGAACAGGGCGGCCCTGGCAGCGGTATCTGGTACGATTTAGCGCCGCATCTTCTTGATCAGGCCATTACGTTATTTGGTTTACCGGTCAGCATGACGGTGGATTTGGCACAGCTACGGCCCGGAGCGCAGTCGACCGATTATTTCCACGCCATCTTGTCCTATCCGCAGCGGCGAGTCATTTTACACGGCACCATGTTGGCAGCAGCTGAGTCAGCACGCTATATCGTGCATGGTTCCCGAGGCAGTTATGTGAAATATGGCGTCGATCCACAGGAAGAACGTCTGAAAAATGGCGAGCGTCTGCCGCAGGAAGACTGGGGCTACGATATGCGTGATGGCGTACTTACCCGCGTGGACGGTGAGGAGTGTGTCGAAGAAACGCTGTTGACGGTGCCGGGGAATTATCCGGCTTACTATGCGGCTATTCGTGATGCGTTAAATGGTGATGGTGAAAATCCGGTTCCGGCAAGCCAGGCAATCCAGGTAATGGAGTTGATTGAACTGGGTATCGAATCTGCCAAACATCGCGCGACGCTGTGTCTGGCGTAAATACTGAAGAATTTAGGCCGGACAAAGCGCTTGCGCCGCATCCGGCGATAAGCTTAATGCCTGATACGACGCTTACGCGCCTTATCAGGCATGTTCTTATTTCGTGGCGACTTTTTCTCGCAGCGCGCGTTTTTCCTCTGCGCTGAGGAAAGCCATTTCCAGACCATTAATCTGTGCCTGGCGGATTTGCTCGCGGGATAACCCGGCAGCCGGCGCGGCAACGGTATATTCGTGAATGATATCCACTCCCTGTACGCCAGGATCGTCAGTGTTAATACTGGCGCGAATGCCATGCTCCAGGAATGTTTTCAGCGGATGTGCGGCCAGATCCACCACGGTGCTGGTCTGAATATTGGAGGTCAGACAGGATTCAATACCAATTTGCTGCTCGGCGAGAAAATCCATCAGCGCCCGATCTTCAATGGCTTTTACGCCGTGTCCAATGCGCTCAGCCCCCAGTTCACGAATCGCCTGCCAGATGCTTTCCGGTCCGGCGGCTTCGCCTGCATGGACAGTAATATGCCAGCCAGCATCACGCGCGCGGTTGAAGTGAGAAAGGAACAGACTTCCGGGGAAACCACGTTCATCACCGGCTAAATCAAGCGCGGTAATCTGGTCACGGTGGGCTAAAAAGGCCTCCAGTTCTTGCTGACAGGCGGCTTCGCCGAAGGTCCGGCTCATAATGCCGATAAGCTTCGCCTGCACACCAAAGGTGCGGCAACCTTCACGTACGCCAGCTATCACCGCGTCGACAACACCCGCGACTGGCAGCTGATGTGCCATTGCCATGTAGCCCGGTGAAAAACGCAACTCGACATAGTGCAGGCCGTTACGGGCAGCATCTTCAATGTTTTCAATTGCTACGCGGTGGCAGGCATCAAGAGAAGCGAGAACTTTAACGCCCCAGTCAAGTTTGGTCAGAAAACTCACCAGATCGGGTTCGTTGGCAATGACCTGAACGTGGGGGAGCAGTGTTTCCAGGGATTGTGCAGGAAGCGGGATATTATACTGGCGGCCAAGTTCAAGAATGGTCTGAGGACGAATGTTGCCATCAAGGTGGCGATGGATATCAGTTAATGGCAGGGTGGTATCAATCATGGTCGCACTCTTTTTCTGGATATAAAAGTGCGCACCATTATAAAAACAAATCAGGATAAAAATCCACGATTGCGCAACGTTTATTTTTCGTTGCGCAATTGAGGTTAACGAACAGCGCAGATGGCGTTAATTAATCCAGCAACACCTTTTTCCAGTTTCGAACGTGGGCAACCAGCATTGAGTCGGACAAAACCACGACCTTCTTCGCCGTAGGTATACCCCGGCATGATCGCGACTTTTTCTTGCTCGATAAGTGCTTTTTGCAACATGTTGTCGTCAATATTCAACGGACGCAGATCAAGCCAGGCCAGATAAGTGGATTGCGGGATCTGCCAGTTGAGTTCAGGGAACGCGGCGTTCATTTTATCTGCAATATACGTCAGGTTATCTTTTAGATAGACGCGTAACGCATCCAGCCACGGTGCGCCTTGCTGATAGGCGGCGATATGGGCAGTTAACGCCAGTACCGAAGGGGAAGAAAGCCCATCACGTCCTTTGAGTGCCGATAAATAGGCTTCACGGCTGGCGCAATTTTCTATAATCCCGTAAGCACCGGTCAGGGCGGGAATGTTGAAGCTTTTCGATCCCGACGTTAGCAACGCCCAGTCTCCGCGCGCCATATTACTCCAGGGAATATGCGGCTGCTCGCCCCAAACCATATCCATATGGATTTCATCGGAAATAACCCGCACACCATGACGCTCGCACAGGTCAGCCATGATCTCCAGTTCATCGCACGTCCATACTTTGCCGGTAGGATTCTGTGGGCTACACAGGAGCATAATTTTACATTCTGGTTTCGCTAACTCGGCCTCCAGCTTGCCCATATCGCAAAACCAGCCGTCAGCCTGCTTCTCTAAAGCAACGGGCATTACTGTACGCTGATTACCTTCAATGGCCTTGTAAAATGCGTCATAGGCGGGAGTGTGGATCACCACGCCTTCACCTGTTTCAGACCACTGACGAATCAGTTCTGAGACCATATAGATAACAGAAGGGCCATACACTACTGACTGAGGATCGATGGCGGTGTAATGCTGGGTGGAAAACCAGTGGGCAATAGCCGCGAGAAATTCATCGTTTTTCCAGCGGCTGTAGCCAAACACGCCGTGCATCAGGCGCTGGTTGAGCGCCTCGATAATGCAGGGGGCAGTGGTAAAATCCATGTCTGAAATCGTGAAGGGGAGCAGGTCAACAGTGCCGAAACGGTCAGCGACATAATCCCACTGCGTACACCATGTGCCATGACGATCCACGACCTTTGAAAAATCGAACATATCTTATCCTTATGCCTGGACAGTATGCATCAGACCGGCCATTTCATCTTTTACTGACTGAACTTGTGGTCCGATAACAACCTGCAGGTTATGTTGATTAAGTTGTACTACGCCAATTGCCCGATTGTCCTTCAGTGCCTGCACATTAACAAGCGACATATCTTTCACTGACAGACGCAAACGGGTAATGCAGTTATCCAGGCTGACAATATTGTCGGCACCGCCTAAGGCTTCCAGGATTGCCGGAACGTTATAACCTGATTTACCCGGCGCACCGGTAACGGCTTTTTCGATTGAGCTGGCAACTTCGCTATCGCGACCCGGGGTTTTCAGATTGAAGCGGGTGATAGCGAAACGGAAGATGACGTAGTAAACAACAAACCAGATTGCCGCCACCACTGGCACCATGTACCACTTGGTTGACAGACCATGCAGGATGCCGAACACCACAAAGTCGATGATATTGCCGTCGGTATTACCGATAGTGACGCCGAGCACTGACATGACGGTGAAGCCGAGTCCGGTTAACAGCGCGTGGATGACATACAGAACCGGCGCTACGAACAGGAACAGGAATTCCAGCGGTTCGGTGGTGCCGCCAACAACACAGGCGATCAGGCCTGAAATTAGCAGACCTTTAATTTTATGGCGATTTTCCGGGCGTGCACAGTGATACATCGCTAACGCCGCACCTGGCAGACCGCCGAGGAACGCAGGCATTTTGCCTTGCGAAAGGAAACGCGTGGCGCTTTCAGAAAAACCGTGAGTGGTCGGGCAACTCAATTGCGCCTGGAAGATGGTCAGTGCGCCGCTGACGGTTTGACCGCAGACTTCCTGCGTGCCGCCTGCGTCGGTAAAGCGAATTAATGCCACCAGAATGTGATGCAGACCAAACGGCAACAGCAGACGTTCACCCGTACCAAACAGCATCGGTCCGAAATCTCCCGCGCTGTTGATCATATGGCCTAATCCGCTAATACCCATGGCGAAAATCGGCCAGACTAACGGAATCACCAGACCGACAAGGCCCATCACCAGCGAGGAGATGATTGGCACGAAGCGCGTACCGCCGAAGAATGCCAGCGCATCCGGCAGGCGGATATTATGGAAACGCTCATGAAGCATCCAGACGATAATACCGGCGATCACCGCACCGAGGATCCCTGTGTCGATCGACTGGATCCCAAGAATGCTCTGGATGTTATTGGCTTTCAGAACAGCGGCGTCCGTGGTCGGCAGAATGCCTTTATTGGTCAACCAGAAGTTAACGGCGAGGTTCATTACCGCGTAACCGACGAAGCCAGCGAATGCTGCCACGCCTTTGTTTTCGCGTGCCAGACCCAGCGGGATGGCGATACAGAACATGACGGGAAGGAAACTAAAAGCAAACGAGCCAATTTTACTCATCCAGGTAAAGATAGCCTGCAACACGGGGTTGCCCAATACCGGGATCAGGGTGATGACATCATGGTTGCTAAGAGAACTACCAATGCCGAGCATAATGCCGCAGAACGATAATAATGCCACGGGTAACATGAAGGTTTTGCCTAGCTGCTGGAAGAACTCCCACAGCGTGACTTTCGGTGCTGCTTTCGCCGTCATAAAACGACTCCTCGTAGAGAACTATCTGGATTCAGTAAATTGCGCGAGAAGATAAAACGTTTTATCAAATTTTAGTGAGGCATAAATCACATTACGCAACGATAATAGCGGGTATAAGATAAATAAAAGGTAAAACGTTTTATCTGTCACATAATCAGGGAGTCGGTCATCTGTATGGCTACCGCCAAAAAAATCACCATTCATGATGTTGCGCTGGCTGCGGGCGTGTCGGTCAGTACCGTTTCGCTGGTGCTTAGTGGCAAAGGGCGAATCTCTACCGCCACAGGAGAACGCGTCAACGCCGCCATTGAAGAGCTGGGATTCGTGCGCAATCGTCAGGCGTCGGCACTGCGCGGCGGGCAAAGCGGCGTCATTGGTTTGATCGTCCGTGATTTATCTGCACCGTTTTACGCCGAATTAACGGCCGGATTGACGGAAGCTCTGGAGGCGCAGGGACGGATGGTTTTTTTGCTTCACGGCGGTAAAGATGGCGAGCAGCTGGCACAGCGGTTTTCACTGTTACTGAATCAGGGTGTCGATGGTGTGGTAATTGCCGGGGCCGCAGGAAGCAGCGATGACCTGCGACGGATGGCAGAAGAAAAAGCTATCCCGGTGATTTTCGCTTCCCGTGCCAGTTATCTTGATGATGTTGATACGGTTCGCCCGGACAACATGCAGGCTGCACAGTTGTTGACGGAACATCTCATTCGCAATGGGCATCAGCGTATCGCCTGGCTGGGAGGGCAAAGTTCCTCATTAACCCGTGCAGAACGGGTGGGGGGGTATTGTGCAACGCTACTAAAATTTGGCCTGCCTTTTCATAGCGATTGGGTGCTGGAGTGCACTTCCAGCCAGAAGCAAGCTGCGGAAGCTATCACGGCGCTTTTGCGTCATAACCCGACTATCAGCGCCGTGGTTTGCTATAACGAAACCATAGCGATGGGGGCATGGTTTGGTTTGCTGAAAGCAGGGCGGCAAAGTGGGGAAAGCGGAGTCGATCGTTACTTCGAGCAACAGGTTTCGCTGGCGGCATTTACCGATGCGACACCAACCACACTTGATGATATACCCGTTATCTGGGCCAGCACGCCTGCGCGGGAACTTGGTACCACACTTGCGGATCGCATGATGCAAAAAATCACCCATGAAGAGACGCATTCACGCAATCTTATTATCCCCGCCCGGCTCATTGCGGCGAAATAATCCTCTTTTTATCTGCTATACCGGGATAGCGTGTTCAACTCATTAATGTCCCTGCCCAGTAAGTGTCATTGGTTAACCAATTATTGGGTGAAAAGTTCATGAGTCGAGTGTGCCTTCGCACTATTCAACAGCAATGATAGGCGCTCACCTGACAACGCGGTAAACTCGTTATTCACTAACTATAATGGTTTAATGATGGATAACATGCAGACTGAAGCACAACCGACACGGACCCGGATCCTCACTGCTGCCAGAGAGATTTTTTCAGGAAATGGATTTCACAGTGCCTCGATGAAAGCCATCTGTAAATCCTGTTCTATCAGTCCAGGGACGCTCTATCACCATTTCATCTCTAAAGAAGCCTTGATTCAGGCGATTATCTTACAGGACCAGGAGAGGGCGCTGGCCCGTTTCCGGGAACCGATTGAAGAGATTCATTTTGTTGACTATATGCTCGAGTCTATTGTCTCTCTCTCCCACGAAGCCTTTGGGCAACGGGCGCTGGTGGTCGAAATCATGGCAGAAGGGATGCGTAACCCACAGATCGCCGCCATGCTTAAAAATAAGCATCTGACAATCACCGAATTGGTTGCCCAGCGGATGCGTGATGCCCAGCAAAAAGGCGAGATAAGCCCAGACATTAACACGGCAATGACCTCACGTTTATTGCTGGATCTGACCTATGGTGTACTGGCCGATCTCGACGTGGAAGAGCTGGCGCGTGAAGCGTCGTTTGTTCAGGGATTGCGCGCGATGATTGGCGGTATATTAACCGTATCATGATTCTCTCTTTCCGCGGGCTGGTGACAACTGTGCCCGCGTTTCATACCTTAATTTTCCTGTACAAAAAACAGTCTCTCGGTCAGAGAGTTCCCCCATAATATTCACCGTAGACATATGTCATGAGGTTGTATCCTTCTCAAGATGCTAGAGCGAACTTGTGGCATCTTTCAACGCTGTTATTTCTTTCTTGCCGCCGGTAAAGGGCGATGGCAGGGGGCTGGGCGACCGCCTGAATTACTGGGATGTGAAAATGAGTATTCAGTATGACGGTATGCCAAAACGCCGGAGAATTTTCTCTCCGGCGTTTTGGCGGTGAATTACTGTTGCGGAATGGTCGGTACTGCTGGAACGGTAAGCGCTGGCATTGCAAACATGCCAACAAAATCTTCCAGTGGCATTTTCTGCCCGTTTAACGTTATCTGACCGTTAGCATATTGCAGGCTGGTAGTAATGGTATTGTCCTGCAAGGTAGTCAGACGGAACATCTGCCCCATTGCTGACGCACCTTCAACTTGCTGTTTCGCCAGTTTTTTCGCCTGCTCCTCCTGATAACCTTCCAGCTTCGCTACCTGAGTCATCAGCTCAGTTGCCATATCCACCGGGATGGTCAGTTTCGCATCCAGAGATTTAACCGAGTGGTCCACTTCCTGAGCCAGCGTTTGCGGCGCTTCTTTAGATGTTGCCGGATCTTTCAGGAACAGCGACAGATTCAGCGCACTTTCACCCTGACTGTTTTTCCAGCTTAGCGGCGCGATAGTAATCACTGGATCGCCTTTCAACATCAGCGGCAGGGCGCTAAAGAAGGCTTCTGTCACTTTATCCTGATAAAGTTCGGGATTGTTGGCAATTTCTGGCTGTGCCAGCAGCGCCTGAGTTTGCGCGTTATATTGCTGGCTAAACTGATGCCAGGCTTCGCCATCAATCTGGCCGACTTTTAAAGTCAGTTTGCCGCTGCCCAGATCCTGATTCTGTACCTTCAGGCTATTTAGCGAGTAATCCAGTTGGCTATTGATCGTTTTACCGTCATTCACAAGGTCTGATTTACCGCTGATTTCCATGCCTTCCAGCAGTGCCAGTTCTTTGCCTTCAACAGAAATAGCCATTTTTTCCAGCGACAGTTTTTGGTTGCCGATGCGCTCACCAAAACTTGCTAGTGTGCTGGAACCGTCGGTTTTCAGATTATTAAAGGTTAACTGCACTTTCTGGTTGTATTCGTTAACCGCGTCAACCCGACCACTTTGCGCCTCCCCGGAAAGGGAAATGGCTTTGCCGTCTCTGTCAGCATTTAACTGGAACTCGCCGCCGCTAAAGGCGACCTTTTCATCCTTTTGTTCGTAATTCAGTGGTTTGAGCGAAATATCGGAACTGGAATCACCGCTGTAACCAATGCGGGAGTTAATCTCAAAAGGCGTTTCACCTTTTGCCATATCAAACAGTGGTTTGCTTACTTCGTTATTGACCAGCGTGGTTTGAATTGATGCTATCGACGGGATCAGATTCAGTTTTTTAAGCTGGGCAAGCGGGAAGGGACCATGATCAACCGATTCGTTGAAGATGACGCTCTGACCGCTTTTAATCCACGGATTTTCTTTCCCGGCCATGGGTTTCACCAACAGTTGCAACTGGCTGCTGAATACGCCGCGATGATAGTTTTGATAACTCACTTCCAGGTTGGATTCCGGCGCTGTTAGTTTGAGTTGCGCGTTCGCCTGCGCGACCATGTCTTCGAGATGGGTTTCAATCTTCTTGCCTGTATACCATGCGCCGCCTGTCCAGACTACGCCTAGCGCAACAATGACGCCTACCGCGACCAGCGATTTATTCATAATAATTATCCATAAAATGAAATCAGGCGGACTGGCCGCCTGAAGGTGTTATAAGCCTTTAATAAGCTTAGCAAGAGATGTTAATTTTTTCAGTAAGCTCTTACAGCTTGTTGTAAACACGGGCCAAACGTCCGTGGCCTTTGACGGTCACCGGTGACTCGTTGGCGGCAATAAACGCAGATTCACCCGGTTTAAGCTGTAAATGCTGAGAGCCTTTACACAGGGTCGCTTCGCCTTCAACGCAGAACAGAATGGCGGCGCTCTGCTGGCTGATGGGGGTTTCTTTATCACTAAGGTCATGCAGCGAGAAGGCAAAATCGTCCACCGGAATCGGGAAGTCCAGTTCTGCACCTTGTTTCACCGGCTGGGTCAACAACTGGTTAGCCGGTTTGGCTTCGAACTTCACGTTGGCAACCAGTTCCGGAATATCAATGTATTTAGGCGTCAGACCCGCACGCAGCACGTTATCGGAGTTCGCCATCACTTCCAGCGCCACACCTTGCAGGTAAGCGTGCGGTGTTTCTGCGAACAGGAACATCGCTTCGCCAGGATTCAATTTCACCACATTCAGCAACAGCGGGGAGAACAGACCGCTGTCTTCCGGGTAAAATTCAGAAATTAAACGAATTGTTTGCCACGGTTCACCCTGCTGGCTGTCGAGCGCCGATTTTAAAATCGCCAGTGCGCGGGATTTTTCTTCACCCTGCATATTCAACAGGCTGGCGAACAGTTCGCTTAAACGTTCGGCATTAGGCTGTTGTAAAAAGTGATCAATCGCCGGATGTGCACCTGCGACCAGCTGGAGCAGGGAGACAATCTCGGAAAACTCACGAAACGCGTTCATCGCGAGGAAAGGCGTCAGAGCAAAAACCAGCTCTGGCTTGTGGTTAGGATCTTTATAGTTACGCTCGGCGGCATCCATCGGAATACCTGCGGCATTTTCTTTGGCAAAACCGATTTCAGAATTGCGTTTGTTTGGATGAACCTGAATGGAGAGCGGCTGTGCTGCGCATAATACTTTGAACAGGAAAGGCAGTTCGCCAAAGCGTTTGGCAACGGCTTCTCCGAGCAGAGTCGATTTATCACTCTCAATCACATCACGCAGTGAAACGATATCTCCGGCGGCATTCTGCACACGTGAACTGCTTTTCGGATGTGCGCCCATCCACAGCTCAGCCATCGGCTGACTGGACGAATTTTCCATACCATAAAGTTCAGTCAACGCCGTTTTGCTGCCCCAGGCATAGTTTTGCACTGAGTTAATGAGTTTTTGCATGATCAATCCCTGTTTAAATGTGGAAATTAATCCCGCTATTAAAGCAAGAATCCAACGGGAAGTAACCTGGAGCCGCAAAAAGTCGTACTAGTCTCAGTTTTTGTTAAAAAAGTGTGTAGGATATTGTTACTCGCTTTTAACAGGGCAACGGAACACCCGCCCAGAACATAACCAAACCAGGCAGTAAGTGAGAGAACAATGTCAAACAAACCCTTTCATTATCAGGCTCCTTTTCCACTCAAGAAAGACGATACCGAGTATTATCTGCTAACCAGCGAACACGTTAGTGTTTCTGAATTTGAAGGGCAGGAGATTTTGAAAGTCGCGCCTGAAGCGTTAACTCTTCTGGCGCGTCAGGCGTTTCATGATGCGTCATTTATGCTGCGTCCGGCTCACCAACAACAGGTGGCCGATATTCTGCGTGACCCGGAAGCCAGCGAAAACGATAAATATGTGGCGCTGCAATTCCTGCGTAACTCCGACATCGCGGCAAAAGGTGTTTTGCCAACCTGTCAGGATACCGGCACCGCGATTATTGTTGGTAAAAAAGGGCAGCGTGTATGGACCGGTGGTGGCGATGAAGCGGCGCTGGCGCGTGGTGTCTATAACACCTATATCGAAGATAATCTGCGCTACTCGCAAAACGCGCCGCTGGATATGTATAAAGAGGTGAATACCGGCACCAATCTGCCAGCGCAGATCGATCTTTATGCCGTTGAGGGTGACGAATACAAATTCCTCTGTATCGCCAAAGGTGGCGGTTCGGCAAACAAGACGTATCTCTATCAGGAAACCAAAGCGTTACTGACGCCGGGAAAACTGAAAAATTACCTGGTTGAGAAAATGCGTACGCTGGGTACGGCGGCGTGCCCTCCGTATCACATTGCGTTCGTTATTGGTGGTACGTCTGCGGAAACTAACCTTAAAACGGTAAAACTGGCTTCCGCAAAATACTATGACGAACTGCCAACGGAAGGGAATGAACACGGTCAGGCCTTCCGCGATGTGGAACTGGAAAAAGAATTGCTGATCGAAGCGCAAAATCTCGGTCTGGGTGCGCAGTTTGGTGGTAAATACTTCGCTCACGACATCCGGGTGATACGTCTGCCACGTCACGGCGCATCCTGCCCGGTCGGAATGGGCGTCTCCTGTTCTGCTGACCGTAATATCAAAGCGAAGATCAACCGTCAGGGGATCTGGATCGAAAAACTGGAACATAATCCGGGAAAATATATCCCGGAAGAGCTGCGCAAAGCGGGCGAAGGCGAAGCGGTTCGCGTTGACCTTAACCGTTCGATGAAAGAGATCCTCGCGCAGTTGTCGCAGTATCCCGTTTCTACACGCTTATCGCTTAACGGCACGATTATCGTCGGTCGTGATATTGCCCACGCCAAACTGAAAGAGCGAATGGATAACGGTGAAGGGCTACCGCAGTACATTAAAGATCATCCGATTTACTACGCGGGTCCGGCCAAAACGCCGGAAGGTTATGCCTCTGGTTCTCTTGGCCCAACGACCGCCGGGCGGATGGATTCTTATGTCGATCAACTGCAAGCACAGGGCGGCAGTATGATTATGCTGGCGAAAGGCAACCGCAGCCAGCAGGTGACGGATGCCTGTAAAAAACACGGTGGCTTTTACCTCGGCAGTATCGGCGGTCCTGCGGCAGTGCTGGCGCAGGGAAGTATTAAGAGTCTGGAATGTGTTGAATATCCGGAACTGGGAATGGAAGCCATCTGGAAAATCGAAGTGGAAGATTTCCCGGCGTTTATCCTTGTGGATGATAAAGGAAATGACTTCTTCCAGCAGATACAACTTACGCAGTGTATCCGCTGTGTGAAATAAACTGAGCCGTCCTTCGGGGCGGCTTTTTTACATGGCACAAAAGACCAAACATTTGTTATCAAATAGTAAATAATAAGTGAGCTAAAAGTTGCTTAACGTAAGCAAAACAGAAAGAAAAAATTAATCAGGTGAGGAGCAGGCCATGAATACAGTACGCAGCGAAAAAGATTCGATGGGGACGATTGATGTCCCGGCAGATAAGCTGTGGGGCGCACAAACTCAACGCTCGCTGGAGCATTTCCGCATTTCGACGGAGAAAATGCCTGCCTCACTGATTCATGCGCTGGCGCTAACCAAGCGCGCAGCGGCAAAAGTTAATGAAGATTTAGGCTTGTTGTCTGAAGAGAAAGCGATCGCCATTCGTCAGGCGGTGGATGAAGTACTGGCGGGACAGCATGACGATGAATTCCCGCTGGCTATCTGGCAGACCGGTTCCGGCACGCAAAGTAACATGAACATGAACGAAGTGCTGGCTAACCGGGCCAGTGAACTACTCGGTGGTGTGCGCGGGATGGAACGTAAAGTTCATCCTAACGACGATGTGAACAAAAGCCAAAGTTCCAATGATGTCTTTCCGACGGCGATGCACGTTGCGGCGCTGCTGGCGCTACGCAAGCAACTCATTCCACAACTTAAAACCCTGACACAAACTCTGAATGAGAAATCCCGTGCATTTGCCGATATCGTCAAAATTGGTCGTACCCACTTGCAGGATGCCACGCCGCTAACACTGGGGCAGGAGATTTCCGGCTGGGTAGCGATGCTGGAGCATAATCTCAAACATATCGAATACAGCCTGCCTCACGTAGCTGAACTGGCTTTGGGCGGTACAGCTGTGGGGACTGGATTAAATACCCATCCGGAGTATGCGCGTCGCGTGGCAGATGAACTGGCAGTCATTACCTGTGCACCGTTTGTTACCGCGCCGAACAAATTTGAAGCGCTGGCGACCTGTGATGCCCTGGTGCAGGCGCACGGCGCGTTGAAAGGGTTGGCTGCGTCACTGATGAAAATTGCTAATGACGTCCGCTGGCTGGCTTCCGGCCCGCGCTGCGGAATGGGTGAAATCTCAATCCCGGAAAACGAGCCGGGCAGCTCTATCATGCCGGGGAAAGTGAATCCAACCCAGTGTGAAGCATTAACCATGCTCTGCTGTCAGGTGATGGGGAACGACGTGGCAATCAACATGGGGGGCGCTTCCGGAAACTTTGAACTGAATGTCTTCCGTCCGATGGTGATCCACAATTTCCTGCAATCAGTGCGCTTACTGGCAGATGGCATGGAAAGTTTCAATAAACACTGCGCAGTGGGAATTGAACCGAATCGTGAGCGAATCAATCAATTACTCAATGAATCACTGATGCTGGTGACGGCACTCAATACTCATATTGGCTATGACAAAGCCGCCGGGATCGCCAAAAAAGCGCATAAAGAAGGGCTGACCTTAAAGGCCGCAGCCCTTGCGTTGGGTTATCTTAGCGAAGCTGAGTTTGACAGTTGGGTACGGCCAGAACAGATGGTCGGCAGTATGAAAGCCGGGCGTTAATCTGCAACATACAGGTGTAACCGTGGAATGATTAAACGAAGCGGTTGCGCCTGTGGTTTATAACGGTGCTGCACATTGTCGGCATCGTAATTTAACAACTCGCCAACGTCCGGCACGCTCGCGCCATTATCCCGATTAATCAGCGCAATAAGCGGCGTAGGGCAGGCGTGTTGTACTTGTTTTTGATCTCCTTTGTACCAGACGCGGGCAATCGGCTGCACCTTAACCGGACGTTTGATTTTTAATTTCGCGTTCTGCGGCAGGGCCGCAATATCCTGATACTCACGCTCCAGTTTTCTTTGCCACTCCTCGCGCGTCCATGGAGCGACACTGCGTGGGGATTTCAGGCTTTTTTCCAGCTGTGCCAGGACTTCATCACGATGCAAATTCTTAATGATATGTTTATTCGCCCAACCAAAACGTAAAGTGGCGGGGTCGTGCAGAACAGTGAGCGTTCGGTAAGCATTAAGGGTGATTAGGCCCGGCAAATGACGATGCACCCATTCAAAACGCGCCGCTGTGGGGCGTTCTGACTCAACCGTGACGATATGTTCGAAAGTGGTCTTGAGTTGATTGATGCGCTGAATATGACAGACCAACGCCGCTTGCGAAAGGTTATCAACCTGGTAACACAACACACCTGGCAGACGGACAGCGGCTTTGCTGCTGCGATTTTCAGACTGTTGCTGAATAAACAAATGGCGGAAATGACGTATCGCCAGTTCCTGCGCCTCTTTGCCGAGATGTTGCCTTACCTCAATACGATTAAGCGGGTTATGTTCATCCTCTTTTTTCACCTCCGGCAAAGAGAACACGCGGGCAACTAATAGCTTGTGTTGTTCAAGATCTGCGGCAAATGCAGCCAGCTCTTGTTCCATCTGGCGAAAGGTCGTGTTGAGTCGGTCTACGAGATCGTAACGAGTCATAATAATTAACCACTTTAGTTACAACATACTTATTTTATAGCACAGTGACAACAACTTGACCACCGTGCGCCAGGTGTCAGACAGAGGTAAATTGCGGGATGTTATGCCATAACGGCCAGCTAAACGAGAAGCGGGCACCTCCCAATTCGCTGGTGTGACAATTAACCGTCCCCCCCATTGCTAGTGCTATGGAGTGGACAATCGCCAGCCCCAGTCCACAGCCGCCGGTTGAGCGATCCCGGCTGGGATCGAGGCGAACAAAAGGTTCAAAGATATGTTCGCGATTTTCAGGGGCAATCCCTGGGCCATCATCCTCAACAATTAATGTCGCTCTATTCCCCGACAGTAGCAGGCTGGTTTCAACCGTTGAATGGCAGTAGCGCAGGGCGTTATTGAGCAAATTATCCAGCACGCGCTCCATTAAGCGCATATCCAACGCCGCATAATGACCTCGCACGAGCGTTTTTATCCGTACCGTTTTATCGGGCGTGACTGCCTGAATATCTGCCAGATGCGTTGACAGCCATAACGGCAGGTCTGGTTCGCTAAGATGAAGCTCATTTTGTGGGCGATCGAGTCGGGCATAAGTCAGCAGCTCTTCAATTAACGCTTCAAGTTGACTGATATCGCGATTCAACGCCTGGGATTCGGCGGCGCTCAGGTTATCGCTCATCTCCAGTCGATAACGCAGGCGCACTAAAGGCGTTCGAAGTTCGTGAGCGATACCGTCAATAAGCTGTTTTTTGCTGGCAATCAAGGCGTTGATATTGTCTGCCATCTGGTTAAACGCGACGCCAAGTCGTTCAAAGCTCGAATCCTCATCAAAGTGGATACGTTCATTGAGATGCCCATCGCCAAATCGTTGCGCCGCAGCTTCCAGTTTTAACATATCCTGCCAGTGCGGACGCATCCAGATAAACACCGGAAGGGCGAGGGAGATAGCAATAAAAGCGATCAGGGCGATATCCAGCAATCGCATCTGATGGAGGTAATAAAGATAAGGAACAGGACCCACTGCCAGCACGTAGTGGCTACGTGGGATACGTTGCAAAAAAGTGTACTGATCGTCCAGGGCGACAATTTCGCCGCCACGCAACCGGAGCATGGAAATATCATCAAGATGATATTTACTCAGCGGCTCGACACGTAGATCGAAAGAGAGATTTAGATCCATCTCTTTCAGCGTTTTTCCCCAGTCGTGTGGGGGGATCTCACGCAATTCGCTGCGCATCAGATACAGCGAACTGTTCATCAAATCATCCAGCGACTGTTTGCCCGCGCGTTCGGCGGTAAATTTATACACCAGCCCAACCAGCAGAGACATCACCAGAAAGCATACAAACAGCAAAAGATAAAACTGAATAAACAGTTTTTTCATCGCTTATTCCCACGCATGAGGCGCAAAAAGATAACCTTTATTACGCACAGTTTTAATGCGATAAGGTTCGGCAGCGTTATCGAGCAGTTTTTTTCTTAATCTCGAGATGGCTACATCCACGCTACGATCCAATCCGTCATAACTGACGCCGCGTAAATTTTTCAGCAATGCATCGCGGTCCATGATTTGCCCGGCATGGGTAGCTAATTCCCACAATAATTCGAAATCAGCTGTCGATAGCGAGATTTCAGTATTCGCCAGAGTGACTACGCGGTTGACGGGATCGATGGTCAACGTGCCGAAATGCAGGGCTTTGTAAGGGGTCAGCGTCGTTTCCTGAAGACCTTTGGTCAGTGTGACTTGCTCATTCTGACGCAAATGCAAACGTAAGCGCGCTAACAATACAGCAGGGGGGGTCGTTTTGAGAATATAGTCGCAGGCACCCATTTCCAGTGCCAGGATGTGATTCATATCGCTATCGAGAGAGGTTAGAAGAACAATCGGTCCGGACCACTTTGCGCGTAAATCACGACAAATGGTCATGCCGTCCTTGCCTGGTAGCATGATGTCGAGTAACACCAAATCCGGATTTTCTCGCAGAATGGTTTCTTCGGCCCGGTCGCCGCGCGGTTCCACGGTAACCTGCATATCATGTTTTGCCAGGTACGCGGCAATCAGTGAACCGACTTCCGCATCATCTTCCACAAATACGATAGTGTTCATATTATTCACGGTAGATATAAAAACGTCACAATACACCGAGCTGTTTTTACTTACTATCAATCGTTTCTAAACAAGTTTTCATCAGGTATTCTACTGATGACTTGTTATGGAAGTGTTAAGGTAAAAAGATGGGGCTGGTAATCAAAGCCGCGCTCGGTGCGCTGGTAGTGCTGTTGATTGGTGTTTTAGCAAAAACGAAAAATTATTATATCGCCGGGCTGATTCCGCTTTTCCCGACTTTTGCGCTCATCGCGCATTATATTGTTGCCAGCGAACGCGGCATTGAAGCCTTACGTGCAACCATCATTTTTAGTATGTGGTCGATTATTCCCTATTTTGTTTACCTGGCGTCGCTGTGGTATTTCACCGGAATAATGCGCTTGCCCGCTGCTTTTGTCGGTTCTGTGGTGTGTTGGGGATTAAGCGCATGGGTGTTGATTATATGCTGGATTAAGCTGCATTAACGCAGATGACGACCGCCATCAAGTGGGAAACTGCGTCCGGTGACAAAGCAGCTGGTAAGTAAGTAATCGACCAGGTCGATCACTTCTTTCTCACCAGGTGCAGTTTTCATCAGTGATTTATTCAGCGCCTGTTGACGATATTCGGCATCATCATGCTCATTAAACAGGATCAGCGATGGCGCAATAGAATTCACTTTCACTTCCGGTGCCAGTTTGCGGGCAAATGAGCGAGTCATATTATCCAGTGCCGCTTTACTTGCAGCATAGGCAATATGTTTGTCGCTACCGCGCTCCACCACATAATCGGTAAAGTGAATGATATCGCTGGCAGCGTGTCCGTGCCCACGCAGTAATCTTTCCAGCGTATGGTTGAGCAGGTAAGGGGTGTTAACGTGGATCTGCATCATGCAGGCCAGCACGTCGGTCAGTGGCGCACCCGGTTTTTCCGCCATCCACGTACTGGCGTTATGCAAAATAGCACGCAGACCATGGGTACTTTTTAGTACTTCATCCGCAAACGCCATCACTCCGTCGTTGGTCGAAAAATCAGCTTGAATACACTGCGCCCCCGCCTGAATCAGCCTATCAATGGCAGGATAGTGCGTCCGATAGCTGACAATCACCGGTTGCTTTTGATTAATGAAATGCCAGGCGAGGGCGAGGCCGATGCGACGACCTCCACCAGTAATTAATATTGGCAAGGGCTGGGTTTTACCCATCGTTATCTCCTTAGCTATCAACGATGGGATGAACGTTATCCCACCAGCATCCAGGTCGCCGGAACTGAGGCAATTAACAGCATACCAATCAGCACCATTTCCTGACGGTTCAGTACATTATCATGTGTATGCGTTTTACGCGCGTACAGGAAAACCAGTAGCCCCGGCGCATACAGAACAACGGATAACAGCAAGTGCATTGGGCCAGAGGCGTACAATAACCATAAGCCATAAATGCAGGCACCGACACCTACCGCTTTATGCAGTGAACGGGTTGCGATTTTCAGCAAGAACGCGCCGACCAGGAAATAGGGCACCAGAATCATTTCTGAGGCGATGGTCAGCAACGTGTTGTAATCGGAACCGGTCAGCCAGATGAGTACCAGACAAATTTGCACGCAGATGTTGGTCAGCCACAGCGAGGCAGATGGCGCAGCTTGTGCGTTCTGGCGTGCAAAAATGCGCGGGAATGCTTTATGGGTGGCGGCCAGAAATGGAACTTCTGCCGCCATGATGGTCCAGCTTAAGTACGCGCCGCAAACGGAAACGATCAAACCGGCAGCGATGATGATTTCACCCCACGGTCCCATCATTTCCACCATCAGACCGGCCATTGACGGGTTACGAATTTCAGCCAGTTCAGGACGTGCCACCACGCCCAGCGAAAGCAGCGTTACCAGTAAGTAAACGCCCAGAGCGGAGAGAACAGCCAGAAGTGTCGCTTTGCCAACATCACGTTTATTACGCGCTCGTGCAGAAACAACCACGGCACCTTCCACACCAATGAACACCCACAGGGTGATAAGCATAGTGTTTTTCACCTGTTCCCACACCGGGACGCCAAGTGCAAGTCCGGTGAAGTCGAGCTTGAAGGTGTCCAGTTTGAACATCATTATCGCCAGCACAATAAACAGACCCAGCGGCAACAATTTTGCCAGTGTCGCGACCAGATTAATGCTGGCAGCGGTTTGCACCCCACGCAGGATCAAAAAGTGAACAATCCACAATAAAGCCGAGGCACCGACGATCGATTGCCAGGTATTGCCATCGCCAAACAGACGCAATTCCGGCGTGTCCGTAAAAAAGCTTAATGCGGAAAAAACGATCACCAGATAGGAGACGTTGGCGATGACCGCGCACAGCCAGTACCCCCATGCGGAGCAAAAACCGATTAGCTCGCCAAACCCTTCGCGGGCATAGGTAAAGATACCGCCGTCAAGTTCGGGACGAATGCGCGTGAGGATCAGCATGGCAAAGGCCAGCAATAAAATGCCAGCGCCAGTAATGCCCCAGCCGATGAGCAGTGCTGCCGGGCTGGCAACTGCCGCCATATTTTGCGGCAGACTGAAAACACCTGCACCCAGCATTGAGCTTAATACCAGCGCGGTGAGTGCGCTCAGTCCCAGTTTCTTTTCCATCGATATCCAGTGATTAAAACGTGATAAGAAGAATAAATATTAGGGCAAAACGCATAAAAATGGAGTTTGCCACTGAAGCGCGGGATTTTACGAAGAGATGTGTCTGCATGCAATGGTCGCGGGGAAATTTGTGACTAAAAATGCGAAAGGCGGCATCAAGCCGCCTTATAGTAGTAACTGAATAGTTATTTATACAGATCTGCGCTGACGGTCAGGTTATTACCACGTTCCTGCCACTGGCGGGTGATGTGGTAATACTTAGCACCTTTCTTCGCGGCGTGTTTTGCAGCCTGATAGGAGACTTCAGTCATGTTGCCGTAGTTGCCAGAGAATTTGATGCTGTCGAACGGAACCATCATCGCTGCTGTTGCTTTGTTCAGTTCTTCGATTTTAGTGCCGTCAGGAAGCGTGACAGTGTAACGCCCGCCTTTTGATGACTGGGTTTCAAAGAAACGACCGACTTCAGAACTTGGTGATGCAGTTGTCGCAACGCCTGGGATCTCAACTTTTTTCGCAGCTTCTCCACCGGCAGCCAGTGCCGCGCGACCAGCATCAGAATCTGCCGGGATCACATCCGAGCTCTGGACGATGCGTTTTTTAGCATCTTGTTTGTAGATGAATGCGGTAATACGCTGGTTGCCGCCCTGGTTGGCATCGATTTGACGAACAATGTAGTAAGAGTAGGCACCTTTCGCTTTTGCCGCTTTGGTGATGGCATCGTTCACTTCTGGTTGGCTGCGGAAGAAGCCCTGAATGGTAACGGTGTCATACGGTTCGATCAAAACCGCCTGGTCTTTAGGCAGTTCAATTACCCCATTGAAGACACGATTCTTTTCAGTTTCTGCCTTTTCAGCATCGGCTTTATAGAGGTCAGCGACCACACGCCAGTTACCGCTGTTCCCAAAATCAGACGTGTCGACAACATAAAAAGAGGCAGCACCTTCTTTATCAGCGCGACGAGAAACGGCTTTCACCGCTTCGCCAATAGCATTAAAACGACCGGTAACCACTACACGGTCAAAAGGTTTAACCGCTGCCGCTTGCTCCGGTGTCAGTTCTGTTGCTGCGTTAACGGAGAATGCCGTAGCAGAAAGCAGTGCCGACGCCAGGAGGGTGTTCTTAAGCTTCATAAAAATAATCCTTCGCCTTGCGCAAACCAGGTACTGGTATTGTTATTAACGAGAAACGTGGCCGATTATTGCATTTAAACGGTGTAACTGTCTGCGTCATTTTTCATATCACATTCCTTAAGCCAATTTTAATCCTGCTCAAATGACCGTCTATGCTTAAAAAACAGTCGTACCAGCATCAATATTACTGAAGCAGCTGAATAGTATTAGTTAATTTAATGTTAAGTCGTGATCCGTGCCGGGGCGATATCACGTTTTACCCGACCGCCGAAGACAATTATCAGTCTTTATCTGATGTTCTAAGGTGTTTATCCCTCTATCACAGCTGAATCGTTAATATTTTGCGAGTTCACGCCAAAATACTGATTTTTAGCGCTAGATCACAGGCATGATTTTCAGTACGTTATAGGGCGTTTGTTACTAATTTATTTGAACGGAGTAACATTTAGCTCGTACATGAGCGGCTTGTGTGGGTCCTGACACAGGCAAACCATCATCAATAAAACCGATGGAAGGGAATATCATGCGAATTGGCATACCAAGAGAACGGTTAACCAATGAAACCCGTGTTTCAGCAACGCCAAAAACAGTGGAACAGTTGCTGAAACTGGGTTTTACCGTCGCGGTAGAGAGCGGCGCGGGTCAACTGGCAAGTTTTGACGATAAAGCGTTTTTGCAAGCGGGCGCTGAAATTGTTGAAGGGAATAACGTCTGGCAGTCAGAGATCATTCTAAAGGTCAATGCGCCGTTAGATGATGAAATTGCGTTACTGAATCCTGGGACAACGCTGGTGAGTTTTATCTGGCCTGCACAGCACCCGGAATTAATGCAGAAACTTGCGGAACGTAATGTGACCGTGATGGCGATGGACGCTGTGCCGCGTATCTCACGCGCACAATCGCTGGACGCACTAAGTTCGATGGCGAACATCGCTGGTTATCGCGCAATTGTTGAGGCGGCACATGAGTTTGGGCGCTTCTTTACCGGGCAAATCACTGCCGCAGGGAAAGTGCCACCGGCAAAAGTGATGGTGATTGGTGCGGGTGTTGCGGGGCTGGCCGCCATAGGCGCAGCAAACAGTCTCGGCGCGATAGTGCGTGCATTCGACACTCGCCCGGAAGTGAAAGAACAAGTTCAAAGTATGGGCGCGGAATTCCTCGAGCTGGATTTTAAAGAGGAAGCGGGCAGCGGCGATGGCTATGCCAAAGTGATGTCGGACGCCTTCATCAAAGCGGAAATGGCGCTTTTTGCCGCGCAGGCAAAAGAGGTCGATATCATTGTCACCACCGCGCTTATTCCAGGCAAACCGGCGCCGAAGCTAATTACCCGTGAAATGGTTGACTCCATGAAGTCGGGCAGTGTGATTGTTGACCTGGCTGCCCAAAACGGCGGCAACTGTGAATACACCGTGCCAGGTGAAATCTTCACTACGGAAAATGGCGTCAAAGTGATTGGTTATACCGATCTCCCAGGGCGTCTGCCGACGCAATCCTCACAGCTTTATGGCACCAACCTCGTTAATCTGCTGAAACTGTTGTGCAAAGAGAAAGACGGCAACATCACGGTTGATTTTGATGATGTGGTGATTCGCGGCGTGACAGTGATACGTGCGGGCGAAATTACCTGGCCGGCGCCGCCGATTCAGGTTTCAGCCCAGCCGCAGGCAGCGCAGAAAGCAGCACCTGAAGTTAAAAACGAGGAAAAATGTGCATGTTCGCCGTGGCGTAAATACGCCTTGATGGCGCTGGCAATTATCCTTTTCGGCTGGCTGGCAAATGTTGCACCGAAAGAGTTCCTTGGGCACTTCACCGTTTTCGCGCTGGCGTGCGTAGTCGGTTATTACGTAGTGTGGAATGTATCGCACGCGCTGCATACGCCGTTGATGTCGGTCACCAACGCGATTTCAGGGATTATTGTTGTCGGAGCACTGTTGCAGATTGGCCAGGGTGGCTGGGTTAGCTTCCTTAGTTTTATCGCGGTGCTTATAGCCAGCATTAATATTTTCGGTGGTTTTACCGTGACTCAGCGCATGCTGAAAATGTTCCGCAAAAATTAAGGGGTAACATATGTCTGGAGGATTAGTTACAGCTGCATACATTGTTGCCGCGATCCTGTTTATCTTCAGTCTGGCCGGGCTTTCGAAACATGAAACGTCTCGCCAGGGGAACAACTTCGGTATTGCCGGGATGGCGATTGCGTTAATCGCAACCATCTTTGGACCGGATACGGGTAATGTTGGCTGGATCTTGCTGGCGATGGTCATCGGTGGGGCAATTGGTATCCGTCTGGCGAAGAAGGTTGAAATGACCGAAATGCCAGAACTGGTGGCAATCTTGCATAGCTTCGTGGGTCTGGCAGCAGTGCTGGTTGGTTTTAACAGCTATCTGCATCATGACGCGGGAATGGCACCGATTCTGGTCAATATTCACCTGACGGAAGTGTTCCTCGGTATCTTCATTGGGGCGGTAACGTTCACGGGGTCGGTGGTGGCGTTCGGCAAACTGTGTGGCAAGATTTCGTCTAAACCGTTGATGCTGCCAAACCGTCACAAAATGAACCTTGCGGCTCTGGTTATTTCTTTCCTGTTGCTGATTGTATTTGTTCGTACGGACAGCGTAGGCCTGCAAGTGCTGGCATTGCTGATAATGACCGCCATTGCGTTGGTATTCGGCTGGCATTTAGTCGCCTCCATCGGTGGTGCAGATATGCCAGTGGTGGTGTCGATGCTGAACTCATACTCTGGTTGGGCGGCAGCGGCTGCGGGCTTTATGCTCAGCAACGACCTGCTGATTGTGACCGGTGCGCTGGTTGGTTCTTCAGGGGCTATCCTTTCTTACATTATGTGTAAGGCGATGAACCGTTCCTTTATCAGCGTTATTGCGGGTGGCTTCGGCACCGACGGCTCTTCTACTGGCGATGATCAGGAAGTGGGCGAACATCGCGAAATCACCGCAGAAGAGACGGCAGAGTTGCTGAAAAACTCCCATTCAGTGATCATTACGCCGGGGTACGGCATGGCAGTCGCACAGGCGCAATATCCTGTCGCTGAAATCACCGAGAAACTGCGCGCTCGTGGTATCAACGTGCGTTTCGGTATCCACCCGGTTGCGGGGCGTTTGCCTGGGCATATGAACGTATTGTTGGCTGAAGCAAAAGTACCGTATGACATCGTGCTGGAAATGGACGAGATCAACGATGACTTTGCTGATACCGATACCGTACTGGTGATTGGTGCTAACGATACGGTTAACCCGGCGGCGCAGGATGATCCGAAGAGTCCGATTGCTGGTATGCCTGTACTGGAAGTGTGGAAAGCGCAGAACGTGATCGTCTTTAAACGTTCGATGAACACTGGCTATGCGGGCGTGCAAAACCCGCTGTTCTTTAAGGAAAACACCCACATGCTGTTTGGTGACGCCAAAGCCAGCGTGGATGCAATCCTGAAAGCTCTGTAACCCTGACGGCCTCTGCGGAGGCCGTCACTCTTTATTGAGGTCGCTTATCCCCGTTTTTTCTTTTGCTAATAATAATGTCTTTTTCGCTCCATCATCATAACGAAAGTTAAACCCCCCAGGTAAAGAAGTGAAAATATTTTGAGTTAATTCTTAAGCTATGATACAAATCAAGCGTGTTCAACTACCGAGGACAATTATCATCCGCGATGACGAGAAGCAACACTGCGGATAATTGTAATATTATGGACAATTTGTTCAGGACGTTATTTTCTACATTTACCCATCTTCGCACCTCATCCACTATCTTGCTCGTAGGTGAGCAGCACTGGCGCAACGCGCTTTAGTCCTTTCTTCTGCCTAAACTTGCGCTATGCGCGGGGCTTGACCACTTTACTTTGGTTTCGCTGAATTGAGCGAAAATTAAAATAATTCTCTTGCAGGAGAAGGACGATGTATATTTATTGGATTTTATTAGGTCTGGCTATTGCTACGGAAATTACCGGTACGCTGTCAATGAAATGGGCGAGCGTCAGTGAGGGAAACGGCGGTTTTATTTTAATGCTGGTGATGATTTCTCTGTCGTATATATTTCTCTCTTTCGCCGTTAAAAAAATCGCCTTAGGCGTAGCTTATGCGCTATGGGAAGGTATCGGTATTCTATTTATAACCTTGTTTAGCGTTTTGTTATTCGATGAAAGTTTATCGCTGATGAAAATTGCCGGGTTAACGACCCTGGTGGCTGGGATTGTGTTGATCAAATCAGGTACTCGTAAAGCGCGTAAATCTGAACTGGAGGTGAACCATGGCGCAGTTTGAATGGGTTCACGCTGCCTGGCTGGCATTGGCCATCGTGCTGGAAATCGTTGCTAACGTCTTTTTGAAATTTTCTGACGGCTTTCGTCGCAAAATCTATGGCTTGCTCTCCCTGACGGCGGTACTGGCTGCCTTTAGTGCGCTTTCTCAGGCCGTTAAAGGGATCGACTTGTCTGTCGCTTATGCATTGTGGGGGGGATTTGGTATTGCCGCCACGTTAGCTGCAGGTTGGATCTTGTTTGGTCAACGGTTAAATCGCAAAGGCTGGATTGGCCTGGTCTTGCTGTTGGCTGGAATGATCATGGTGAAACTTGCCTGATGAACACGCTGCCCGCGTTGGCGGGCAGCGTATGAACATTATTTTTGCGACAGTTGATCCAGCCTGTCGCGAAAACCGGTCACAGAAATGGCCCGGTTATCGGCGCGCCAGCGATCTTTCGCAGCAGGAGCCGAACTTTGCACCCCAATTAACTGCCAGCCGTCATCGGTATGTAACATCAGAGGCGAACCGCTGTCACCCGGCAAGGTATCGCACTGATGTGACATCACTGACGTTTGCGCCCAGCCAGTCACTATACAGTTTTGATGACTGTACAACGTATCGAGATGATCTTCAGGGTATCCCGCCTGAGTCACTTTACGACCTGCCGCTTTTAATGCGGCGGTAAGCGCGGCTTTATCTCCCTCAAATAACGGTAACGGTGTAATGCCAGAAGGGGGATTACGTAGCACAATCAAACCGAAGTCCCACGGCGCTGCTGCGGGAGGAACTATCCAGCCATCCCCATCTGCCTTTAACCTCTTTCCCAGTGTCGGATCAACGCGGCCTTCTATGTCGTGGATCTCATAGCGCCAAAGACCTTTATTCGACACAAAACGTAGCGCCACCGCTTTATCCGCTTTACCCTTTGGCGGCGTCAATAAACAGTGTCCTGCTGTTAATGCCAGATTGGGTGCTATCAGCGTCGCCGTACATAAATTGCCGCTGGCCGTTTCCAGTTGTCCAACCGCATCCCACGGTGATTGGGTCGTGTCATTCACTGGCACACGATCATCATGACCAAAAAACAGGGTGCTGACCTCATCATTTGCCGATTTGGCAACGTCTGGTTTATCTGCAAACACAAAAGCAGACGTCAAACTAATTGCACCCAACACTACAGCAATGGTTGTACGCATATCACACTCTGGTGGGTAATTATGATTATTAAAAGCAAACCCTCATAAATACTATAGACGGGACGGGATGAAAGTGGGAGTAAAATCAGATAACTACGATCAGGAAAGATAAAAACGGGCGGCAATCAGTGCGCATAAAATAAGGATGATAAGAATGAACTCAAAGCGATAACGGCCCACCATACTACCCTCCGCTAAAGGCGGTGCTAAACGTTACCCGCTTAGCACCGTAATTTTCAGGCGCGAGGGGGCGCGCCAGCATTACTGTTGAAAACTTACGCTGCGGGTTGTGCAGCAGGTTTTGCCGGTTGCTGATGGCTGTGTTTCTTGGCGTGTTTCTTCGCTGCCTGGGCTTTTTGTTCAGGGGCTTTCTGTTCAGGTTTCGCATTTTTATGATGCTTTTTAGCCGCCTGCGCTTTCTGGGCAGGTGCTGCTTTATGCTGTTTTTTATGATGTGTAGTTTTCGCAGGTGCTGCTTTGGTGGTCGTCGCAGTCGGAGCAGGTGTGGTCGCAGTCTCTGCAGCAAAGGCGGCAGAAGACAGACCCATAGCAGCGGCAACAACCAGAGCTAATACTTTTTTCATTGTCATACCCTCAATTTGTTTTTTCATTTAACCCCACTGCGGGGCCGTTGAAATAACTATATCCCGGGGTATGGCAGATTTCCGTGAGTGGTTGGTTTCAGCGTGTAACGATATGTACAAACGCTGAAAAATTACAACATTGATAATAACGTATTGTGACTTAAGGAAAATTTAGCTACCAATAATAGTAGTCTTGCGCGGATTAACTATTTTACTACTTACAAAGCAGTAGAATCACTGCGCATCAGTAATAAATGACACACAGCAAAATGAATCCGTTTATTTGGGTATTTATAATCCTGATGATGCTAGACGCGCTGCGGGAATTGGCTGGCGCTTCGTCTATTTTAGGATGGCTATTAACGTTGGTTTGAGCAGGCAATAAGTCCGGACGGGGATATTTACCCCGATCCGGACTTATTTTTCAGACGTGCAGACGACGATGCAAACGCGTCCCGACCAACAGAGCAATAACCAGCATCAAAGCAATAAATGCGCCGACGCCGTTCCAGCCATAGTTATGCCAGAAAATACCACCCAGCGTCCCGGCAATACTCGACCCCAGATAGTAACTGAACAGATACAGCGAGGAGGCCTGGCCTTTGGCGCGTTTTGCACGAGGACCGATCCAGCTGCTGGCGACTGAGTGGGCTGCGAAGAATCCGGCTGAGAAGAGCAACATTCCGGCAAAGATCAGCCACAGTGAGCTGAATAAAGTCATCAGTAAACCAAACAGCATAACCCCCGTCGAAAACAACATCACCGGACCGCGCCCATAGCGGGTGGTCATGGTTCCGGCTTTAGGGGAGCTCCATGTACCGGTTAAGTAAGCCAGCGATAATAGGCCAACCACGGTCTGACTGACATGCCAGGGGGAGAGCATCAAGCGATAGCCGATGTAATTAAACAGCGTGACGAACGCCCCCATTAGCAAAAAACCTTCTGCGAACAATAACGGTAATCCCCGGTCACGCCAGTGCAGACGAAAGTTGATAAACAACGTCTTAGGCCGCAGCGAAGTCGGGCGAAAATGGCGTGATTCCGGGAGTATCCTCCAGAACATCAACGCAGAGGCCAGGGCGAAACAGCCGATTGCCGCCAGTGCAATTCGCCAGTTGAAAAAGTCCGTGAAGACACCGCTTATTAAGCGTCCGCTCATGCCGCCAATTGAGTTGCCGCTGATATACAACCCCATCGAAAAGGCCACAAAACTGGGGTGGATCTCCTCGCTAAGATAAGTCATGCCAACAGCTGCCACGCCACTTAACGAAAGTCCAATCAAGGCGCGCATAATCAAAATGCCGTGCCAGCTGGTCATCATTGTCGAAAGTAACGTACAAATGGAAGCCAACAGAAGCGCCGTTACCATCACTGGTTTGCGACCAATGGCATCGGATAGCGGGCCAGTAAACAGCAAACCGATAGCCAACATCGCCGTGGAAATGGACAGTGAAATACTACTGTTCGCGGGTGTTAAGCCAAACTCCTGCGAAAGAACCGGAAGGATAGGTTGCACACAATAGAGAAGTGCGAAGGTTGCCAGTCCGGCAGAGAACAGCGCCAGGGTGACGCGCATAAATTGCGGCGTACCGCGTTTAATAAATTGATTTGGCTGAGAAATGCTTTGCTTGTCAGTGTCGCTTGCCGGAGCGCCATCAACAGTTGTAGTACGGCTCACTTGAAATCCTTGCTAAATATGCCTGTGGATCAGGCGTATGCATAGGGTAGGAAAATCGAATTGTTCTGTCTAATATATTAATAATCTCAAATAAGATGTTTTAAATATGAATATTGAGCTTCGTCATCTCCGTTACTTTGTTGCTGTTGCGGAGGAGCTACATTTCGGGCGCGCGGCTGCCCGCCTGAACATTTCGCAACCGCCGCTAAGTCAGCAGATTCAGGCGCTGGAGCAACAAATTGGTGCCCGACTGCTGGCACGAACCAATCGTAGTGTATTGCTGACAGCAGCAGGAACACAGTTCCTTGCAGATAGTCGGCAAATCCTTTCTCTGGTGGATGACGCTGCTGCTCGCGCTGAACGACTGCATCAGGGGGAAGCGGGGGAGTTGCGTATTAGTTTTACTTCATCCGCTCCTTTTATTCGGGCTGTGTCCGATACGTTATCGCTGTTTCGCCGTGATTATCCCGATGTTCATTTACAAACCCGCGAAATGAACACTCGCGAGCAAATTGCTCCGCTCATTGAAGGGACGCTGGATATGGGATTGCTGCGTAACACGTGTCAGCGCCAATGATATAAGACAGTAATTCACCATTTGGATTGTCCGCTCCACCCAACAT
>NZ_PTRE01000006.1 GCF_002965065.1 Escherichia sp. MOD1-EC7003
TGTCAGCGCCAATGATATAAGACAGTAATTCACCATTTGGATTGTCCGCTCCACCCAACATGTTGTTTCCTTAAGGTTCCTACACCACAAAGGGAACACTCATGCTGAGCAGAGAGGATTTTTACATGATAAAGCAAATGCGCCAGCAAGGTGCGTATATTGTTGATATTGCCACTCAGGTTGGTTGCTCTGAGCGGACCGTCAGACGGTACCTGAAATACCCGGAACCTCCGGCCAGAAAAACACGCCACAAAATGGCCAAACTCAAGCCGTTCATGGACTATATAGATATGCGTCTGGCTGAGAACGTCTGGAACGGCGAGGTCATCCTGGCGGAAATCAAAGCGATGGGTTATACCGGTGGCCGTTCCATGTTGCGCTACTACATCCAGCCCAAACGTAAGATGCGGCCATCGAAGAAAACGGTTCGCTTCGAAACTCAGCCCGGTTACCAGCTACAGCATGACTGGGGAGAAGTTGAGGCTGAGGTTGCCGGGCAACGATGCAGGGTTAACTTCGCGGTTAATACGCTGGGGTTCTCACGTCGCTTCCATGTCTTCGCGGCACCAAAGCAGGATGCTGAACATACCTATGAGTCACTGGTCCGCGCCTTTCGCTACTTCGGCGGTAGCGTGAAAACCGTGCTGGTCGATAACCAGAAAGCCGCAGTTCTGAAAAATAACAATGGGAAGGTGGTGTTCAACTCCGGGTTCCTGCTGCTGGCCGATCACTATGGCTTCCTGCCACGGGCCTGCCGTCCACGAAGGGCCAGAACCAAAGGTAAGGTTGAACGGATGGTGAAATACCTCAAGGAAAACTTCTTCGTCCGGTACCGCCGGTTCGACAGCTTCGCCCATGTTAACCAGCTACTGGAGCAGTGGATGGCTGACGTTGCTGACAGGCGAGAACTTCGCCAGTTCAGGCAGACACCGGAACAGCGCTTCACGCAGGAACAGGAGCATCTGCATCCGCTGCCGGGTATGGACTTCGATACCAGCTATTTCGATATCCGTCATGTCTCCTGGGATGGCTATATCGAGGTTGGCGGGAACCGTTACAGCGTACCGGAAAGCCTGTGTGGCCAGCCGGTATCAATACGGATCTCGCTGGATGATGAACTACGGATCTACAGTAATGAGCAACAGGTAGCATCGCACCGTCTCTGTTCGGCTGCATCCAGCTGGCAAACCGTGCCGGAGCATCACGCCCCACTCTGGCAGCAGGTCAGTCAGGTGGAACACAGACCGTTGAGTACGTATGAGGAGCTGTTGTGATGCATGAACTGGAGACACTGCTGAGTCGTCTTAAAATGGAACATCTGGGCTACCACGTTGAAAGCCTGCTGGAGCAGGCGGCCAAAAAAGAACTGAACTACCGCGAGTTCCTGTGCATGGCGTTGCAGCAGGAATGGAACGGGAGGCATCAGCGCGGTATGGAGTCCCGGCTGAAACAGGCCCGCTTCCCGTGGGTCAAAACGCTGGAGCAGTTCGACTTCGGCTTCCAGCCAGGTATCGATCGTAAGGTCGTCCGTGAGCTGGCCGGGCTGGCGTTCGTGGAGCGTAGCGAGAACGTGATCCTGCTGGGTCCGCCCGGTGTGGGTAAAACGCACCTGGCAGTCGCTCTCGGGGTAAAAGCGGCGGACGCTGGTCATCGGGTACTGTTCATGCCACTGGATAAGCTGATCGCCACACTCATGAAGGCAAAACAGGAAAACCGGCTGGAAAAACAGCTACAGCAGCTTGGTTATGCCCGGGTACTGATACTGGATGAGATAGGCTATCTGCCGATGACCCGCGAGGAAGCCAGTCTGTTCTTCCGGTTGCTGAACCGTCGATATGAAAAAGCGAGCATCGTGCTGACATCAAATAAAGGGTTCGCCGACTGGGGAGAGATGTTCGGCGATAACGTGCTGGCAACGGCAATCCTGGATCGACTGCTCCACCACTCAACCACACTGAACATCAAAGGAGAAAGCTACCGGTTAAAGGAAAAACGCAAAGCGGGAGTGCTGGCAAAAAACGCCACGCCAATCAGTGATGATGAAATGGCGGAAAGCGGACAACATTAATGACCAATAGCGGACATTAAAAATGGCGAAAAACGGCCAATAATCTTGGCGTTGACA
>NZ_PTRE01000070.1 GCF_002965065.1 Escherichia sp. MOD1-EC7003
GCCCTGGAAAGTTGATCTGAGCTCTCAGTAAATATCAATACGGTTCTGACGAGCCGCTTACGCAGAAGCAAAAGCAAACGCTTGTAAGTTGCCCGTTCCAACATATCGCATCGGCACATCACAAAAAGCAAAACGTTGCATCAATATTCAAGATCTTGCGGAATACATAGACAAAAGGCGAGAAGAAGGACGTATCGAGTGGGAACAGGTCAGAACAGTCAAACAGAAGGACAAAGAACATCACTAAAGAAAAAACCCGCCTGAAGGCGGGTTTTCAAAAAGCACCAGCTATGATCATGCTGCTTTGCGACGACGAAGCTTACCCTGCTGCTCTTTACCAGAGACAGTAGCGTGAGTGAACGCATTAGGAGCAGCCTTCATCAGAACTTCAACAGCAGCACCCATACCTGCGAATGCTTTCATTGTGTCGAACTTAACCTGTGGCTTGGTTGCTTTTTGATCTTTCATAGAAAACTCCCGAGACAGTAAAGGCGTCTCTAACCCTTTCTTTAAAGCTAGCTTGTTTCGCTAACTTATGCCAATCGATCATGTCGATTGGTGACATCGTTTCTTAGTAGTTTAAGCACAAAACGACTGCCATAGATGTACCTTTAAGGTAATCTGGACGGGTATCCTACAATTTGTAGACCCTTCTCGTCTATACCTACTGAGCAAATTTAAGAAAGATATCCTGCAGCTCATCAATGACTGCCGACATCACATAACCGCACTGTTCCATGCGGAAACCAAAAGACTCGTAATACTGCACCAGTTCTGGTACTGGCTCTACAATGTGGACAACTTTACATTCAACAGCTTTACAAAATATAAAAGCACTCATAAGAGTGAGTAAAACCATGCGCCCTTTCAATGGGTGAGATTCATCTTCTCTAGAAAACCTTTCGATCATATGGATACGAAAGATGTTTTCTTCAACCCCATAAACACAAATTGCTGCTCCTGATGGTATTCCCTGAACCCGACCTTGCTGAACAAGTTTTATGCAGAACTCATACTTTTCTCTGGAGTTGCCATAGGTACTTAACGCATAGTCCCATTCAAGCTCACCATAGCCACCACACAGAATCTTGTAATCATCATCACTGAGCGGACCAACAGCAAGAGGTAAGCCGACATGATCAATAATCAACTGGATATTGTTACGTACTGATTGACCTATCTCGTCCAGGGTAAGCATCATGGCCTCTCAAGCGGAACACTAAAAGTCGCATTATATCTCATTCTTAAGCCGCGTATGGATTACACCTTGAAATGAAAACGCCGGGTTCCCAATAGGCTCCCACAAAGTATATAACTATTTGTTTTTCAAAAACGGTACATCCTATCGAGCATAGGAGCAATGGAGAAACGGTATGCGGGATAAACGGTTTGTGATTCTGCTGACATGGCGTTTTTTTAAGCACCTGGTGAATTAGGGGCGCTACTATAGCATAACGAATATGCGATCGGGCAATGCGACAGTAATGACGCCCTGTTCTCAGCGTTTAAGTGAGAACTATGATAAAGTAAGGACATTCTTAACCCCCACTTTGAGGTGCCCGATGGAAAAGACCACAACGCAGGAGTTATTAGCGCAGGCTGAAAAACTCTGTGCGCAGCGTAATGTGCGCCTGACCCCGCAGCGCCTGGAAGTGTTGCGCCTGATGAGTCTGCAGGATGGCGCTATCAGCGCTTATGATCTGCTTGATTTGCTGCGCGAAGCTGAACCGCAAGCCAAGCCGCCAACGGTTTATCGCGCGCTGGATTTTCTACTTGAGCAAGGTTTTGTGCATAAGGTGGAATCCACCAACAGTTATGTACTCTGTCATCTGTTCGACCAGCCCACGCATACGTCAGCTATGTTTATTTGCGATCGCTGCGGCGCGGTGAAAGAAGAGTGTGCTGAAGGCGTGGAAGATATTATGCATACGCTGGCGGCCAAAATGGGGTTTGCCTTGCGGCATAATGTGATTGAAGCACATGGGCTCTGTGCGGCATGTGTGGAAGTGGAAGCGTGTCGTCATCCTGAACAGTGCCAGCATGATCACTCTGTACAGGTGAAAAAGAAACCACGTTAAGAGGGCGTACATCCTTGTACACGTCGGGCAGGAGGGATTAATTACCAGCGGTAATCATTGCGTTTTTCCCAACTATCAACCTCTTTTTCTGCCTGATCTTTCTGGTAACCGTAGCGTTCCTGGATTTTACCCACTAACTGATCACGTTTACCTTCAATGACCGTCATATCATCATCGGTCAGTTTGCCCCATTGCTCTTTCACTTTACCTTTAAACTGTTTCCAGTTACCGCCGGCTTCATCTTTATTCATAATCAAGACCTCATCGTTAGGTTGTGAATGAGAGTACGTTCACTTTTCTTCTGAACGTGAGATTAAGTGTAGTCAGCTATTTGGCTTAGGATTATTTATTCAGAATTTTTAACCGTCACGTTGCGGAAAACCAGGTGCCATTGTGCCAATGACGCCGCCAGATAGCCGCCAGAGAAAGCCCGCGCAGCGCCAGAAAGACAGTTAATGCCAGCCACAAACCATGATTACCCAGCCACGGCAGCGTCAGTAACGTCAGCGCAAAACCAGCGGCGGCCACCGCCATACTGTTACGCATTTCGGCAGCGCGCGTTGCACCTATAAACATGCCGTCCAGCAGATAACACCAGACACCGACCAACGGCAAAATCACCTGCCAGATAAGATAGCGGTCGGCCAGCTGCTGAATCAGGGTTAACGACGTCAGCAACGCAATGATGTGTTCCCCTGACAGCAAATAAACCACCGAAAACAGCAGAGCTACAATCCCCGACTGGCGGCACGCTGCCCGCCAGACATCCAGTAACTGGCTCCCGTCGCGCGCACCGTACGCCTGACCGGAATGTGCTTCAACCGCGTAGGCAAAACCATCCAGCGCATAGGCGGTAAAGGTGAGTAGCGTCATCAGAACCGCGTTTACAGCGATAATATCACTCCCCAGTCGTGCGCCAAGTACGGTGATCGCACCAAAACAGAGTTGCAACAGCAGCGAGCGCAGCATGATGTCACGGTTAAGCGCCAGCAAGCGGCGGAAATTACCTCGCCAGGCTGTTTTCAGCATTTCGCCGGAGATGCCGCGTAGTTTGAGAATTTTACGCACCATTAGCAGACCAATCAGCAATGTTGCATATTCTGCACTAACCGTCGCCAGCGCCGCGCCCTGCACGTTCATATGCAGCCCCATCACCAGCCAGACATCCAGCACAATGTTGAGGATGTTGCCGACCACTAACAAAATTACTGGCGCACGGGCATATTGCACGCCGAGTAACCAACCAAGTAATACCAGATTCGCCAGCGACGCCGGTGCACTTAACCAGCGGATTTCAAGAAAGCGCCGCGCCTGTTCCAGTACGGCCTCGCTACCGCCAACAATATGCAGCGCCAGATCGATAATCGGCGTACGCAGCAGCGCAATTAACGCCCCAGCCCCCAACGCCAATAGCAACGGTTGCACCAGCGCACGGGCTAATGCCTGGGGATTTTTGGCACCATAAGCCTGCGCAGTAAGCCCGGTGGTGCTCATGCGCAAAAACAGCAACAGCATAAAGAGAAAGCTGGTCGCTGTTGCACCAACCGCCACGCCGCCCAAATAAACCGGACTATCAAGATGACCAATTACCGCCGTATCGACCAGCCCCAACAATGGAACGGTGATATTGGAGAAAATCATGGGTAAGGCGAGATGCCAGAGTGCTTTATCAGATGAAGTGAGGAATGCCATGCAGACAAGCCTGATGAAGAGAGATGAAAAACAAACCGCGACACCAGGCGGCATCGCGGTATCAGAGATCTGTTACAGCCAGTCGCCGTTGCGAATAACCCCAACCGCCAGCCCTTCAATGGTGAAGCTCTGCTGACGAAGGTCAACGACAATCGGTTTAAACTCGCTGTTTTCTGGCAACAATTCGACTTTATTGCCCTGTTTTTTCAGACGCTTAACGGTAACTTCGTCATCAATACGTGCGACAACGACCTGACCGTTACGTACGTCCTGAGTTTTATGCACTGCCAGCAAGTCGCCATCCATAATGCCGATATCTTTCATCGACATCCCACTGACGCGCAACAGGAAATCAGCATTCGGCTTGAACAAGGAAGGATCGACCTGATAATGACCTTCAATATGCTGCTGCGCCAGAAGCGGTTCCCCGGCAGCCACACGACCTACCAGCGGCAGTCCTTCTTCCTCTTCCTGCAACAGACGAATCCCGCGTGATGCGCCGGAAACAATTTCAATAACGCCTTTGCGTGCCAGCGCCTTCAGATGTTCTTCAGCCGCGTTTGGGGAACGGAACCCCAAACGCTGCGCGATTTCCGCACGCGTCGGCGGCATACCTGTCTGGCTGATGTGATCACGGATGAGATCAAACACCTCTTGCTGCCTGGCCGTTAACGCTTTCATTCCGCCCCCTGGGTGTATATACAGTTATGCTGTGAGTATATACAGCAAAAGGCGATTTTGGAACCATAAACTGCACAATAAACCAGAGATTTATCGAATTCTGGAAGAGTTATCCAAAATGCGACCATAACAGGACGCACCAGGTAATCACGGCGACGATGATCGCAATCAGCACCGCAGCAGACCCCATATCTTTTGCACGTCCGGAAAGCTCATGGTATTCAGAACCAATTCGGTCAACCACTGCTTCGATGGCGCTATTGAGAATTTCCACAATCATCACCAACATGACGGAGCTGATAAGCAGCACGCGGGTAATCGCGTCCACATCCAGCCAGCAGGCGATGACCACCGCCAACAATACCGCGACGCCTTCCTGACGGAATGCCGCTTCGTTAATCCATGCTGCGCGTAAACCTTTCCAGGAATAGCCAGCAGCTTTGATAATTCGGGTGAATCCAGTGGTATTATTGGCCATTGAAAGAACCTTTTTACATTATGAACGTCAATATTAGTGTACCGTTAAATCCGATGATTCGGGTTTGCGTAACGCCGCGCGAAACATAAGCGGATACCACAGAATTTCCCATGACTTTCTGCTATCCTTGCCGCGCATTTGCATTATTAACCAGAGGCTTTACATCGTTTATGTCCGGCTGGCCACGAATTTACTACAAATTACTGAATTTACCATTAAGCATCCTGGTAAAAAGCAAGTCTATTCCGGCAGATCCTGCCCCGGAACTGGGACTGGATACCTCTCGTCCAATTATGTACGTTTTACCGTACAACTCGAAAGCAGATTTGCTGACGTTGCGCGCCCAGTGTCTGGCACATGACTTGCCTGACCCCTTAGAGCCGCTGGAAATCGACGGCACACTCCTGCCGCGTTATGTGTTCATTCACGGCGGGCCGCGTGTGTTCACCTATTACGCGCCGAAAGAAGAATCCATTAAACTGTTCCACGACTATCTCGATTTGCACCGTAGTAACCCAAATCTGGATGTGCAGATGGTGCCGGTATCGGTGATGTTTGGCCGTGCACCGGGGCGTGAAAAAGGCGAAGTGAACCCGCCGCTGCGTATGCTTAACGGCGTGCAGAAATTTTTCGCTGTACTGTGGCTCGGTCGCGACAGTTTTGTGCGTTTCTCGCCGTCAGTTTCGCTGCGCCGTATGGCTGATGAGCACGGCACGGATAAAACCATCGCTCAGAAACTGGCGCGCGTGGCACGTATGCACTTTGCCCGTCAACGTCTGGCTGCCGTGGGTCCACGTCTGCCTGCTCGTCAGGATCTGTTTAATAAGCTGCTCGCCTCCCGCGCCATTGCCAAAGCGGTAGAAGATGAAGCGCGCAGCAAAAAAATCTCCCATGAAAAAGCGCAGCAGAACGCCATCGCGCTGATGGAAGAGATTGCGGCGAATTTCTCTTACGAGATGATTCGCCTGACTGACCGCATTCTGGGCTTCACCTGGAACCGACTTTATCAGGGCATCAACGTCCATAACGCCGAGCGCGTTCGCCAGCTGGCCCACGACGGTCATGAGCTGGTGTATGTGCCTTGCCACCGCAGTCACATGGACTACCTGCTGCTTTCTTACGTGCTCTATCACCAGGGGCTGGTGCCGCCGCATATCGCCGCCGGGATCAACCTGAACTTCTGGCCTGCCGGGCCGATTTTCCGTCGCCTGGGGGCGTTCTTTATTCGCCGTACTTTTAAAGGCAATAAACTTTATTCCACCGTATTCCGTGAATATCTCGGCGAACTGTTCAGCCGTGGTTATTCCGTCGAATACTTCGTGGAAGGCGGTCGTTCCCGTACGGGACGTTTGCTGGACCCGAAAACCGGTACGCTGTCGATGACCATTCAGGCGATGCTGCGTGGCGGTACACGTCCGATTACGTTGATTCCGATTTACATCGGATATGAGCACGTCATGGAAGTGGGTACTTACGCCAAAGAACTGCGCGGCGCGACGAAAGAGAAGGAAAGTCTGCCGCAGATGCTCAAGGGTTTAAGCAAGCTGCGGAATCTCGGTCAGGGTTACGTCAACTTCGGTGAACCGATGCCGTTG
Source organism: Escherichia sp. MOD1-EC7003 (assembly GCF_002965065.1). Classification (GTDB taxonomy): domain Bacteria; phylum Pseudomonadota; class Gammaproteobacteria; order Enterobacterales; family Enterobacteriaceae; genus Escherichia. The sequence goes on from NZ_PTRE01000070.1 coordinate 6,525, forward strand.
ATGACTTACCTTAACCAGCACGTACCAGACTGGCGTGAATCTATCGACCCCATCGAAGCGGTGCGTCCGGCCTGGTTAACACCGACGGTCAATAACATTGCTGCCGATCTGATGGTACGTATTAACAACGCAGGCGCGGCAAACGCCATGAACCTGTGCTGTACTGCGCTACTGGCATCACGTCAGCGCTCACTCACCCGCGAGCAATTGACCGAGCAACTCAACTGCTACCTGGATCTGATGCGCAACGTGCCTTACTCCACGGACTCTACCGTTCCTTCAGCCAGCGCCAGCGAGCTTATCGACCACGCGTTGCAGATGAGCAAGTTCGAAGTCGAGAAAGACACCATCGGCGATATCATCATCCTGCCGCGCGAACAGGCGGTGCTGATGACCTACTATCGCAACAACATTGCGCATATGTTGGTACTGCCTTCGCTGATGGCGGCAATTGTCACCCAGCATCGCCACATCTCCCGCGACGTATTGATGGAGCACGTCAATGTGCTTTACCCAATGCTGAAAGCGGAGCTGTTCCTGCGCTGGGATCGCGACGAGTTGCCGGGCGTTATTGATGCGCTGGCAAATGAGATGCAACGCCAGGGGCTGATTACCCTGCAAGATGATGAGTTGCATATCAACCCGGCGCACTCTCGCACGCTTCAACTGCTGGCCGCAGGTGCGCGTGAAACACTGCAACGCTACGCCATTACGTTCTGGCTGCTGAGCGGCAACCCGTCGATGAACCGCAGCACGTTGGAGAAAGAGAGCCGCACGCTGGCTCAGCGTCTCTCTGTACTGCATGGCATCAACGCGCCGGAGTTCTTCGACAAGGCGGTGTTCAGTTCTCTGGTGCTGACGCTGCGTGATGAAGGATATATCAGCGATAGCGGCGACGCTGAGCCTGAAGAAACGATGAAGGTCTATCAGTTGCTGGCGGTGTTGATTACGTCTGATGTGCGTTTAACGATTGAGAGTGCGACGCAGGGCGAAGGGTAATCAGTGAGAATTGCCGGATACGGCGCAAACGCCTTATCCGGCCAACCATGCTCTGCAAATTCAATAAATTGCGATGTGTTGTGTCGGCCTGATAAGCGCAGCGCATCAGGCCGCCCAGAAGAAAGCCGGATGATCATCCGGCTTTTTTACATCATCAGAAATGCCAGTAACTCATTGCCAGCCCTAAAAACAGTACCAGACCAACATAGTTATTATTCATAAACGCTTTAAAGCAGGCTTCGCGCTCGCGGTTAGCAATCAGTTTTTGTTGATAAACAAACAGTGCGCCTGCCACCAGAATTGACCCGTAATATCCCCAACCTAAGCCATTTAACTCACCGATAATCACCATCAGCGCCAGTACGCCAATCTGCAAAATACCAATAATCAATTTATCGTATTGGCCGAACAGGATTGCGGTGGATTTAATACCAATCTTCACATCATCATCACGATCAACCATTGCATACTGCGTGTCGTAAGCCACCGCCCATAAAATATTCGCGAGGAACATTAACCAGCAACTCAGCGGCACCGATTCACTCACAGCGGCAAAGGCCATCGGAATCGACCAGCCGAACGCCGCGCCCAGTACCACTTGCGGTAGATGAGTGTAGCGCTTCATAAACGGGTACACCCACGCCAACACCAGCGCGGCAATCGATAACAGAATGGTCATCGTATTCAGCGTCAGCACCAGTAAAAATGAAATCAGTACCAGCACAACAAACAGCACGCGCGCCTCTTTCTCTGTTACCGCGCCGCTGGGAAGCGGTCGGTTGGCGGTGCGCTTAACATGACCGTCAAACTTGCGGTCAGCATAATCATTCACCACGCAACCGGCAGCACGCATCAGCCAGACCCCCGCGACAAACACTGCCAGAATCCAGAGTTGGGGAACGCCCGGTGTCGCCACCCACAGCGCCCATAATGTTGGCCAGAGCAGCAATAACGCGCCAATTGGCTTATCCGTACGCATTAAGCGATGAAACGCCAGCAGCTTATTCTGCGTCAGACTCCACTCCATATTTTTTCCTCTTAGTACAACGGTGACGCCGGTAAAAACAGTTCGGTTAGCAACAGCGGTTTACCGCTTAATCGCAGGCGGGAACGTCGCCCCCACAATCCGGCATCACGACCTATCTCAATAAAGTCCCGGGTTAATGTCGATGATGTGAACAGATAGCGTCCTAACGGCGTTTTACCCAATTTTTGTAACGCCAGTTCTGGGCCACTTAACGTTGACACAGGAACGACAGTACGACCGGCAAGCCACGGTTCACCATCGGCACATAACAAAATTTCACGTAACCAGTAACGAGACTCTTTCGGCAGCAGCGGCAGCTCTTCGGGGATTTCATTCTGCTCGACAAACCCTTCGCGGATCATCGTCACACTCACCGTTTTTCCCTGCTGTTCAAAACGTTTCGTCATGGAATCTTCCAGTAACAGCCAGTCGAGCAGTTGCGGACCCAGGGCAGGTATCTCTGTAAAATAGCGCAGCGCACGCAGTTGCGTTAACGCGGGGTGTGACATGCCGAACTCTCCGTTACATAACGTAAAGGCATTGTATCGCAGAAAAGTGTTTACGGGAGATGTAAAGCAAATTAAGTGATCTAATGCGCAACAAAAACGCAACAATCGCAGGAGAGAGAAAAAAAGGTGCGCCAGGAGACGCACCAGTTGTTGCAAAATCAGCACTGTGGGGCGTAATTACCCCTTGCCTTTTACACTGCTGATAAAGGTGGAACGGGCAGATGTCGACCCCAGGCGTTCAGCTTCATCAAGCAGTTTTAACGCCTTATCAACATCACCTTTCGCGACAGCGTTTTTAATCGCGGTATTAAAATAACTTTCCGTGTCGTTGAGCATCGGTTCACTTTTCTTCACCGGTGCCGGAGCGGGTGCTGCCGTGTTGCCTACCGTAACCGGAGCAGAAGCGGAAGACCCAAATAGAGGCCCCACCAACACGCTGGAGCTGGAGTTCGTTTTCACTTTCAGTTTCAGTAAGCCATCGGTGGTATGACGAGCAACCGGATCGGGAATATCCGGGATCGAGTTACCGACGCCTTTGGCATAGGCTTTTGCCGGGTCGAGCAGTTGAGTTGTCTGCTGGAGATCTTTTTCCGTGGTAAAGACCAGTACATAAAGTTTCTGCTGCCCCAACGCTGGTGTCAGGCGCATAACGCCTTCCAGACGATCTGCGCTCATCACGCCGGGCTCCTGATAGGTGAAATAACTGCTGGGGAAGAAGGCTGATGGGGTCATGCTCTGATCAAGAATCAGCACGTTCGGCGCAAATACGCGAGTTTGTTTGTTCACTTCGCTGGTCAGCGTCAGTGTCAGTTCGCCAATGTTTGCCGGGATGCTGTACGCGGCAACCGGACCGCTGACGCCTGGGACGTTCAGTTGTTGGCCGCCGGTCGCCAGTTGGGTGGTCTGGGTTTTAGATTGATCGACCGGTGTCCAGGTGAGCTGTTGCAGCGCGGCAGATGGAATGGCTGGCGCGTCGCTGGTGTTTTGCGGTACATAGTTAACCTCTGCAAGACTGATTCCAGGCGCGCTTGCCAGCCCCCCTGCAAATAAACAGAGGGCGATGAGACTTTTATTCATTTTCATTGTTTTCACCTCAAAATCTGGAGCTCAGCGGTAGCCAGGCAATAGCGCGCCACCCCCGATAATCAGAGGGGCTTTCGCCCCTTAAAGCTGTTTTTATGCCGGATGCGGCGTAAACGCCTTATCCGGCCTACATTCGACAGCCGTTGTTGGCCTGATAAGACGCAACTGCGTCGCATCAGGCGTTGGGTGCCGGATGCGGCGTAAACGCCTTATCCGGCCTACATTCGACAGCCGTTGCAGGCCTGATAAGACGCAACTGCGTCGCATCAGGCGTTGGGTGCCGGATGCGGCGTAAATGCCTTATCCGGCCTACATTTGACAGCCGTTGTAGGCCTGATAAGACGCAACTGCGTCGCAT
>NZ_PTRE01000071.1 GCF_002965065.1 Escherichia sp. MOD1-EC7003
ACAGATTGGCGTTAATGCCATTTTCAAGAGCAAGTTTTGAGATGGATATCCCGGGTTCACAGGAGGCAGCAACGAGCTGCTGTTTAAATTCGGGAGGATAATTAGGGCAGCCTTTTCGCCTGCCGGGAGTCACATTTTTCTGCATATCTGACACTTTGGTTCCCACTACTTATTTGGTGGACACCACTTTGTCTAATTCGTCAGATTCTGACCAGACGGTTCAGGCTGTACGCTTACTTTCATTCTGAAACAAACTGCTCTTAATTTTCTCCAGTAGAACCGGCATCTCAGGAAGACATCACTACAGAATACTTCCCCTTGTGCACAGATCTCACCAGTCTGGGATAAGAAAAATCGGCGTGGCGTAAACACTATTTTTGCTATCATGCCTGCATACATAAACGACAAAACAGTATGCAGAGGGAAAAATGGGTTCCACCAGAAAGGGGATGCTGAATGTTCTGATTGCCGCCGTGTTGTGGGGAAGTTCAGGGGGCTGCGCGCAATACATCATGGAGCAAAGCCAGATGTCGTCGCAGTTTTTGACTATGACGCGTTTGATATTCGCCGGTTTGATTCTGCTAACGCTGTCATTTGTTCATGGCGATAAAATCTTTTCCATTATTAACCATCATAAAGATGCCATTAGCCTGCTGATTTTTTCCGTGGTTGGCGCGCTAACGGTACAGCTCACCTTTTTGCTGACCATTGAAAAATCCAACGCAGCCACGGCAACGGTGCTGCAATTCCTCTCACCGACTATTATCGTCGCCTGGTTTTCACTGGTACGTAAATCCCGCCCGGGCATTCTGGTTTTTTGCGCTATTTTGACATCGCTGATCGGGACTTTTTTATTGGTGACACATGGTAATCCGACGTCATTATCTATCTCTCCGGCCGCGTTATTCTGGGGCATTGCCTCGGCATTTGCTGCTGCATTTTATACCACCTATCCCTCAACGCTGATTGCCCGCTATGGCACGTTGCCGGTTGTCGGCTGGAGTATGCTGATCGGCGGTCTGATTCTGTTGCCTTTTTATGCCAGACAAGGGACAAACTTTGTTGTTAATGGCAGTCTGATTCTGGCGTTTTTTTATTTGGTCGTCATTGGTACGTCCCTGACATTTAGTCTGTACCTGAAAGGAGCACAATTAATTGGCGGGCCAAAAGCCAGCATTTTGAGCTGTGCAGAACCATTAAGTAGCGCGCTACTCTCTTTGCTGTTGCTGGGAATTACATTCACATTGCCGGACTGGCTGGGAACGTTGCTGATTCTGTCATCGGTAATTTTGATTTCAATGGATTCTCGTCGCCGCGCCAGAAAAACTGGTACTTCTTACTGAGCACGCAAACACCTTCCGTACAGCATGATGAGAGCGGCAAAAGCAAACTACACTTATGCTTCATTCGATGCACATTTGCAGAAGGTTGCAGCTATGAAGCCGACGATGCTACTCATGATTACCGTATTCCTGACTTTTCCAGCCATTTCTCAGGCCGAGTCACCGTTCAGTTCGCTACAGTCGGCAAAAGAGAAAACCACGGTATTGCAAGATTTACGTAAAATTTGCACGCCACAGGCGTCATTATCAGACGCAGCGTGGGAAAAATTAATGTTGTCTGATGAGAGCAACAAACAACATATCCGCGAAGCCCTTGTAGCGATGGAGCGTAATAATCAGAATAACTACTGGGAAGCGCTGGGTAAGGTAGAATGCCCGGATATGTAAGAACGGCAACAATCACTGACCAACGCGTCTTTAGCTGATATCAGGATTTCTTCATTTTTACCTTTGCGGTAACCAATCACGCCGTCAGCAACATCAATGAGCCGGATAACATCAACAGCGAGGCCAGGCCAATGTTATCCAACGCATAACCGCCGATTGCCGCGCCCAAGACCCGCACCGCGGTTTTCTGCAATAAAAAGATTATCGGATGCGACATGAACGCCTTATCCTCTCTACAGGTCAGGCGCGGCCTGTAGGCATGATAAGACGCGCCAGCGACACATCGGGCGTCGCGATTTTAATGCAGCCAGTGAACGCCCTCGGCAGGCTGAAAGAATGCGTTATAGCGCATCTGGAAAGCATTAATATCCTGCATTTCAGGTTCGGTTTCGCGCAGAAAACCCAGCGCCAGCCTGACCTGAGCATCGGTAATCGGCGCGGCAAGGCGGGCTTTTTGTAAAATCCGATGCCATTGCAGCAGGTTCTGTTCGCTACCATCGACAATAACAATTTGCCAGATGAGCAACACCTGCGCGGCGTTTTGCAGGTGCGACTCATCCGGGCGATGCAGATAACGTAAAAATTCGTCACCGGCTGACTTTCCCATTTGATCGACCATCGACTCCACGGGTACGACATCGATATTCAGCCGATCACTTAGGCGGCGAATCGCTTTTCTGGCTCCGGATGTCAGTATCCGAAAACCAACCACAAACACTACCGCCAGCGTGGCGAGCATTATCCAGATCATAAGTTCTCCTGCGTCATCAGAACTTATGATATCTGGAAACCCTCGCCAGTGACTAATCCACCAGAATAATCTTCAGTGCAAACAGCGCTGCGACCACCACCACACACAGGTTCAGATCGCGCCAGCGCCCGGTGCAGACTTTCATGATGCAGTACGACATAAAGCCGAGTGCAATCCCTTCGGTGATCGAGAAAGTAAAAGGCATCATTACCGTGGTAATAAATGCGGGCACTGATTCGGTAAAATCATCCCAGTTAACGCGCGCCAGGCTTGAGGTCATCAGCACGCCAACAAAGATTAACGCTCCGGCGGTTGCGTAAGGAGGAACCATCGCCACCAGCGGTGAGAAGAACATAACTAACAGGAACATAACGCCGACCACAATCGCTGTCAGCCCCGTGCGGCCACCCACTGCCACACCAGAAGTACTTTCGATATAGGCGGTAACAGACGAGGTGCCGATGAATGCCCCCGCCACCGAACTGACGCTATCAACATACAGCGCCTTATTCATATTGGGGAATTTACCGTTACTATCTATTAAGCCAGCTTTATCAGTCACACCAATTAATGTTCCTGATGAATCAAATAAGTTGATCAGCATAAAGGAGAAAATGATACCGGCGAGCTCAAGTGATAACGCGCCGCTCAAATCTACTTCACCAATAACGCCGCTAATATCAGGTGGAATGGAATAGACGCCGCTAAAATGAACATCACCGAAAAATAATCCACAGCAAGACGTCACCACAATAGAAACCAGTACTGCGGCATGAAAATGACGTGATGACAACACGGTTATAATAAAAAACCCTAAAATACCTAACAACACACCGTGAGAACTTAAATCACCAATCATCACCAGAGTGTCTTTATTGGCAACAATAACGCCAGTATTTTTTAATCCCATTAAGGCGATAAATAATCCGATTCCGCTGGTGATACCAATACGCAAACTTAATGGAATGTTGGAGATCATCCAGTAACGGATACGAAACAGCGTGAGCAAAAATAGCCCAATTGCGCCCCAGAATATCGCGCCCATCCCGGTCTGCCAGGAGATGCCCATCGCCCCCACGACCACGAATGCAAAGAAGGCGTTCAGTCCCATTGCCGGAGCCAGCGCCACGGGTAAGTTAGCAAATATCCCCATCGCAATACTGCCGATACCGGCAATCAAACAGGTGGTAACAAATACTACTTTCGGGTCCATTTGTGCCGCGCCGAGGATTTGCGGGTTCACAAAAACGATGTACACCATGGTTAAAAAAGTGGTCATCCCCGCAATCAATTCTGTGCGGACGGTAGTCCCATGCTGAGGCAGTTTAAATAATCGCGAAAGCGTCCCTGATTCATTACTCACATAATCGGTATTGTCATTATTCATTTTTTTGTCCATTGAAGGAGATTTAATCCTTTGCTTTTGTAAAACAAATGACAACAACGGTTCAGTGATAATTATCACATTTCAATTGCGCATTAATGGATATTCTTTAATAATCTCGAGATATTTCTTTATGATAAATAACAATCAAATTGATAAAATCAAAATGAGAAAAACATGAATAATTCCATTAACCATAATTTTCATCACATTAGCAGGGCTGAATACCAGGCGTTGTTAGCCGTTTCCCGTGGCGACGCTGTTGCCGATTATATTATTGATAATGTTTCTATTCTCGACCTGATCAATGGCAGAGAAATTTCCGGCCCAATTGTGATTAAAGGACGTTACATTGCCGGTGTTGGCGCAGAATACACTGATGCCCCGGCTTTGCAGCGGATTGATGCACGCGGCGCAACGGCGGTGCCGGGGTTTATTGATGCTCACCTGCATATTGAATCCAGCATGATGACGCCGGTCACTTTTGAAACCGCTACCCTGCCGCGCGGCCTGACGACCGTTATTTGCGACCCTCATGAAATCGTCAACGTGATGGGCGAAGCCGGATTCGCCTGGTTTGCCCGTTGTGCCGAACAGGCAAAACAAAACCAGTACTTACAGGTCAGCTCTTGCGTACCCGCCCTGGAAGGCTGCGATGTTAACGGTGCCCGCTTTCCCCTTGAACAGATGCTCGCCTGGCGGGACCATCCGCAGGTTACCGGCCTTGCAGAAATGATGGACTACCCTGGCGTAATTAACGGGCAGAATGCGCTGCTCGATAAACTGGACGCATTTCGCCACCTGACGCTGGACGGTCACTGCCCCGGTTTAGGTGGTAAAGAACTTAATGCCTATATTGCTGCGGGTATTGAAAACTGCCATGAAAGTTATCAGCTGGAAGAAGGACGCCGGAAATTACAACTCGGCATGTCGTTGATGATCCGCGAAGGGTCCGCTGCCCGCAATCTCAACGCGCTGGCACCGTTGATCAATGAATTTAACAGCCCGCAATGCATGCTCTGTACCGATGATCGTAACCCGTGGGAGATCGCCCATGAAGGGCATATCGATGCCTTAATTCGCCGCCTGATCGAACAACACAATGTGCCGCTGCATGTGGCATATCGCGTCGCCAGCTGGTCAACGGCGCGCCATTTTGGTCTGAATCATCTCGGCTTACTGGCCCCCGGCAAGCAGGCCGATATCGTCTTGTTGAGCGATGCACGAAAGGTAACGGTGCAGCAGGTACTGGTGAAAGGCGAACCGATTGACGCGCAAACCTTACAGGCAGAAGAGTCGGCGAGACTGGCACAATCCGCTCCACCGTATGGTAATACCATTGCCCGCCAGCCAGTTTCTGCCAGCGACTTTGCCCTACAATTTACGCCCGGAAAACGCTATCGGGTCATTGACGTCATCCATAACGAATTGATTACGCACTCCCGCTCCAGCGTCTACAGCGAAAATGGTTTTGATCGCGATGATGTGTGCTTTATTGCCGTACTTGAACGTTACGGGCAACGGCTGGCCCCGGCCTGTGGTTTGCTCGGCGGCTTTGGCCTGAACGAAGGTGCGCTGGCTGCGACGGTCAGCCATGACAGCCATAATATTGTGGTGATCGGTCGCAGTGCCGAAGAGATGGCGCAGGCAGTCAATCAGGTGATTCAGGATGGCGGTGGACTGTGCGTGGTCCGTAACGGCCAGGTACAAAGTCATCTACCGTTGCCCATTGCGGGGCTAATGAGCACCGACACGGCGCAGTCGCTGGCAGAGCAAATTGACGCGTTGAAAGCCGCCGCCCGTGAATGTGGTCCGCTACCGGATGAGCCGTTTATTCAGATGGCGTTTCTTTCCCTGCCAGTGATCCCCGCGCTGAAACTGACCAGCCAGGGGCTGTTTGATGGCGAGAAGTTTGCCTTCACCACGCTGGAAGTCGCGGAATAATAAAAAAAAGCCCGGCGTCATGCCGGGCAAAAGTCACCAGTTACGTTTATGTCACTGTCAACTGCTGAATTTTTTTCTCGCGGCGAATTTTGCGTTCTTCCATCACCGCCACTATCGCCATCAGGCAGATACAACCAATTGCGGCAATATCCAGCGCGGCGAAAGTGCCTGCCCAGCCGGTAAGGCCGAATACCGGCGTACCATCGGCAATCATCCCCAGACCTAACTTGGCAAAGCTGTCGCCAATCAGGTAAGCGAAGGTGCCTTTAATACCATCGGCAGCGCCAATCGCTTTTTTAGGTACAAAGCCAACAGCGGCCACACCAATCAACAATTGCGGGCCAAAGACCAGGAAGCCCAACGCAAAAAGAGAAGCCAGATAGATATATTCGTTGCTGGCATGTTGATACACACCGAGCGTGGCGATAATCAGCGCCAGCGCGATGCAGGCCACCAGGCCACGGCGACCGTTCGCCAGGTCAGAGAGCCAGCCCCACAGCAGCGTACCAACCAGCGCACCAGCTTCAAACAGCGTAAAGCCCTGAATCGCTACTGCTTTAGAGAGTTTCAGTTCCTGGAACGCGTACACGGTTGACCACTGGTCGATACCAATACGCACCACATAAAGGAAAATGTTGGCGAAGCACAGCAGCCAGATCACTTTGTTTTTCAGCACATACTCAACAAAGATCTGCCACTTGGTCATATCGGTAGATTCTGTCTCTTTGTCCTCTTCGCTGACCTCCTCGCCGAACAGTTCTTCAGCTTTGCCGAGACCATAAGATTCCGGGGAGTCGCTGCCGTAACGCAGGCCGATAAAACCGACAATCAGTGCGATTATCGACGGGAAGATAAACATGCCGATAACATGACCATCGAACAAGTAATTTGCCCCGAACAACGCCACACCAGCCGCGCCCGCACCGCCAAGGTTGTGAGAAATGTTCCAGAAACCAAGGAAGGTCCCGCGTTTACGACGCGGCGTCCATTTAGTGATGGTGGAGTAACTGCACGACCCTCCGGTACTCTGGAAAAAGCCGCTTAAGGCGTAGAAGGCAATCATCAGGAACTGGCTAACCGAGCCACTGCCCATACTGGCGCTGAAGCCCAGCATACAAATGGCAGACAGGATCAGCATGAACGGCAGGAATTGTTTGGTGTTTTTGCCGTCAGCGTAGTAGGAAACCAACGTTTTACCCACGCCATAAGTGATGGAGAAGCCCAGGCCAATCATCCCCAGCTGCGTCATGCTCAACCCGTAGGTCGAGATCATGTCGTTCTGCGCGATATTAAAGTTCTTACGAATCAGGTACATCGTCAGGTAGCCAATAAAGACCACCAGGTAGGATTGCATGAACGGTTTGAACCACATTTTGCGCCGCACTTCGAGCGGAAGATCCAGGGTCGGCTTGCGAACCTGGTTTAAGAATGCCAGCATGGGTTACTCCTGAAATGAATACCTGCGTGAGGCATGCATTGTAAAAATCAGCAGCAAATCAGGCCTGAGATAGCGTCCAGGCAAAACCTGGAAAATTTCTTAATTTTGCCGGATATGAAGTAAAAAAGTGAGATGTATCACACTTCTCGCGGTGCCTGGGCGTTCAAAAAGGGCAGTAACAGCAGTGCGGAAATCCCGGCGGCAATGGCGATAACCACAAAAAATCCGCTCCAGTGCCAGGTGTCGAGTACTTTCGCCAGTGGCCAACCGGCAAGCGACGCCCCCAGATAAGCAAACAAGCCGACAAACCCCGTCGCCGCCCCTGCCGCCTCTTTGTGAGAACACTCTGCCGCCGCCATACCAATTAACATCTGCGGGCCAAAGACAAAAAAACCAATGGTAAAGAAGCAGGTTGCCTGCATCACATAGCTGGCAAATGGCATCAGCCACAGTGAGCCGACAGACAGCAAAATCCCGGCGGCGAAAATCAAATTCATCGGCCCGCGGTTGCCGTTAAACAGTTTGTCCGAGCCTCAACCCGCTACCAACGCACCGATAAAGCCACCCAGTTCAAACATCGTCACTGCCGTATTCGCCGTGACCAGATCGACGCCCAACGTCTCGGACATATACAAATTGCCCCAGTCATTGATCGCCGCCCGGACCACATAGACCAGCACATAGCAAAACGAAAGCAGCCAGATATACGGATTCAGCAACACATACCTGGTGAGGATCTCTTTACGCGTCAGCCCTGCCCCTTCTTGTTGTTGTGCAATTTCCAGCGCGTCGTGCCGCCATTCACCGACCGCTGGTAAACCTAACGCCTGTGGGCGATCGCGCAGCCGCCAGCAGAGAAAAATCCCCACGACTATCGCCATACAACCGGCAATCATCATCCCGGCACGCCAGCCGTAATGCAGCGCAGCAGCTGCCATCACAATGGGAATTAGTGCGCCGCCGACGTTATGCGCCGTGTTCCATAATGCCCACCAACCGCCGCGCTCGGTACGAGAATACCAGGCTGTCAACAGACGCGCACAAACCGGCGCCCCCCAGCCCTGGAAAAAAGCGTTCAGCCCCCAGAGCATGGCAAACGCCCACAGCGAGGTGGAGAAGCCAAACAAAATGTTAATAATGCCCGTAGCGATAAGTCCTATCCCCATAAAATAACGGGCATTTGAGCGATCGCTGACAATGCCGGAGACAAACTTCGACACACCGTAGGTAATGTAAAACAAGGTTGCTAACAGACCGATATCGCTACGACTGAGCACGCCGTTAGCAAGGATTTCTGGTACGGCGGCGTTAAAACTCTTACGCGTGAAGTAAAACAGCGCGTAACCCAGCCAGATGGTCAGCAGAATATGCCGACGCCAGTAGCGATAACGAGCATCAATTTCATGTTTATCAGTCATTAATGGCGCATCGGTAGGCGCTTTCAGAAACGGCAACATCATCGAACCTTAGACATAGCGTTGAGGTAAAGAAACGCTGACACGCGTGCCGTGCAAACAGGAAATGGTCAATGTGCCGCCCAGCGCCGTTACGCGCTCGCGCATTCCGGTGAGGCCAAAACTTTGTTGCCCGGAACCCGGCGGCAAACCGCTGCCATCGTCTTCAATCACCAGCATTAACCGTTCATCCTGTTGCCAGCCTTGCAGCGTGACCGCACTGGCATCGGCATGTTTCACAATATTGTTCAGCCCTTCCTGACAGACACGAAACAGCGTCACACGCTGGTTTTCGCTTAACGCTGACTCATCGATTCGCCATTCGAGATGGCTGACAATGCCGCGCCCTTCCAGCTCCATTTCCCGCATCAGTGAACGGATAGCCTGCTCCAGAGTGAGATCATCAAGCTGGCGCGGACGCAACCGCCCTAACAAACGACGCACCGCGTCATAAACGCCCAGCGACAGTTGTTCGATGAGTTGCCCGCTCTGTTTAACGCTGGCGTTATCTGCCGCCAGCCGCTGGACAATGCCCGCCTGGGTGCGAATGGCGGTGATAGTCTGACCGATATCATCGTGCAGTTCCCGCGCCACATCGCGGCGCACGCTCTCTTCCGTTTCCAGCAAACGTTCAGCCAGATGCTGATTGCGCGCCAGTTCCTTTTGTAGCGACTGGTTAAGTTCACGCAACCGCTGGATGCCTGCGCCCAGTAACAACCCTGTCAGACTTTGCACCAGCAGCGAGAGCAATAAATCCACCGGATGGTCGCGCCAAGTTTGACTGGCGATCAGCGCGATGGCGATCAGCGCGATGGCGTTCATCAACGTCGCAATCAGCGCCCCTTGCCAGCCATAATGCCAGGCCAGCGCGATAATTGGCAGCGCCAGGCAAAATGGCGTAAAGCGCGACAGTTCGTCCGGCAATCCCAGCTGGAGCCAGAGACTGATAACAAACAGCAGCAAGTACCAGACCAGATGCCGCCCGCGCCAGTTGATCGGCTGGGAAACCAGTGACGGGCCGAGCGGCAGCCAGATGTTATTGGCGAGATAGTGCCAGAACACCAGACAAATGGGGGCCAGCGTCAGGCCACCAGTTAAGGTCAGCAGCAGCGCATTCCACGACTCTTCGCCGTGCCAAAGCCAGGGCAGCGACTGCAACAACGCCGCCGCCGTCAGCGCCGCCCCCTGTAACAGCAAGGTGCGCCAGTCACGCTGATGGCGATAGCGCGAGATCAGCGCCACGGGCAGTAACGTCAGTAAACTACCGATCATCAATAAGGAGAAATGAGTTAACCCGACCGCCTGCGTTAGCCAGTAAATCAGCAGCCACTCCGCGCCCAGCAGCACCGGCCAGTATCCGCGCGGGCATTGCAGCATTAGCCCCAGACGCAGACCAAACGGAAATAACAGCACCGCCATATCTGGACGCTCAACCAGATGCAGGCTGATACTCCACAGGCAAAACCACGCGGCAGAGAAAATGAAAAAGCAGGCAATAACGGTAATTAAGCGGGAGAACAACGTCTTCATCACCAGCCATCAAACATGCGGTGCGCCAGTTCAACGTCGTTACTGACGCCCAGTTTTTCCATCAGATTAGCACGATGGACGTGTACCGTTTTCGGCGATAAGCCCAGTTCGGCAGCAATCTCTTTCACCGCCATTCCTTGCGCCAGTTTTTCCGCCACCTGGCGTTCGCGTTTGGTTAGCGGGTCCTGGCGACCGGATGCCAGTTTAATGGCAATATCCGGCGTCAGATAACAGCCGCCCGTGGCAACCGTATGCACGGCAGCAATCAGCTCGTCCGGGCTACAGCGTTTGGAGAGAAAGCCGCGCGCCCCCGCGTTAAGTGCCTGCTCAACCAGCGCCGGACTGTCGTGAACGGAAAGCATAATTGTCGCCATACCTTTCGGTAGTTGACTTAGCAGCTCCAGACCAGAGATATCAGGCATGGAGATATCGCAAATACACACCTGCACACCACGTCCTGGCAGCCCCGCCAGCGCCTCGCGCCCCGAACCAAACTCGGCAACTACCTGCAAATCGGCTTCCAGCCCCAGCAGCTGTGCAAAGCCGGAGCGGACGATAAGGTGATCGTCTATAAGAGCAACGGTGATCATGGTCTTGTCCTGGCGGGTAAAAAAACGCGCTTACCTTAACGATAAGCGCGATGTTGTTCAAGCCTTGAGCGGTTACTGAAAAAACACCGCAATCTTGTTAAACATCGTCGGATCGGACTGATTACGTTGCACTTTCACCACGTCTTCCAGCTTATCGATTTGGCTTATCATCTGCTCCAGACGCTGGTCGTCATTGACCAGTAGCCAGATATGGCTTTTGTCGCTGTCCTGAATCGGCAGGCAGAGAATGCCTTCAACGTTAAAAGCGCGGCGGGCAAAAAGACCACAAACGTGGGTCATTACGCCCGGATGGTTGCGAACGGTGAGTTCCAGAATCACGTTGTCATGAGTTGTGTTTTGCATGGCTTATTCCCCCACCATTTCAGTATTCGCCGCACCTGGCGGCACCATCGGGTACACTTTTTCTTCGGCATCAATGCGCACATGGATCAGCGCCGGACCTGGGCGATTGATGATTTCCTGCAATGCAGCCTGCGGATCGGCTTCGTTATTCAAATCACAGGTTTCGAGGCCGAATCCGGCGGCAATTTGCATAAAGTTGATTTTTCCCGGATAGGTGGCAGCAAAAACGCCCTGCCTGTAGAACAGACTCTGTTGCTGATGCACCAGCCCCAGCGCTTCGTTGTTCATCAGAATGATTTTAACATCCAGCTGGTTTTCGCTGGCGGTCGCCATCTCCTGAATATTCATCATCAGGCTGCCGTCGCCGGAGAAACACAACACTTTGCGATCCGGATTCGCCAGCGCCGCGCCAATCGCCGCAGGCAGGCCAAAGCCCATCGTCCCCAACCCGCCGGAGGTCAGCCACTGGCGTGGGCGATTGAGCGGATAGGCTTGCGCGGTCCACATCTGATGCTGACCAACGTCAGTGGTGATAATCGCGTTGTCATCGACACAGGCAGCAACGGCGTTGATCAGGCCATAATGCGTTAATGGATCGCACGCTTTTGGGATTGGACACGGGAATTCGCGCTGCAAATCCGCTACCAACTGGTGCCACTCTGCACGCGGTTGCGCTTCCACCCGCGGGATCAACTGCGCCAGCACGTCATCAACATCTGCCTGAATCGCCACGTGTGGTTGCTTGATTTTACCCAGCTCTGCGCGGTCGATATCGACATGAATAATTTTCGCATTCGGACAGAACTGCTCGGTTTTGCCAATCGCCCGGTCATCAAAACGTGCGCCGAGAACAATCAATAAATCTGCCTCCTGCAAAATATAGTTGGTGCTGCGCACGCCGTGCATCCCCAGCATACCCAGCGACAGCGGATGCGCTTTTGGCAACATGCCCAGCGCCATTAAGGTCATGGTGGTAGGCAGCTGCGCTTTCTCTGCCAGTTCACGCACCCGCAAAGGTGCGTTGATCACTCCTCCACCCAGATAAAGCACCGGGCGTTTAGCGGCGTTAATCATTGCAGCTGCGTCACGAATGCTCTCTTCGCTAAAGGCAGGCGTAGCGGCTTTTTCTGCCACTGCGGGCTGTGCTTCAATCTCAAAAACTGCCGTTTGCACATCCTTAGGAATGTCTATCCACACCGGACCAGGGCGGCCTGATTGCGCAATACGAAAGGCATCACTCATGACCTGCGGGAGTTCTTCGATATGTCTGACCAGATAGTTGTGTTTAGTGATGGGGATAGAGATGCCGTAGGTGTCCACTTCCTGGAAGGCGTCGGTGCCGATCATTGAGGCGGGAACCTGGCCGGTGATACAAATCAGCGGGATGGAGTCCAACCGCGCATCGGCAATGGCGGTCACCAGGTTAGTCGCACCCGGTCCGCTACAGGCCATACAAACCGCTGGTTTACCGTCGGTGCGCGCCATTCCCTGCGCGATAAACCCCGCCCCTTGTTCATGGCGAGCCAGAATATGACGGATTTGCGTGCTTTGGCTTAAGGCATCGTAAACAGGCAGGATAGAACCGCCCGGAATGCCCGTCACAATCTTAATGCCCTGCTGTTCCAGGAAATGAACGATAAATTCTGCGCCGGTAAAGCGCTTACGCGTCGATGTTGTGCCCGAACTTGCCATGCTCCAGTCCTTTTCTTCTGGGCCGACTTTCCGGGAGGTGCTTAAACGAAAAACCCCGCCCGGTTTACGCCGGCGGGGTTTTGGAATCGTGTGTTGTTCCAGTCCCTACGGCGCATTGCCGACGACCACCACCACACGCACGACGACCACTGCGGCAGATGGCGCAGTGGGTAGTAGTTTTGCGTTGAGCATGGAAGTAGTCATTGGGGACCTTGTTGGTTTTGTGTTTAACAATATTTATACAAGCACAGGTTTACAGGGGAGACAATGGAAAATTTTTCATCAAGGGGAAATTGAGTGATTGATCACGTTTTGTACTGAATCGCAGGTAACAAAAACCCCCGCACCGCAACGACTTGATGCTGTTCTGAAATACCTGAAGTAATTCTGATTCACGTCGCACCAAAGGGGAGCGGGAAACCGTTCCCCCTTTTTAAGGGTTGGTGTCGGATGCGATGCTGACGCATCTTATCCGACCTACAATTCCTTCCGGCAACATTTATTGCCGCTTTTGTTTACATATTCTGCCGTTTTACTTTTCGCCATTCCGGTCACATATCTGGCTAAGATTCATCAATGTGATAGATTCCTCTCCCGCATTTATGGGAATGCGTAGTGACTTATTCTAATTATTTTTATAAAAGCATCCGTGATAATGAAAAGGCATAGAAACGTCAATTTGTTATTGATGTTGGTATTACTCGTGGCCGTCGGTCAGATGGCACAAACCATTTATATTCCAGCTATTGCCGATATGGCGCGCGATCTCAACGTCCGTGAAGGGGCGGTGCAAAGCGTAATGGGCGCTTATCTGCTGACTTATGGTGTCTCACAACTGTTTTATGGCCCGATTTCCGACCGCGTGGGTCGCCGACCGGTGATCCTCGTCGGAATGTCCATTTTTATGCTGGCAACGCTGGTCGCGGTCACGACCTCCAGTTTGACGGTGTTGATTGCCGCCAGCGCGATGCAGGGGATGGGCACCGGTGTTGGCGGCGTGATGGCGCGTACATTGCCGCGTGATTTATATGAACGGACACAGTTGCGCCATGCTAATAGCCTGTTAAACATGGGGATTCTTGTCAGTCCGTTGCTCGCACCGCTAATCGGCGGTCTGCTGGATACGATGTGGAACTGGCGCGCCTGTTACCTCTTCCTGTTGGTACTTTGTGCCGGAGTGACCTTCAGTATGGCGCGCTGGATGCCGGAAACGCGTCCGCTAGATACACCGCGCACGCGCCTGCTTACCAGTTATAAAACACTTTTCGGTAACAGCGGTTTTAACTGTTATTTGCTGATGCTGATTGGCGGTCTGGCCGGGATTGCCGCCTTTGAAGCCTGTTCCGGCGTGCTGATGGGCGCGGTGTTAGGGATGAGCAGTATGACGGTCAGTATTTTGTTTATTCTGCCGATTCCGGCAGCATTTTTTGGGGCATGGTTTGCCGGGCGTCCGAATAAACGCTTCCCGACGTTGATGTGGCAGTCGGTTATCTGCTGCCTGTTGGCTGGCTTGATGATGTGGATCCCCGACTGGTTTGGCGTGATGAATGTCTGGACACTGCTCGTTCCCGCCGCGCTGTTTTTTTTCGGTGCCGGGATGCTGTTTCCGCTGGCTACCAGCGGCGCGATGGAGCCGTTTCCCTTCCTGGCGGGCACGGCTGGTGCGCTGGTCGGCGGTCTGCAAAACATTGGTTCCGGCGTGCTGGCGTCGCTCTCTGCGATGTTGCCGCAAACCGGTCAGGGCAGCCTGGGGTTATTGATGACCTTAATGGGATTATTGATCGTGCTGTGCTGGCTACCGCTGGCGACGCGGATGTCGCATCAGGGGCAGCCCGTTTAAGCTCACGTCACCGCAGCATCGTCATCAGCTCTATGGGAGAACGATGCTGCTTTATCAGATCACGCATCACCCGCATATACGGTGCGGAATAAGAATAAAACGCCTGATAGCCCGCACAAAGCATGTTGTCAGGCTTTTCTTCCCGGGAATGCGGGCACAGGCGATGCCAGTCGCACACCTGGCAGTCACGGCACGGTTGCGGGTTTTCGCTGCCACACCATTTTTGTAGGGTGGCGTCAAAAAGCTCAATCGAAATACGACTGATATCTGCCCGCACCCAGCACTCAAACAGAGCAATTAAAAATTTCCCCCACAGCTCTGCCGTCACCGAAGTTGCCGTCAGTTCGCCCCGGTCATCAAATTCAATATGGGGAATGAGTTGCACCGAGCAGATATCCCGCCGTTTTAAATTTTGATAAAAATAAATTGGTTGCAGGACATCCTTTCGCTCTACAACCAGTTTATGCCTGTCCTCTTCAGCATCTATGACCTGACTTCCTGTCATGCGACTCTCTCAATAAATACGATAAGTTGATGTATATGCGTTACAGCAAACAGTATTGCGAGAGATAACACCGCGAGGGAGATCAAAAATTTGTCACGGACTACGTGAAATTGGGAAAAGTCGCTATTCGTGACATCCATTAAATTGCGATTACGGGTGTAGTGCCAGAGGATCAACGCCACAATGGCGAGAATGCCGATCGAAATCCAGAATAACATGCCCGCCTGGTGCCAATTGTGTTTGATCGCCAACGCCATCAACGCGCCGTAGCCCAGCATGGTACGAAACCACGCCAGTGATGTGCGCTCTGGTTGAAGTCCAGGATCGGCAATGCGTCTGGCTTTGCGGCTATCCGGCATACAACACCAGCCCCATGACGATTACCGCCACGATCATCAATATTAAACTGATGATTAATAAGCTGTTAGTGTAGGGTAAGTCCTCTTTCAGACGCATCGCCTTTTCGTTGCGTAACCAGCGCAGGTAGCCATACATCGCTAACCCGCCGGAAAACAGACACAACAACAGCGCCAGCAGTTCGCGAATGACGGGCGTGGCGAAATCTGGCGCAAGTTGATCAAGCCCAACCCCCGCCGCCAGAAATCCGAGTGCGGTACGGATCCACGCCAGAAAAGTACGCTCATTAGCCAGCGAGAAGCGGTAATCGGGTGCTTCTCCGAGGCGGGAAATTTTCATTGTTGCTCCTTTGCAATTTCAATAACGCTTACCCTTAGCGGTTATTTTTAAGAATTTCGTCCGGTGTTTTCCTGATATGCTTTTGCCATTCGCTACAAGGAGGTCTGATGGGTATCATAGCGCAAAATAAAATCAGTTCATTGGGCATGCTGTTCGGTGCCATCGCTTTATTGATGGGTATCATCCACTTTTCATTCGGCCCATTTTCCGCGCCACCACCAACGCTGGAAAGCGTCATTGCGCAAAAAACCGCTGAAATAAAAAGAGGGCTGGTTGCTGGGTTGAAGGGAGAAAAAATCACCACGCGAGAGAAAAAAGAGGCAATTAATGTTGATAAAGTCCTGAAACAGAGCGGCATTGCACTGGCAATTGTTGCATTAATTTGTGCTTTCGTTGCCGGTATGCGTAAGGAAAATAGCTGGAGTATCAGCGGTGCGCTGTTTTTTGGCGGCAGTACACTGGCTTTCCACGCCCTGCTGTTTGGCATCGGTATCGTATGCAGCATTCTTCTTCTGTTCCTGATCTTTTCCTTCCTGACCGGCGGCTCACCAATTTAAGCGACCTGAACATTGCCCGCCGGATACAGCCAGCGGGCATCGTCTTTAGAACTTCTGTTTCTTCTCCTCCACCTTCACCCCTTGCGTGGGTAAACCGGTGTCATAGTCGCGTACCACTGGAGAATAGCCATCTTGTGGACGCGGACGGAATGCCCCCATCCAACGCGGTTTTGCATCTTGCCGCCACGGACGCAAACTCCATTGATAAGTCCGGAACGGATCGCGAATTTTATCCATGTAATCCAGCAAGGCATCGTGCATCTTGCTGCGAACATCGGTAAAACGGGTATCATTGATCAAGTTATGCATTTCATTTGGGTCGTTACGACGATCGTAAAGTTCATCACTGGTGAAGAGGTTGAGCACCAGTTTAAAGTCATCTGTCACCCAGCAACGCACCGGAATAAAACCGCCAAAGCTGTCATGCTCAATCTCATAACGGTTAAATTCCACCATCACGCCACGCGACTCTTTCACAGCAAGGATATTTTCCCCTGGCAGAATGTCTGGTTTTTCAATATCGGCCAGCGCCATCATTGTCGGCAGTAAATCAATATGACTGACTGGCGTATCGACTTGCCGTTGTTCCCCTTGCGGCGAACGGATGATCAGTGGGATGCGGGTGATGTCGTCATACATCGCTGCCCCTTTACTGATCAGCTTATGTGCGCCCATCATTTCGCCGTGATCGGAGGTATAAATGACCCATGTATTTTCACGTTGCTCTGGCGTTAAGGCGTTGATGACCCGTCCGATCTGGTCATCAACAAAGTCATTGCAGGCAAAATAGAGCGGATGGTGATAAAACCCGTCATCACCCACTGGCGATGGCATTGCCTGCGCCCATAAACGGTGATGTTCCGGCTTGTTCGCCAGGTCATCCTGTGCTTTCTCGCCCAGTTCGTAGTGAAAATCAGCGTATTTCTCTAAATACTCCACCGGACAGGTGAACGGGTGATGCGGCTCATCATACGAAACCACCATCAGGAAAGGTTCCTCGGTGCGCGCGGGTTGTTGCAGAAAATCCACCGCCCGATTGCTGATGCGATGTGCCCAGGTAAAGGTTTCGTCGATATGGTTCGCCTGTAAATCCTCAACGCTGTTTAAGCCATTGCGCCACAGGCTAATCTCTTTCTCCGTCAGTTCGCTAAGATAGTTCGCCCCATCGTACCAGTAATCAGCGTCCCACTCCGGTGGACACTCGCCAGTGCCGAAATAATCATGACCGTCGAGATGCCATTTGCCGATATAACAGGTGTGATAGCCCGCATCCTTAAAGTAGCGCCCCATGGTGGAGATGTTTTTACCTGGCGCGACGTTGTTGGTCCACGGCCCGGACTGGTTAGCGTAGATCCCGGTAAACAGCCCGGCGCGCGCCGGTGTACAAACCGGTGAGCAGGTGTAGGCAGAATTAAAGCGAATACCTTCTGCCGCAAGGTTATCAATATTTTGCGTATTCAGCGGCTTACCGCTATAGCAACCGACCATATTGGTGGCCTGGGTGTCAGTCATGATGAACAGAAAATTGGGGCGTTTCATAGGCTATCCTTCGCATCAGGAGTAAAGGTTACGGCAGGGTCGTGACGATGCCGCCAGCTATCAAAAATCAGGTAGACAATCACTACGGCGGCGATGGAATAACTGATCATGGCTAACCAGCGCGTACCGTAACCGCCGAATTCAGCCAGCCCGGCATAGACGCCAATCATCGCGAACAGGATACCAATTGACGCGATCTTGACGTTTTTCCACGGCTTCATATCCACTGCAAACGCATCTTTGAAGGTGAACGGAGTGGCACGCGGTTTGATAAAACCGATCACCAGCATCACTACCACGTTGATACAGAACGTACAGGCCAGCACATAGAGGAAATGGAAGTCGAACTTCACCAGATAGTTGATGGTAATGTAGCTGATAATGCCAATCCCCATCGCCACTTTTGCCGCCAGCGCCGGTATGCGCGGGAAGAAAAAGCCCATAATGATGATGGTAACCAGCGGCACGTTATAAATTCCGTTGAGCTGTTTCATCCAGCTATATAGCCCCTGCGGCGCGTTGGCGATCCACGGCGCGACCAGCACCGAAACGATGGCGATAAAGAAACCAAATTTGCGCCCAACGGTAACCAGCTGTTGCGGCTCGGCATTCTGGTTAACGATACGTCGGTAAATGCCCATACTGAATAACGTACTGGCGCTATTGAGAAAGCCGTTGAAGGTACTGATCACAGCACCAAATAACACCGCGCCGAAGAAACCTACCAGTGGCACTGGCAGAACGTTATTGACCAGCGTCGGGTAAGCCATATCGGCTTTCGGTAAATCCTGATACAGATGAAACGCAATCAACCCTGGCAGCACCAATACCAGCGGGTCGAGCATTTTCAGCACCGCCGTTAACAGCGCCCCTTTTTGCCCTTCGGCCAGGCTTTTTGATGCCAGCGTACGTTGCACGATGCCCTGATTTGTACACCAGTAAAAAGTGTTAACCAGAATCAAACCGGTAAATGCCGCGCCAATTGGCAAGGGATCGGTCGGGCCGCCGACTGAGTTTAATTTCTCGGCGTGAACGGTAGTGAGTTGCTCAATGCCCTGCATAAAGCTGCCCTTACCCATCGCGATCAGACCAAATACCGGCACCATCACCCCGCCGATAACCAGCCCAATACCGTTGATGGAGTCTGCCACTGCCATCGCGCGCAGTCCACCGATCACCGCATACAAAATTCCCGCCAGACCAAGCAAAATAACCAGTAGCCAGATAGCTGCACCGTGGGAAATTTGTAGCGACTCCCCAACATGAAACAGGCTGTTTAACGCCAACGCGCCAGAGTAGAGAACAATCGGCAGAAAGCAGACACCGGTGGCAATGAGGAAGCAGAAATCGATGATAATACGCGTAGTTTTATCATAACGTTCCTCCAGAAAATCGGGGATTGTGGCAATGCCGCGCTTCAGATAGCGCGGTAAAAAGATTAGTGCGAGGAAGATCAGCGTCACCGCAGAAGTCACTTCCCAGCCCATTACCGACATGCCACTTTTGTAGGCCTGCCCGGAAAGATCGACTAGTTGTTCCGTGGAAAGGTTGGTTAACATTAACGAAGCGGCGATGACCGGCGCTTTTAGTGAACGTCCGGCAAGAAAATAGCCTTGTTGCGATCCGATATCTGTCTTGCGGACCTTCCACCAGGTGATGACCGCCACCAGCAGCGTAAAGCCGACAAAACTCAAGATTTGTAACGAATTCATCTCATAGCCCTTATTTATGTTTATGTCCCGAACGCATGAATATAGGGAGAGGTAAAATACGTCGGGTCAGGCAGTCAGATTCTTAAAATACAAACATCGTATCCCTGAACGAACTGTTTTCTGTTAAGTTCAGGTTGTGAGCATAATTCTCCGGAGGGATATTAAAATGAATGGAAAATTGCAAAGTTCGGATGTAAAAAACGAAACTCCGTACAATATTCCCTTATTGATTAACGAAAATGTGATCTCCAGCGGAATTTCTCTAATCTCGCTCTGGCATACCTACGCCGATGAGCATTACCGCGTGATCTGGCCGCGGGACAAGAAGAAACCGCTTATCGCCAACTCATGGGTGGCGGTGTATACCGTGCAAAGATGTGGGAAAATTCTTTTAAAGAATGGTGAACAAATAACACTGCATGGCAACTGTATTATATTTTTAAAGCCAATGGACATTCACTCTTATCACTGTGAAGGTTTAGTCTGGGAGCAGTACTGGATGGAATTTACCCCTACCAGTATAATGGATATTCCCGTCGGCCAGCAGAGCGTAATTTATAATGGCGAAATTTATAATCAGGAACTCACTGAAGTTGCTGAATTAATTACCGCACCAGAAACAATAAAAAATAATCTGGCGGTCGCTTTTCTGACGAAAATTATTTATCAGTGGATTTGTCTTATGTATGCAGATGGCAAAAAAGATCCACAACGGCAGCAAATTGAAAAATTAATTGCTACTTTACATGCCAGTCTGCAACAACGCTGGAGCGTAGCCGATATGGCCGCCACGATCCCCTGTAGCGAAGCCTGGTTGCGCCGCCTTTTTTTACGCTATATCGGCAAGACGCCGAAAGAATATTACCTCAATGCGCGTCTGGATCTGGCACTATCACTATTAAAGCAACGAGGAAACTCGGTTGGCGAAGTTGCTGATACGCTCAATTTCTTCGACTCTTTTCATTTCAGCAAAGCCTTTAAGCATAAATTTGGTTATGCGCCGTCAGCCGTGCTGAAGAATGCGGACCAGCACCCAACGGATGCCAGTCCACACAATTAACGTCACTCAGATCAGACGGGGACAAGATGGAGTGCCACTTACAGCAACTCCACCTGAAAAAAAGTTAACCGATACTCCAGAAGAGCACCGCCAGTAATTGGGGGGTGATAATGCGCAGGAACATCACTAACGGATAGACAGTGGCGTAAGAGAGCGCCGCCGCACCGCTGGTTGGATGAAGATTATTAGCAAACGCCAGCGCCGGAGGATCGGTCATGGAGCCTGCCAGCATCCCGCACATAGTCAGGTAATTCATTTTGGCTAACATCCGCGCCAGAATGCCAACAGTAATCAGCGGAACGGCGGTGATCAGGGCACCATAACCAATCCAGCTTAGCCCTTCGCCATTGACCAGGGTATTCACAAAATCCCCACCAGATTTCAGCCCCACTACCGAGAGAAACAGTACGATCCCCAGCTCCCGCAGCGCGAGGTTGGCACTTGGCGGCATAAACCAGTACAACTTGCCGATACAGCCGATACGCCCAAGGATCAACGCCATAATCAGCGGACCGCCCGCCAGCCCCAATTTCAACGCGGCCGGGAATCCCGGCACAAAGACGGGAATAGAACCTAACAATACGCCAAGCCCAATACCAATAAACACCGGTAACATCTGAACCTGTTGCAGTTTCTGCTGCGCATTCCCCAGCACATTAGCAACAGCATCAATTGCCGATGGACGCCCCACCAGGTTGAGGATATCGCCGAACTGCAGGCCGATATCACCACTGGCGACCAGTTCGACCCCGGCACGGTTAAGGCGCGAGATAACAACGTCATAGCGTTCTTTAAAGTGCAGGTCGCGAATACGCTTACCAAGCACATTTTCATTGGTGACCACCACACGCTCGACGCGCAAATCAGTGCCTTTCGTGGATAGCGAGGTATCGACCTCCTGACCAATCACCAGTTGCGCATTATGTAAATCCGCTGGCTGCCCCACCAGATGCAGCAAATCACCCAGTTGGATAATGGTATCTGGCGAAGGTACTTTCAGGGTTTCCTCTCGTTTCAGACGCGAGCAGATAACTTTGTCGCCGTTGAGAATCGGAACATCTTTAATGGCTAAATGATGCAGGTTAGGGTTCTCAACGCGAATATTGATAGTCTTGATCAGCGCACCGCCATTGGTGCGTGAAGACTCGTGCTGCAAGGCTTCGGTCTCAACATTGACGCGGAAAATAACCCGCAACATCCACATGGTGAACAAAATCCCGCAAATGCCGAATGGATACGCCATCGCGTAACTCATCCCCATCTGATCGACCATTTCCATCGGTATACCCAGGTCGCGCAAGATCTGCTGCCCAGCCCCCAACGCTGGCGTATTCGTCACCGCACCGGAGAAAATCCCCAGCACTACCGGCAGTGGAATATCAAACAGTTTATGCAGGAGGGCGGTAACCAGACCACCGATGATGACGATGAGAACAGCAAACAAATTGAGGCGTAATCCGGAGACGCGCAATGAGGCAAAGAAGCCAGGCCCCACCTGAATACCGATGGTATAAACAAACAGGATCAGGCCAAATTCCTGAATGACATGCAGCATATCGCTACTTAATGTCATCCCCGCTTGAGAAACAAAGTGGCCGACGATGATCCCACCAAACAGCACGCCGCCAATACCTAATCCTATGCCGCGAAATTTGACGTTGCCGATAAACAAACCGACGACTGCCACCAAAGCCAGAATACTGACCGTTAATGCTATATCACTCATCGTCCATTTCTCTAACATTTTAATTGCTACGAATTATGGCTGAATCGGTGAAGCAGATTTGCCTTATAGCGCACATTATCACGGGAAAGAATGTGCCGAAATATCTTAAGCGGTCGAAATTTAACGCATTGTTGAGTAAGAAAGACAAAAAAAAGCCCCACCAGAATGGTGGGGCAAAGAGAATAGCTAGTTAGCTATTTAACGCGGGACGTTCGCTGATAGCGATACGCTGCGCTGCGATGGGTTCAGGCTCATTACGAATTAAATCAATATGCAGTAAACCGTTTACGAAGGTTGCGCCAGAGACTTCCATATTTTCAGCCAGCGTAAAACTCAGGCTAAATGGCTGATTCATAAGCCCTTGATGCAACCATTTTTTCTCTTCTTTTGGCTGCTCCGGCGTGCCTTTTACGCTCAGGCGCGTACCTTCCAGTTGAATCTCTAAATCTTCCTGACGAAACCCCGCCAGCGCAAGGGTAATGCGGTAGTGGTTATCGTCGCTTTTCTCAATATTGTACGGCGGGAAGCTCTGGCTTTCACCGGCGTTTTGCAGTGCATTGGCCAGTTTGTCAAAACCGATCCATTGACGCATCAGTGGGGATAAATCGAAGTTACGCATAGTCATTTCTCCTTCTAAGAAGCGAGTAAGTACCTGCAAATCCGAAGATTCGCATATGCTCCCTGACGGCGAGCATGGAGATATCAGGCCGCGCGAGGCGGCCTTAGGGAATTAGTTGATTTCGATACGGCGCGGTTTTTTCGCTTCCGGAATCACGCGTTCGAGATCGATATACAGCAGACCATTCACCAGGTTAGCACCACGAACATGGATGTTCTCAGCTAACTGGAATTTACGTTCAAAGTTGCGTTCAGCGATGCCCTGGTACAGATAGGTGCGCTCTTTTTGTTCTTCGGCGTGAGCACCTTTCACCACCAGCAGATTATCCTGGGCGGTAATTTCCAGTTCGCTCTCAGCAAAACCAGCCACAGCGATAGCAATGCGGTAATGGTTTTCATCTACCAGTTCAACGTTATACGGAGGGTAGCCGCCATTACTCTGGCTCTGGTTATTTTCTAAGTGGTTAAACAAACGGTCAAATCCAATAGCAGAACGGTAAAGCGGGGATAAATCAAAGTTACGCATAATCAATAGCTCCTGAAATCAGCGAGAATGTAAGACCTTCCACAATGGACAGGTCAGGTAGCCAGAACCCCCATCAGGCGCGTCCTCATCGGCTACGATGTAAAAATGGGTCTGGAAATGAACTTTTCAAGGCTTTTCAACGGACTTTTTTTTGCAGTTTATGGTCTATTGCATAGACTGTGGAGACAGCACGAAACGTTAAAGTGCGATAGCCGCCACAGTGCGACGTAATGATGATGTTATTTTCAGCAAGGGATAGCTATAACTCATCAGGCCAACACCCACGATCAACAGATGAATTTATTATGATAAGAAATGTGTTGTTAGCGTTCATGATATGCAGCGGAATGACATTACTCGGAGGATGCTCCAGCGTTATGTCCCATACCGGGGGAAAAGAAGGAACGTATCCTGGCACCCGCGCCAGCGCCACCATGATTGGCGACAATGACACCCACTGGGGCACTAAGTCACTGGCGATTCTCGATATGCCGTTTACCGCTGTGATGGACACGCTTTTATTGCCGTGGGATGTGTTCCGCAAAGACAGCTCGGTGCGCTCACGCGTTGAAAAAAGTGAAGCCAACGCGCAAGCCACCAATACGGTTATTCCACCGGCCAGAATGCCTGATAACTGATTTAGCGATCAGTTTCGGTGATCCAAAGCTGGCCGCCTTCCATCCACGCCAGCCATTGACCGTCCGGCGAGAAAACCACGGCGTCCACAGAAGGGGGATTGGCGTGGTTTTCGGTTAAATACTCAACCTCGCCGCTTTGCGCATGGGCACAAGCAATCCGATTATCCAGCACAAAGCCTAACCATTCTCCTGACGGATGCCAGTTAAATGCAGATTGAATATCCGTTTTGTTATGGGTTAACTGGCGCGGCTCACCGCCCTGTGGCGAGATAAGCCACAGTTGCACAATGCCGTTATCATCACGCATTAAAAACGCGATTAGCGTACCCTGTGGATTACAGCGCACCCAGTGGCGCGGGACGTTGACTAACCCCGGATAAGCCCGATGATGGGTAAAGGTTAAACGTCGCTGCACGACGCCACGCGGTGGTGCGGGCAGAGTTGTCTCCGTTCCGCTTAACGGCGCATCACCTGCCGTTTTCCAGCCGTTTTCATCTTGCGGCAATTCGACAATAAACAGCTCCGGTACTTTCTCGCCCTTTGGCGAAAGCGTGTCGCCAATAAACGCCAGCGCGTGGTTTCCTACCCATCCTTCTTCATAAGCGCGATTGATTTCATCACTGCCAGGCTGCGGCGTGGGCGTGGTTTTACTCACCAGCACACACCAGTGGCTACCGCTGTATTCGCGCGGATGCTGCTTTTGTACGTTGACCGGGCCAAGCGGTGCCGCAACCCCGACGTTTCGCAAATCTAAAGCCGGATCAAGCTCATGCATTACATGGTCATTATAGGTAAAACTCACCCTTTCACCGTTCGGGCTAAAGACATGTACATGACTGCCGCCACGTAGCGCTCCTGGGGTATACGGAGCAGTAATATCCATTGCATCGAGATTGCTCACCTTGCCGCTTTCAGCAATGACTCCGCGTCGATGATGGAAATCGTAATGCCATGTTTCATCAGGATTTTCCGGGCCGTGAATAAAGACATATTTCTCTGACTTCGGATGAGCGGTTACCACGCCGACGTGTGCGCCCTGTGACGCACGATAGATAACCTCGACCTCGCCGGTATGGATATTCACACGCTCAATGGTCTCGCCGGTAAACGACGCGCCAGAAGGACGCACGTCAAATACCAGCCACTGGCTGTCGGGTGTCCAGGTATTGGTATTGGTGAGCAGGTGATTACGGGGAGCAAAGGTTATCTGTTTCATGACGCAGTCCTGATCCAAAACGGTTCCCGCCATCATACTTCACAAGGCCTTCACTTTCAGACAATAGTCTTTTGCCATCGTGATAAATGTGAGTGAAAAGATGGAACATTTCGACGTGGCGATTATTGGCCTCGGCCCTGCATGGTCGGCGTTGGCGCGAAAGTTAGCAGGAAAAATGCACGGTGCTGTTTCCCTCACGCTGGCCGGATTTTGTCTGCGGTAGAGAGTACGCCAATCAACGCAACGGTGGAGATATAAACCAGTGCCGGATCGAAGCGATAGCCTTATACACCTCCTAAGAAAAGGTCTTACATCGGGCAGAAATCTGAAAAGGGATGTCAGGCGCTAATCAGAAGGGAAAGAAGAGTATGCTTTCAACGGGTTAGCACTCTCGTTTAAAGGATTAATCATGAATTTTAAGAGATTTTTTAAGGCTGCAGGTTTGTGTTCTTTGGCATTCGCGTTGACCGGATGTATCACCGCAGGATTGGTTTCCAATACCGCAAGCCCTCCACATGCCGAGCAATGGCGGTCAGACACAATTAAGGGTTTATCGCTGGCAGAGGATAGTAACGGTACGAAAGGCTATGTTTTTGTTGGTGAATCGTTGGACTATCTGTTGACCACGGGCGGCGGCGAGGTGGTTAAAATGCTGAACGATCCGGCAATTCATGGCGAAAGAATCACCGTTTCCGATAACGCGAAATTTATTTTAAGCAGCAGTAATAAGAATTTCTCTGGTGCTATTACGCTCTATTACGACTGGAACAACGAAGAAGATAAGGCACTGGCAACACAATATGGTTTTATTTGTGATACCCGGCGTTGTACATGGATGCTGAACGGCCTGAAAGGCTCAATCCACCAGAAAAATAAAAAAGCGGATTACTCAAACGTGATGGTTTTCCACCAACCCTTTACGGTGGGCTTTTATGAGTACAAAGCAAAAGATGGCGTCCCGCGCGGCCTCGCTAATGCGCTGCTGCCAGTCACTCTTACGCTGGATATAGTAACGTCACCACTCCAGTTCCTGATTTTATGCACTACCAAAAACTGTTAATCGCTGCGGGCAAACGCGTTTATGCCGTTTGCCCGTCCACTGATTAATTCAGCACATACTTTTCAATGGCAAACGCCACGCCATCTTCAAGGTTGGATTTAGTGACAAAGTTCGCCACTTCTTTCACCGAAGGAATAGCGTTATCCATCGCCACACCGACGCCTGCATATTCAATCATTGCGATGTCGTTTTCCTGATCGCCAATCGCCATGATTTCTTCCGGCTTAATGCCCAGCACATCAGCCAGTGATTTCACGCCGGTGCCTTTGTTAACGCGTTTATCGAGGATTTCGAGGAAGTACGGCGCACTTTTCAGCACGGTATATTTCTCTTTCACTTCCTGCGGAATACGCGCGATGGCCTGGTCGAGAATTGCAGGCTCATCGATCATCATCACTTTAAGCAACTGAATATCGGGGTCCATTTTTTCCGCTTCGCAGAACACCAGTGGGATGGTGGCAACAAACGATTCATGCACCGTATAGGCGCTAATATCGCGGTTGGCGGTATACAGTGTATTGCGATCCAGAACGTGGAAATGGGAACCCACTTCGCGGGAGAGTTTCTCCAGGTAGCGATAATCATCATAACTCAACGCGGTTTGCGCCACGGTGCTACCATCAGCGGCCTTCTGTACCAGTGCCCCGTTGTAAGTAATGCAGTAATCGCCCGACTGTTCCATATGCAGCTCTTTCAGATAACTGTGCACGCCAGCATAGGGGCGACCCGTCGTTAGCACGACATTCACACCACGGGCGCGAGCTGCGGCAATCGCATTTTTAACGGTGGGTGAAATGGTGTGATCGGGCAGCAGAAGGGTGCCATCCATATCGATAGCAATGAGTTTGATAGCCATGAGTTCCCCAGGTAGATTGGTTCCTGACCCATGCTAACGCGATTCCGCTCAAAAATCAGTAAAACCTCTGAGGGAAAAGGGGGATGCAACGCGCATGGCAAGCTCCCCTTTTGCTTAGCGAAAGAGTTTCCCTTTCAACAGTTCCATGTCTGCGGAAAGCAGATCGTTACGAATAAAAAACCGCGCCCTTATATAAGGAAGCGGTCGGATTGCCGATAAAGAGCACTTTGTTCTTGCCGGATGCGGCGTGAACGCCTTATCCGGCCTACAAAATCCTGCAAATTCAATACATTGCAGGAGTCTCGTAGGCCTGATAAACGTAGCGCATCAGGCTCGCTTGCATTGTTAACGCCATTAAATATCAATATTCGCCGCTTTCAGAGCGTTCTCTTCGATAAACGCACGACGCGGTTCTACGGCGTCGCCCATCAACGTGGTGAACAGCTGGTCGGCGGCAATCGCATCCTTAACGGTAACACGCAGCATACGGCGGCTTTCCGGGTCCATGGTGGTTTCCCACAACTGTTCCGGATTCATCTCGCCCAAACCTTTATAGCGCTGGATGGAGAGGCCGCGACGGGACTCTTTCACCAGCCAGTCCAGCGCCTGTTCGAAGCTGGCTACCGGCTGACGACGCTCACCACGTTCGATAAATGCATCTTCCTCCAGCAAGCCACGCAGTTTCTCGCCCAGCGTACAGATACGACGATATTCACCGCCGGTGATAAATTCGTGATCCAGCGGATAGTCAGTATCCACGCCGTGGGTACGCACACGAACAATCGGCTCGAACAGGTTTTGTTCGGCATTGGTGTGGATATCAAACTTCCACTGGCTGCCATGCTGCTCTTTGTCGTTCAGCTCGCTGACCAGCGCGTTCACCCAGCGGGTCACGGTCTGCTCATCAGAGAGGTCGGCTTCCGTCAACGTCGGCTGATAGATAAGCTCTTTCAGCATTGCTTTCGGATAACGACGCTCCATGCGGTTGATCATTTTCTGCGTCGCGTTGTACTCAGACACCAGTTTCTCTAACGCTTCGCCAGCCAATGCCGGTGCACTGGCGTTGGTGTGCAGCGTTGCGCCATCCAGCGCGATAGAGATCTGGTACTGATCCATCGCTTCGTCGTCTTTAATGTATTGTTCCTGCTTGCCTTTCTTCACTTTGTACAGCGGCGGCTGAGCGATGTAGACGTGACCGCGTTCAACGATTTCCGGCATCTGACGATAGAAGAAGGTCAACAGCAGCGTACGAATGTGCGAGCCGTCGACGTCCGCATCGGTCATGATGATGATGCTGTGATAACGCAGTTTATCCGGGTTGTACTCATCACGACCGATACCACAACCAAGCGCGGTGATAAGCGTCGCCACTTCCTGAGAAGAGAGCATCTTATCGAAGCGGGCTTTCTCGACGTTGAGAATTTTACCCTTCAGCGGCAGAATCGCCTGGTTCTTGCGGTTGCGCCCCTGCTTCGCAGAGCCGCCCGCGGAGTCCCCTTCCACAAGGTACAGTTCGGAAAGCGCCGGGTCGCGTTCCTGGCAGTCTGCCAGTTTGCCCGGCAGGCCCGCTAAGTCCAGCGCACCTTTACGACGGGTCATTTCACGAGCGCGACGTGCAGCTTCACGCGCACGGGCAGCATCGATAATTTTGCCAACCACGATTTTCGCGTCGGTTGGGTTTTCCAGCAGGTATTCTGCCAGCAGTTCGTTCATCTGCTGTTCAACCGCCGATTTCACCTCAGAAGAAACCAGTTTGTCTTTGGTCTGGGAGGAGAATTTCGGGTCCGGCACTTTCACGGAAACGACCGCAATCAGGCCTTCACGCGCATCATCACCGGTGGCGCTGACTTTGGCTTTTTTGCTGTAGCCTTCTTTGTCCATGTAGGCGTTCAGAGTACGGGTCATCGCCGCACGGAAACCTGCCAGGTGAGTACCGCCGTCACGCTGCGGAATGTTGTTGGTAAAGCAGTAGATATTTTCCTGGAAGCCATCGTTCCACTGCAGCGCGACTTCGACGCCGATACCGTCTTTTTCAGTGGAGAAGTAGAAGATATTCGGGTGGATCGGCGTTTTGTTCTTGTTCAGATATTCAACGAACGCCTTGATGCCGCCTTCATAGTGGAAGTGGTCTTCTTTGCCGTCACGCTTGTCGCGCAGACGAATGGAAACGCCGGAGTTGAGGAACGACAACTCACGCAGACGTTTCGCCAGAATTTCATATTCGAACTCGGTCACATTGGTGAAGGTTTCGAGGCTTGGCCAGAAACGCACCATGGTGCCGGTTTTTTCAGTCTCGCCGGTAACCGCCAGCGGGGCCTGCGGTACACCGTGTTCGTAGATCTGACGGTGAATTTTACCCTCGCGCTGAATAACAAGCTCCAGTTTTTGCGACAGGGCGTTTACTACCGAAACACCAACGCCGTGCAGACCGCCGGACACTTTATAGGAGTTATCGTCAAATTTACCGCCTGCGTGCAGAACGGTCATGATCACTTCTGCCGCCGATACCCCCTCTTCCGGGTGAATACCGGTAGGAATACCGCGCCCGTCGTCCTGTACAGAGACAGAGTTATCGGCGTGAATGGTAACGATAATTTCTTTACAGTGACCCGCGAGCGCTTCGTCGATAGCGTTATCTACCACCTCGAATACCATGTGGTGTAGACCGGTGCCGTCATCCGTGTCGCCGATATACATACCCGGGCGCTTACGCACCGCATCCAGCCCTTTCAGGACTTTGATACTGGAGGAGTCATAAGAATTCGACATCAACGTTTCTCGCTCATTTATACTTGGGTTAATCCGTTATTTTACCCTTTTCCACGGTAAACATCTTCGAATTTTCGTCCGACATGTCTATAACGTGTTCAGCACTGATCGCGCTGACAAAGACCTGTGATTGCGTCGCTTTTAAGCGGCTGGCAAGCAGCCCGCGACGCTCATCATCAAGCTCAGAGGCAAAATCATCTATCAGGTAGAGACACCGCCGCCCGCTTTCACGGGTGAGGAACTCTCCTTGCGCCAGACGTAAGGCGCACATCAGCAGTTTAAGCTGCCCACGCGATAAGGTATCTTCCACCGGCGCACCGTCGGCGCGAATGCGTAAGTCCGCTTTATGCGGGCCGTGCGCGGTGTAGGTTAGCTGGCGATCGCGTTCAAAATTACGTTCCAGCACCTCAGCGTAATCTGTCTCTTTCTCCCAGCCGCGCTGGAAAGAGAAAGTCAGAGAAAACTCAGGGAGAAATAGCTTACAGGTATCGGCCATATCAGCCGCAATACCGGCGCTATACTCCGCGCGCCAGGTGCTGATTTGCTCTGCCAGCGGGATCAGTTCTTTATCCCACGGGCGCAGCTGTTCGTAACGAGTCACCTGGCGCAGCGCCGCATTGCGCTGCTTGAGCAAACGCTTGAGATTGCTCCAGGCGGTAAAAAATCCGGGTTCGTTGTGAAAGCACCCCCAGTCGAGGAATGCTCTTCTGTATTTGGGACCGCCGTTGAGTAAAGTAAACCCTTCTGGCGTTATCAACTGCATCGGCATCAGGTGCGCCAGCTCCGCGACTTTATGCCCGTCAGTACCGTCGATGCGGACTTTGCTGTCGCCCTGTTTGTCTTTGGTTAAGCCAATCGCCGTCTCGCGCTCTTCGCCCTGCAAACGCCCGTGGAGCACAAACGCCTCCTGCTCGTGGCGAATGACGCGCCCAATCTGCAAACTGCGAAACGCCCGACCGTGGCCGAGCGTATAGATGGCTTCCAGCACGCTGGTTTTGCCACTGCCGTTGGCACCTACCAGAAAGTTAAAGCCGGGAGATAAAGCGAGATCCGCGGTTTCGATATTGCGGAAATCGCGGATCAACAAGCGGGTGAGGGACATTACAGTCTCATTGGCATGACAACATAAGCCGCGCTCTGGCTGGCCGCATCTTCAATCTGCACGCTGGAAACCGAATCGGTCAGCATCATGCGGACGTTTTCGCATTTCAGCGCGTTCAGGACATCCAGCACATAGCTGACGTTGAAGCCGATTTCCATCTCCGCACCGCTATAGGTAACGTCGAGGATCTCTTCCGCTTCTTCCTGTTCCGGGTTGTTGGCGGTAATTTTCAACTGGTTTTCGCTAACATACAGACGCACGCCGCGGAATTTCTCGTTAGAGAGAATCGCCGCACGGGCAAACGCCTGCTTGAGCAGATCGCAGCCAGCTTCCAGATGTTTGTCCGGGTTCTTCGGCAAAACGCGTCGATAATCCGGGAAGCGACCATCCACCAGTTTGGAGGTGAAGATAAAGTCGCCAACGTGGGCGCGAATGTTATTGCTGCCAATCTGTACACGCAGCGGATTGTCGCCGCCGTCGAGCATACGCATCAGTTCAATCACACCTTTACGCGGCACGATCACCGAATGGCTCGGTAAAGATTGACCAATTGGCATTGAACAGACCGCCAGACGGTGGCCGTCGGTCGCTACGGTGCGCAGTTCTTCACCTTCAGTTTCGAACAGCATACCGTTTAAGTAATAGCGAACGTCCTGATGCGCCATGGAAAACTGGGTCGCTTCAATCAGACGCTTCATCGTCGCCTGCGGCAGGGTAAATTCAACTTCGCTCTGCCAGTCATCGAGGTTCGGAAAATCTGCCGCTGGCAGGGTAGACAGCGAAAAACGGCTGCGCCCGGAGCGCACCAGCATCCGCTCACCTTCCAGCTGCACGGCAATTTCCGCGCCTTCAGGCAGACCTCGGCAGATATCAAAGAATTTGCGCGCCGGAACGGTCGTCGCCCCAGGTTCGTGCGGCTGAACTAGCGCAACACGCGCCACCATTTCCATCTCAAGATCAGTACCGGTCAGCGACAACGTACCGTCAGCAACCTGTAACAGCAGATTACCGAGAATCGGTAGCGTAGGACGACCACCTAACGGACCGCTCACCTGTTGTAGCGGTTTTAATAAATGCTCACGTTCTACGGTAAATTTCATAGGTTTACGATGACAATGTTCTGATTAAATTTGAAAAATCTTCTTTGATATCGTGGCTCTCTTCACGCAGCTGCTCGATCTTACGGCAGGCATGAAGCACCGTCGTGTGGTCACGACCACCAAACGCATCGCCAATCTCCGGCAGACTGTGGTTAGTCAGCTCTTTCGCCAGCGCCATCGCCATCTGGCGCGGACGTGCCACCGAGCGGGATCGACGCTTGGAAAGGAGATCCGCGACTTTAATCTTGTAGTACTCTGCCACCGTCTTCTGAATATTGTCGATAGTGACCAGTTTTTCCTGCAATGCCAGCAAGTCGCGCAGCGCCTCACGCACGAAATCGATGGTGATCGCCCGTCCGGTAAAGTTGGCGTTGGCAATGACGCGGTTCAGCGCTCCTTCCAGCTCACGTACGTTAGATCGTAGACGTTTGGCGATAAAGAACGCCACTTCACCCGGCAAACGGATGTCGTTTTCGTCGGCCTTTTTCATCAGGATCGCCACGCGGGTTTCCAGCTCTGGCGGTTCGATCGCCACAGTCAGTCCCCAGCCGAAGCGGGATTTCAAACGATCCTCAACGCCGTTGATCTCTTTCGGATAGCGATCCGAAGTGAGAATGATCTGCTGGTTACCTTCCAGCAGGGCGTTGAAGGTGTGGAAAAACTCTTCCTGAGATCGTTCTTTATTAGCAAAAAACTGAATATCGTCGATCAGCAGTGCATCTACGGAACGGTAGTAGCGTTTAAACTCCTCGATCGCGTTGTTTTGCAGAGCTTTAACCATGTCCTGAACAAAGCGCTCGGAGTGCATATAAACCACTTTGGCATTCGGCTTGCGCGCCATAATACCGTTACCCACCGCATGCAGCAGGTGAGTTTTACCCAGCCCCGTGCCGCCATAAAGGAACAGCGGGTTATAGGCACCACCGGGGTTATCTGCCACCTGGCGAGCCGCCGCGCGCGCCAGTTGGTTAGATTTACCTTCAACGAAGTTATCAAACGTATGTTTGACGTTTACGTTAGAACGATAGGTCGGTTCTGCCGGCGCCGGGACGTTATCCCAACCGGAACGCGCAGAAGGCGCTGCACGTTGCGGCTGCGTTTGCGCCACCTGTGCAGGGGCCGCAACGTTGCTCGTCACTGCCGCTTGTGGCGTTTGTGTCACCGGTTTGGTGCCGACTTCAAAACGCAGCTGTGGGGCATCCGCTCCGCAGAAGCTAGTTAACAGTCCATTGATATTATTAAGGTACTTGTCCCGTACCCAATCGAGGACAAAACGGTTTGGCGCGTACAGGGCCAGCGTGTTATCGCTCAGTTCCGCCTGCAATGGGCGTATCCACATACTGAATTCTGTGGCTGGTAACTCATCCTGCAATCGGGCAAGACACTGCTGCCAAAGCGAAAGTGACACGGCGGACTCCACTCGAACAAAAGTCGATAATGACTAAGGCTGAAACATTCATGATTGTTGACGTACGTCGAAAAGACCCTGCATGAGGGTGACGCACGAACCGCTGTCTGCGGTTATATGCCCGATCAAGATCCTGCAAAACGATCGGGACCGCGGATCATAGCCTAAACTGCGCAAGAGATCTTCTGTTTCTCACAGATTTTCCCGATTTATCCACAGGATGATCCAGAACTCGCTAAGTGTAAACGATCCTACCGCGAGGCGGGCACGATTTACGCCGCATATTGGAAAATTTAATGACCATAGACAAAAATGGGCTTAATCGATCTAATAAAGATCCTGGACGATCCTTGCGCTTTACCCGTCAGCCCGTATAATCCTCCACCCGGCGCGCCATACTGGTTTTCACTGGTGTGAGACCGTACATTTTCCCTGCGAAAAGGTGCGGAAAAGCGCGGTAAATAAGGAAAGAGAATTGACTCCGGAGTGTACAATTATTACAATCTGGCCTCTTTAATCACCCATGGCTTCGGTGTCCATCGTTTCATTTTTCGGCGGATATCCAATAAAGCCATTGAATTTATTCAAGTTTAGGTAGAAATCGCCATGAAACGCACTTTTCAACCGTCTGTACTGAAGCGCAACCGTTCTCACGGCTTCCGTGCTCGTATGGCTACTAAAAATGGTCGTCAGGTTCTGGCACGTCGTCGTGCTAAAGGCCGCGCTCGTCTGACCGTTTCTAAGTAATAAAGCTAACCCCTGAGTGGTTAAGCTCGCATTTCCCAGGGAGTTACGATTGTTAACTCCCAGTCAATTCACATTCGTCTTCCAGCAGCCACAACGGGCTGGCACGCCGCAAATTACCATTCTCGGCCGCCTGAATTCGCTGGGGCATCCCCGTATCGGTCTTACAGTCGCCAAGAAAAACGTTCGACGCGCCCATGAACGCAATCGGATTAAACGTCTGACGCGTGAAAGCTTCCGTCTGCGCCAACATGAACTCCCGGCTATGGATTTCGTGGTGGTGGCGAAAAAAGGGGTTGCCGACCTCGATAACCGTGCTCTCTCGGAAGCGTTGGAAAAATTATGGCGCCGCCACTGTCGCCTGGCTCGCGGGTCCTGATAACCCTCATTCGGGTCTATCAACGCCTGATTAGTCCGCTACTCGGGCCGCATTGTCGTTTCACTCCAACCTGTTCAAGCTACGGAATTGAGGCATTGCGCAGGTTTGGAGTGATAAAAGGCAGTTGGTTGACGGTGAAACGCGTATTAAAATGCCACCCTTTACACCCTGGTGGTGACGATCCCGTCCCGCCCGGACCATTTGATACCAGAGAACACTAACGATGGATTCGCAACGCAATCTTTTAGTCATCGCTTTGCTGTTCGTGTCTTTCATGATCTGGCAAGCCTGGGAGCAGGATAAAAACCCGCAACCTCAGGCCCAACAGACCACGCAGACAACGACCACCGCAGCGGGTAGCGCCGCCGACCAGGGCGTACCGGCCAGTGGCCAGGGGAAACTGATCTCGGTTAAGACCGACGTGCTTGATCTGACCATCAACACCCGTGGTGGTGATGTTGAGCAAGCTCTGCTGCCTGCTTACCCGAAAGAGCTGAACTCTACCCAGCCGTTCCAGCTGCTGGAAACTTCACCGCAGTTTATTTATCAGGCACAGAGCGGTCTGACAGGTCGTGATGGCCCGGATAACCCGGCTAACGGCCCGCGTCCGCTGTATAACGTTGAAAAAGACGCTTATGTGCTGGCTGAAGGCCAAAACGAACTGCAAGTGCCGATGACGTATACCGACGCGGCAGGCAACTCGTTTACCAAAACGTTTGTCCTGAAACGCGGTGATTACGCTGTCAACGTCAACTACAACGTGCAGAACGCTGGCGAGAAACCGCTGGAGATCTCCACCTTTGGTCAGTTGAAGCAATCCATCACTCTGCCACCGCATCTCGATACCGGAAGCAGCAACTTCGCACTGCACACCTTCCGTGGCGCAGCGTACTCCACGCCTGACGAGAAGTACGAGAAATACAAGTTCGATACCATTGCCGATAACGAAAACCTGAATCTCTCTTCGAAAGGTGGTTGGGTGGCGATGCTGCAACAGTATTTCGCGACGGCGTGGATCCCGCATAACGACGGTACCAACAACTTCTATACCGCTAATCTGGGTAACGGCATCGCCGCTATCGGCTATAAATCTCAGCCGGTACTGGTTCAGCCTGGTCAAACTGGCGCGATGAACAGCACCCTGTGGGTTGGCCCGGAAATCCAGGACAAAATGGCAGCTGTTGCTCCGCATCTGGATCTGACCGTTGATTACGGTTGGTTGTGGTTCATTTCTCAGCCGCTGTTCAAACTGCTGAAATGGATCCATAGCTTTGTGGGTAACTGGGGCTTCTCCATTATCATCATCACCTTTATCGTTCGTGGCATCATGTACCCGCTGACCAAAGCGCAGTACACCTCCATGGCGAAGATGCGTATGCTGCAGCCGAAGATTCAGGCGATGCGTGAGCGTCTGGGCGATGACAAACAGCGTATCAGCCAGGAAATGATGGCGCTGTACAAAGCAGAGAAGGTTAACCCGCTGGGCGGCTGCTTCCCGCTGCTGATCCAGATGCCAATCTTCCTGGCGTTGTACTACATGCTGATGGGTTCCGTTGAACTGCGTCAGGCGCCGTTTGCGCTGTGGATCCACGACCTGTCTGCACAGGACCCGTACTACATCCTGCCGATCCTGATGGGCGTAACGATGTTCTTCATTCAGAAGATGTCGCCGACCACTGTGACCGACCCGATGCAGCAGAAGCTTATGACCTTTATGCCGGTCATCTTCACCGTGTTCTTCCTGTGGTTCCCGTCAGGTCTGGTGCTGTACTATATCGTCAGCAACCTGGTAACCATTATTCAGCAGCAGCTGATTTACCGTGGTCTGGAAAAACGTGGCCTGCATAGCCGCGAGAAGAAAAAATCCTGATTCGGTTGTAGGCCGGATAAGGCGAAGCCGCCATCCGGCAAACGGAACATAAATTAAAGGGCGGTCAGTTGACCGCCTTTTTTCTTTTCGTAGGGTGGATAAGCACCGCGCATCCGCCACACAAAGCAACAGGAACATCATGAGCGATAATGACACTATCGTAGCCCAGGCAACGCCTCCGGGACGTGGCGGCGTTGGCATCCTGCGCATCTCGGGCCTCAAAGCCCGTGAAGTAGCCGAAACCGTGCTGGGTAAACTGCCTAAGCCGCGCTACGCCGATTATCTTCCGTTTAAAGACGCCGACGGCAGCGTGCTCGATCAGGGGATTGCGCTATGGTTCCCTGGCCCGAACTCGTTCACCGGCGAAGATGTGCTGGAACTGCAAGGTCATGGCGGTCCGGTGATCCTCGACCTGCTGTTAAAACGCATTCTGACCATTCCCGGCCTGCGGATTGCCCGCCCGGGTGAGTTTTCCGAACGCGCGTTTCTTAACGATAAACTCGACCTGGCCCAGGCCGAAGCGATTGCGGATCTTATCGACGCCAGCTCGGAACAGGCGGCCCGTTCGGCGCTAAACTCGCTGCAAGGCGCGTTCTCCGCACGGGTTAACCATCTGGTGGAAGCCCTCACCCACTTGCGCATTTACGTCGAAGCGGCAATTGATTTCCCTGATGAAGAGATCGATTTCCTCTCCGACGGCAAAATTGAAGCCCAGCTCAATGACGTAATTGCCGATCTCGACGCGGTACGCGCCGAAGCTCGTCAGGGTAGTCTGTTGCGCGAAGGGATGAAAGTAGTGATTGCCGGGCGTCCTAACGCCGGTAAATCGAGCCTACTGAACGCGCTGGCGGGGCGTGAAGCGGCAATCGTGACTGATATCGCCGGAACCACGCGTGATGTGCTGCGTGAGCATATCCACATTGACGGGATGCCATTGCATATCATCGACACCGCCGGGCTACGTGAAGCCAGTGACGAAGTTGAGCGTATTGGTATCGAGCGCGCGTGGCAGGAAATTGAACAGGCCGACCGCGTGCTGTTTATGGTCGATGGCACCACGACAGACGCCGTTGATCCGGCAGAGATCTGGCCGGAATTTATCGCCCGTCTGCCTGCAAAACTGCCGATCACCGTGGTGCGCAATAAAGCCGATATCACTGGCGAAACGCTGGGAATGAGCGAAGTGAACGGTCACGCGTTAATTCGTCTCTCGGCAAGGACTGGCGAAGGCGTGGACGTGCTGCGTAACCATCTCAAACAGAGCATGGGCTTTGACACCAACATGGAAGGCGGCTTCCTGGCGCGTCGTCGTCATCTACAGGCGCTGGAACAGGCGGCAGAGCATTTGCAGCAAGGTAAAGCGCAACTGTTAGGTGCCTGGGCGGGCGAGTTGCTGGCAGAAGAGTTGCGCCTCGCACAGCAGAATTTAAGCGAAATCACCGGGGAATTTACTTCTGACGACCTGCTGGGGCGGATTTTCTCCAGCTTCTGTATCGGTAAGTAACCGCGCTTACGAAGCCGCATTCTGACTGTCAGATGCGGCTTCGCTTCATTATTAGCACTCCTGTTATTCCTCAACCCTTTTTTTAAACATTAAAATTCTTACGTAATTTATCCCCGCAGTACTGGCAATCAAAGCCCGCAAGAAGTTTCCCAATCAGATGTTCACGGTCTGGGGTGGCAATCTTATTCCGGCGATTGTCATTCTCTTTGGTATAACCGTGATTTTGTGCTGGTTCGGTAACGTCTTTAATGTGTTACGTGACTGCTCCCCGCCGTAAACGGCGAGGCTTCCCACTTCTTAGGCTGCAACTGGCATAGAG